>NZ_FOVS01000093.1:0-1130 GCF_900115235.1 Pseudomonas sp. NFACC24-1
GGGAATGTCGCCAGGGACGCTCTGCGTTCCGCTTCTGAATGTGACGCAGAGCGTCACGGGATGCATTCCCACGCGGAGCGTGGGAACGATCAAACTAGACAACTCAGAGTGTCAGGGATTGAGTTCGCTGCTTTAGGGATGCATTCACGCAGCAGGTAACGATTAAATACTCTTTCTAAATTAAGTTATGAGTTTTCGGCCACTTCTGACTGATAGCGCTTGAGGCAGCTCAGCAAAACTCTCATAAAGTGAGGCGGATCCTTAACATCATCATCGAAATATGTGGTTATCCTCGAAAATATCTCATCAAAATTCGCCCCCTCTTCCAGATAGAAGGAAATTTTTTCAATAAACCATTCGCGCTCATGAGATTGAAATGTTAAAAAATCAGCTTTAAGCAAGGAATCAAACAACTCCACCAACTCAGAGTCGGCGTTGATATCCTTCGAGACAATAATCTCCTCCCTTGCCTCATCTATCGTATTCTCTATATCAAATACAAATAAGAGACTTCTTAGCACAACCATATCAGACGACTTCGTCATCACTCAAATTCCGTATAACTGGTTATCGGAAGGCCTTTGTCATTCAGTATCACCACAGCCTTTGTTTGCTCGCCATATTCCAACCCTTCCTTTTTATATCCCTCTCCGACTTTTCTTCCAAACTCAATAGGCTCACGAGATTGCTGCAGACCACTTTCTTTGAAAACAAGCCGTGCTCTATTTATCGCATAAAGTTGATCTCGATGACTTATGAAGTGTGTTGCCGCAGTAGGGATTTTAGGTTCTCCCTTTTTTTTACCTTTGGTATAACGTTCAATTTCACCCGTTGTAGGGTTTTTACCAGATTGCAGCCGTTCCATTTGCGATTGCAAGGTAGTCTGCGCACCGTGTTTTTCCAGAAAGTGAGCACCATCAATAGAACCTTCCATCTCCCTTAACTCCTTATAAGCTTTTGCCTCCGCTAGTTCATGCTCCTGTGCCCGCTGCTCCGCCGTCATCGGCAGCGTCGGCTCACCCTCATCTACCTGAACCTTCCCCGCCGGATCCTGCCCCCCAACCGCCGGCCGACACCCACCCTTCCCCGGGCAATCCACCAACCCCAACGGATCCACCCACCCCGTCGGG
>NZ_FOVS01000090.1:0-1439 GCF_900115235.1 Pseudomonas sp. NFACC24-1
TCGCCCTGGGGCCTGGAGCATTCAAATTGCTTGGGTGTTATATGGTCAAGCCTCACGGGCAATTAGTACAGGTTAGCTCAACGCCTCACAGCGCTTACACACCCTGCCTATCAACGTCGTAGTCTTCGACGGCCCTTCAGGGGACTCAAGGTCCCAGTGAGATCTCATCTTGAGGCAAGTTTCCCGCTTAGATGCTTTCAGCGGTTATCTTTTCCGAACATAGCTACCCGGCAATGCCACTGGCGTGACAACCGGAACACCAGAGGTTCGTCCACTCCGGTCCTCTCGTACTAGGAGCAGCCCCTCTCAAATCTCAAACGTCCACGGCAGATAGGGACCGAACTGTCTCACGACGTTCTAAACCCAGCTCGCGTACCACTTTAAATGGCGAACAGCCATACCCTTGGGACCGGCTTCAGCCCCAGGATGTGATGAGCCGACATCGAGGTGCCAAACACCGCCGTCGATATGAACTCTTGGGCGGTATCAGCCTGTTATCCCCGGAGTACCTTTTATCCGTTGAGCGATGGCCCTTCCATACAGAACCACCGGATCACTAAGACCTACTTTCGTACCTGCTCGACGTGTCTGTCTCGCAGTCAAGCGCGCTTTTGCCTTTATACTCTACGACCGATTTCCGACCGGTCTGAGCGCACCTTCGTACTCCTCCGTTACTCTTTAGGAGGAGACCGCCCCAGTCAAACTACCCACCATACACTGTCCTCGATCCGGATAACGGACCTGAGTTAGAACCTCAAAGTTGCCAGGGTGGTATTTCAAGGATGGCTCCACGCGAACTGGCGTCCACGCTTCAAAGCCTCCCACCTATCCTACACAAGCAAATTCAAAGTCCAGTGCAAAGCTATAGTAAAGGTTCACGGGGTCTTTCCGTCTAGCCGCGGATACACTGCATCTTCACAGCGATTTCAATTTCACTGAGTCTCGGGTGGAGACAGCGCCGCCATCGTTACGCCATTCGTGCAGGTCGGAACTTACCCGACAAGGAATTTCGCTACCTTAGGACCGTTATAGTTACGGCCGCCGTTTACCGGGGCTTCGATCAAGAGCTTCGCGTTAGCTAACCCCATCAATTAACCTTCCGGCACCGGGCAGGCGTCACACCCTATACGTCCACTTTCGTGTTTGCAGAGTGCTGTGTTTTTAATAAACAGTCGCAGCGGCCTGGTATCTTCGACCGGCGTGGGCTTACGCAGCAAGTGCTTCACCCTCACCGGCGCACCTTCTCCCGAAGTTACGGTGCCATTTTGCCTAGTTCCTTCACCCGAGTTCTCTCAAGCGCCTTGGTATTCTCTACCCAACCACCTGTGTCGGTTTGGGGTACGGTTCCTGGTTACCTGAAGCTTAGAAGCTTTTCTTGGAAGCATGGCATCAACCACTTCGTCACCCAAAGGGTAACTCGTCATCAGCTCTCGGCCTTA
>NZ_FOVS01000087.1:0-1633 GCF_900115235.1 Pseudomonas sp. NFACC24-1
TCGTTCTTTAAAAATTTGGGTATGTGATAGAAAGATAGACTGGACGTTACTTTCACTGGTAACGGATCAGGCTAAGGTAAAATTTGTGAGTTGCTCTTTGAGCAAGATCGAATTTTCGGCGAATGTCGTCTTCACAGTATAACCAGATTGCTTGGGGTTATATGGTCAAGTGAAGAAGCGCATACGGTGGATGCCTTGGCAGTCAGAGGCGATGAAAGACGTGGTAGCCTGCGAAAAGCTTCGGGGAGTCGGCAAACAGACTGTGATCCGGAGATGTCTGAATGGGGGAACCCAGCCATCATAAGATGGTTATCTTGTACTGAATACATAGGTGCAAGAGGCGAACCAGGGGAACTGAAACATCTAAGTACCCTGAGGAAAAGAAATCAACCGAGATTCCCTTAGTAGTGGCGAGCGAACGGGGACTAGCCCTTAAGCTTCTTTGATTTTAGCGGAACGCTCTGGAAAGTGCGGCCATAGTGGGTGATAGCCCTGTACGCGAAAGGATCTTAGAAGTGAAATCGAGTAGGACGGAGCACGAGAAACTTTGTCTGAATATGGGGGGACCATCCTCCAAGGCTAAATACTACTGACTGACCGATAGTGAACTAGTACCGTGAGGGAAAGGCGAAAAGAACCCCGGAGAGGGGAGTGAAATAGATCCTGAAACCGTATGCGTACAAGCAGTGGGAGCCCACTTTGTTGGGTGACTGCGTACCTTTTGTATAATGGGTCAGCGACTTATTTTCAGTGGCGAGCTTAACCGAATAGGGGAGGCGTAGCGAAAGCGAGTCTTAATAGGGCGTCTAGTCGCTGGGAATAGACCCGAAACCGGGCGATCTATCCATGGGCAGGTTGAAGGTTAGGTAACACTGACTGGAGGACCGAACCGACTACCGTTGAAAAGTTAGCGGATGACCTGTGGATCGGAGTGAAAGGCTAATCAAGCTCGGAGATAGCTGGTTCTCCTCGAAAGCTATTTAGGTAGCGCCTCATGTATCACTGTAGGGGGTAGAGCACTGTTTCGGCTAGGGGGTCATCCCGACTTACCAAACCGATGCAAACTCCGAATACCTACAAGTGCCGAGCATGGGAGACACACGGCGGGTGCTAACGTCCGTCGTGAAAAGGGAAACAACCCAGACCGTCAGCTAAGGTCCCAAAGTTATGGTTAAGTGGGAAACGATGTGGGAAGGCTTAGACAGCTAGGAGGTTGGCTTAGAAGCAGCCACCCTTTAAAGAAAGCGTAATAGCTCACTAGTCGAGTCGGCCTGCGCGGAAGATGTAACGGGGCTCAAACCATACACCGAAGCTACGGGTATCACGCAAGTGATGCGGTAGAGGAGCGTTCTGTAAGCCTGTGAAGGTGAGTTGAGAAGCTTGCTGGAGGTATCAGAAGTGCGAATGCTGACATGAGTAACGACAATGGGTGTGAAAAACACCCACGCCGAAAGACCAAGGTTTCCTGCGCAACGTTAATCGACGCAGGGTTAGTCGGTCCCTAAGGCGAGGCTGAAAAGCGTAGTCGATGGAAAACAGGTTAATATTCCTGTACTTCTGGTTATTGCGATGGAGGGACGGAGAAGGCTAGGCCAGCTTGGCGTTGGTTGTCCAAGTTTAAGGTGGTAGGCTG
>NZ_FOVS01000086.1:0-1682 GCF_900115235.1 Pseudomonas sp. NFACC24-1
GTTGCAGTAACCCGCCTGATCGTTCCCACGCTCCGGCGTGGGAATGCCTCCACGGACGCTCCGCGTTCGGCTTTGGAAAGGGACGCGGAGCGTCCCGGGCTGCATTCCCACGCGGAGCGTGGGAACGATCAAACGGTCTTTACTTCAGCAAAGGCACAGCCGCCTGTGCGAGCTGGGTGAGCAACTCAATATCTCGCTCGTCGCGTGCGCCATCTTCGTTTAAATCGGTTTTTATACCCACCTTGTCGTAGCGTCCATCCTTCAGGGAAGAAGCGACAAAGGTGAGCAAGTAACTCTTGCTGTCACGAAAAAACTCGAGCCGAACCTCCGGGCTTTCGTCTTTATCGAAGTCGTTAAGAGATATACGGATTTCTTCGGCGGCCATCGCTACACCTCCTCCATGGATTAGCTCAATACGGCATCGCCGCTTAGCAGCGCGCCTGTTGCTACCTTATAACCATGCCTCCAAAAATCTACTGTCAGAAGTATCAGGTGTACGTCCGCACAGTAGAGCCTACGGAGAATCGAGCATTCTTTGTGGCGAGGGGATTTATCCCCGCTGGGCCGCGAAGCGGCCCCAACAGCAGCGACTCAATCTGTCTGACACACCGAAGTGTCAGGTTTGGGTCTGCTGCGCAGCCCAGCGGGAGCAAGCTACCTCGCCACAGGACGGTGCCCGACCTTAAGTGGGCGGGCAGGCCGAACTGGCCGGTGCCTCGACCTGATCCAACGCCTTGTCCACCAGCAACTGGCACAACTCCACCAACTGATGAATTCCCAACGCCACGCTCCGACGCGTGCCCTCCACTTCGAATGCCAGATCCTCGGCCATGGCTTTTATCGAGGCCAGGGTTTCCGAGGTACTGGTGAGCAGCGTATCGGTGTCGGCTTTGGCGGTGACTGAAAACAGGCTATCGATGCGCTGATCGGTGCTTGGCTCTGGTTTTTTTGGATTCAGGTAATGATCGAGGGCGCGCTCGGCGGCGGCGCGGTCTTTTAGGAGGTCTTCGATGGCGTCGAAATCCGCCAATGGATTTGTTCTGTTGAAATTCGGTTCAGTCTTTCCTTCGTTCATGCGAATGCTCCTGATGAAATTGGAGCCATCACTTGCCGTTATGGTCGTGAGGCTTACGACCTATTAATTTCGGGTTCCCACTCCCGGCCGCTGTTTCGCAGCGACACGCAAAAGGTTAGAGAGCCCACTTCCGAGGGACAACCTTAAAAGCTTGTCGGATCTTTCGTTCTGGAGAGCGGATCCTTCCTACGCACCTGAATGATTTATGCAGCCTTCCGCCCCACCGCAAACCCCGTGGCGAGGGAGCTTGCTCCCGCTGGGCTGCGCAGCAGACCCAACCCAAGCGCCGCGTTGTGTCAGATAAATGGAGTCGCTGCTTTTAGGGCCGCTTCGCGCCCCAGCGGGAGCAAGCTCCCTCGCCACGGGATTAATGTTCGACGAGGACGAGGCGTGTTGCTTCAACTGGTGAATCGGGTACACCCGAAAGAAACAGGTCGGCTACAAGGCCGCCTTCGCGAGCAAGCCCGCTCCCACAATGGATCGACGTACGACCGGAGAACCAGGCCGGCTGTCAGGCCGCCTCGCGGTGGACGTTGATCTCGGCGCCCCGTTAACCACGCTGGCCGAACGCAGGCATTGTGGAGTGGGCATCCCGGCATGGATGCCG
>NZ_FOVS01000083.1:0-2199 GCF_900115235.1 Pseudomonas sp. NFACC24-1
TACCGCACCGGCGACCGCTGCCGCTTCCTGGCCGATGGCAACATCGAGTACCTGGGCCGTCTCGACCACCAGGTGAAGTTGCGTGGCCAGCGCATCGAGCTGGGGGAAATCGACGCTGCGCTGCTGGCCCAGGCCGGTGTTCGCGACGCCGCCACCTTGTTGCTGGATCAGCGCCTGGTGAGTTTCTGGTGCGGTGACGCCGATGAGGCGACCCTGCGTGCCGACTTGAGCGACAGCCTGCCCGTGCACATGCAGCCAAGCGTTTTCGTGCAGCTCGACCGCCTGCCGCTCAACAGCAACGGCAAGCTCGACCGCAAGGCCCTGGCCGCCGCGCCGCTGCCACACAGCCAAAGCGACCAGCCGCGCACCGCGCCGCGCAATGCCACTGAAACCGTGCTCTGCGAACTGTTCAGCGAGGTGCTGGGCTGTTCAGTCGTCGGTATCGAGGACCACTTCTTCCAACTCGGCGGCCACTCCTTGCTGGCCACACGCCTGGTCAGCCGGGTCCGTGAGCGCCTGGGGGTGTCCCTGCCCTTGCCGCTGGTGTTCGCCCAACCGACGGTCGCGGCCCTGGTCGAGCATCTGCGAGCGACCACGCCCGCTGAGTCGATCACCGCGCAACCGCGCCCGGCGCAACTGCCCCTGGGCCTGGCCCAACGCCGGTTCTGGATGCTCAGCCGCCTGGTGCCGGAGTCCCGCGAATACCACATGCCGTTCGCCCTGACCTTGCGCGGCGAGCTGCAGGTCCAGGTCCTGCGCGAGGCCTTTGAGCAGGTCAGCCAGCGCCACCTGGTGCTGCGCAGCCGGATTGTCGACGTCGACGGCGAGCCGCAACTGCTGATCGACGACCACGGGCCGGCGCTCGCGGTCACTTCCGTTGCAACCCAGGACTGGGCCGCGACCTGTGCCAACGCCCAGGACGAACTGATGACACCGTTCGACCTGGCCGCCGCCGCGCCTTGGCGTGCGCACCTGCTGCAACGCCAGGGCAGCGACGAAAACCTGTTGCTGGTGTGCCTGCACCACAGCGCCACCGACGGTTGGGCCATGCAGTTGCTCATCGACGAACTGACCCAGGCCTACGCCGCCGGCCTCAGCGGGCAGTCGCCCGCCTGGACGCCGCTGGAGATCGACTACGTCGATTTCGCCCTGTGGCAACAGCACCCGGACACCCAGGCCCGGCGCCATGCCAGCCTGGACTACTGGAAAAACCACTTGGGCCAGGACGACTACCAGCTCGACCTGCCCATCGACCATCCACGCGGCGCCGAAGCCGATCGTCGCGCCCGGCAACTGAGCGTCCGCCTCGGCACCCAGCGTGCCGAAGCCATCCGACAGTTCGCCCGTCAGCGCGGCACGACCACCTACGTGGTGCTGGCCACGGCCCTGAGCGCGCTGCTGGCCCGCTACAGCGGCCAGCGGGAGATTCGCCTCGGCACCCCGGCGGACCAACGTGACCACGCCCAAACCCAGACGTTGCTGGCCTGCCTGGTCAACACCCTGGTGCTCCGCAGCGACGTCGACCAACGGGCCCCGGCCGAGCAATTGCTCGCCAGCCTCGAAGCCGACCTGCGTGCAGCCCAGGCCCATGCAGACCTGCCTTTCGCCACCCTGGTCGGTGCCATCGCGCAGAACCGCGACTTGAACCGCACGCCGCTGTTCCAGGTGTTGTTCTCCCTCAACTATGGCCGCGTCGACAGCAGCCAATGGCCGGGGCTGAACGTCGAAGAGCAGATGCTGCCGGCGATCGACGCCAAGTTTGAACAGAGCTGGGAAGTCCAGGACGACGGCAGCGACATGACGCTGGCGCTGGAATACCAATCGGCCTTGTACGACGAAGCGACGATGCAACGCTGGAGCGCGCAGTGGTGCGCGTTGCTCGACGCCCTGGTGGCAACCCCTGGACGCACCCTGGTCGAACTGTTCCCGCAACAGCAGGACCAACAGCAACTGGACCGCTGGAACGCCACCGAACGTCATTACAACGGCCCGACCAACCTGCACACCGCTCTGAGCCAGCAAGCGGCCCTGAGCCCCAACGCCCCGGCGCTGGTGTTCGAAGGCCAGCGCCTGAGCTACGCCGAACTCGACCAACGGGCGCAAACCGTCGCCCGCGCCCTGCGCGCCGCCGGTATAGGTACCGACAGCATCGTGCCGGTGTGCATGGAGCGTTCGGTGGAAATGGTCGTGGCCTTGCTC
>NZ_FOVS01000080.1:0-2403 GCF_900115235.1 Pseudomonas sp. NFACC24-1
ACCCCCTTTGGTGTGCCGGTAGAACCGGAGGTGTACATGATGTAGGCAACCGCTTCGGCGCTCTGGGTCAGGTCGAGGTTATCGGCGGACTCGTCCAGCTCGACGGTATCCAGGTCGACACGCACAGGGCCTCGCGTCGCGGTCGTGGCACTCAGGGTCAGCAGCACCCGCGCCCCGCTGTCTTCGATCATGAACTGCTGGCGTTCCAGGGGCGCGTGGATATCCAGCGGCACAAAGGCGGCAGCGCATTTGAGCACTGCCAGTTGGCTGACCAACAGTTCTAGAGAACGCTCCAGCAAAATCGCCACGCGCTCCCCCGGCTGTACGCCCAGGCCGACCAGATGACGGGCCAGGCGATTGGCCCGCTCGTTCAGCTCGGCGTAGGTCAGGCTGTGCTCGTCATGCACGGCCGCCAGCGCCTCGGGATTGGCCTGTACCCGTGCCTCGAACAGACCATGGACGGTCCTGTCCTGCGGATAGCTGCGGGTCGTGGCATTGAATTCCACCAGCAGTTGGCGACGCTCGGCCGACGGCAGGACCGATACGCTGTTCAATGGCGTCTGTGGCGCCTGCTCCAACGCAGACACCAGGTTCTCCAGCACCACGTTCATGTAAGCGCAGATCCGCTGCGCGCCGATTTGCGGCAACGCCAGCGCGGTCAGGTGGAAATCTTCGCCCAGGTCATCCACCGACAGGGTCAGCGGGTAGTTGGTGCGCTCTTCGTTGCTCAGGAGCTCGATGCCGTTCCAGGCCGCCAATGCATCGGTCGAAGTCACATCCGCGTTGCTGTGCCGATAGTTGAGCAAGGCACTGAACAGCGGCATCGGCGCGACCACGCCGCTGCAACGCTGGGCCAGGGCCAGGGACGCATGCTCATGACCCAGCAGGCCGGTCAACCGGGCATGTGCGGCCTTGGTACTGCCGCGCACATCCTGGTCGCCCACGTCCAGCCGAAGCGGCAAGGTGTTGATGAACATGCCCAATGCATGTTCGGCACCGTCACCACCCTGCATCCGGCCCATCAACACAGTGCCGAATACTACGTCCTGTTTGCCGGACACCTGGCTCAGTACCCGCGCCCAGGCCAGGTGATGCAGGCTCGCCGCACTCACGCCCAACGTCCGGGCCTGGGCCCGCAGACGGCGACTCAGGTCTGCGCAAAGGTGCAACCCGGCCTCCTCGATATCGCTGCCGTCGCCGCGCACATCCTGTACACCGAAGGGCAGCGTCGGTTCGTCGATGTCGCCGAGCATGTCGCGGAAAAATGCTTCATGTTCCTCGCGGCTGACACCCAGGCGAGCCTGGGCCACGTAGTTGCGGAAAGGTGCCGCTTCACCCAGTTGATCACCCTGGCCCAGCAGATGCATCTGCATTTCGTGGCGCACCACTTCCAGCGCCGTGTGATCCAGTGCCATGTGATGGAACAGCAACAGCGCTACCCAGCGCTGGTTGGCCGGGTCATGGGCAAAGGCAATGCGCATCAGCGGTGCCTGTTGCATATCGAGACGGTAATGCAGTGTGTCGAAGCGCTCGCGCAGTTGTCTGGCGATATCCCCCGCCTCGGCGGCCAGTACCACCTCCTCGACCGCCAGCTGCGCTTTGCGCCAGACCACTTGCACCGGCTCGTCCAGACCTTCCCAGACCACCGACGTACGCAGGATGTCATGGCGATCGATCACCGCCTGCAGCGCATGGGCAAATGCGTCCAGGCGCCCATGGTCGGTGACGGTGAACGTTGCCTGCAACACATAGGGGTCACCGGTGGCCGCTGCAATGTGGTGGTAGAGAATGCCTTCCTGCAACGGTGCCAGGGGGTAGATGTCTTGCACATTGCGCGCACCACCCGGCACCGTCGCGACGATGCGGTCGATGGCCTGCTGGTCCAGAGCGACCAGCGGCAGCATCGCCGGCGTGATTCGAGTGCTCCCCAGCAAAATCCCGTTGTCCGGCACCTCGACATCGCGACCGCTACCGACCGCGGCGGCCAGCGCCATCAAGGTCGGCTGGCCGAACAGCACGCGCACGTCAGCGCTCAGTCCGACCTGGCGCATCCGCCCGATCAGGCTGACGGCCAACAGCGAATGGCCGCCCAGCTCGAAGAAGTGGTCGTGACGGCCGATCTGTTGCACGCCCAGCAGGCCCTGCCAGATCTGCGCCAGGGCAATTTCGACTTCGCCTCGAGGGGCTTCGTAGCCGCGGGTGATGACCGAATCCAGGTCTGGGGCCGGCAAGGCCTTGCGGTCGAGCTTGCCGTTGGGGGTCAGAGGCAAGGCATCAAGGTGTACGTAGGCTACCGGGACCATGTAGGCCGGCAATTGCCCTTGCAAGTGGCGGCGCAGGGTTTCGATGTCCACCGTTTCGGATTGAGTGAAGTAGGCCACCAGGCGCTTGTCGCCCGGCACG
>NZ_FOVS01000079.1:0-2381 GCF_900115235.1 Pseudomonas sp. NFACC24-1
ACCGCCAGGTCGAAGTTCAGCGAGGTCGAGAACAAGGTTTTCGACAGGGTTTGCGCATCGAACGAACGATGGGTCCAGGTCAGGAAATTCACCGTGTTGCGGTGTTCGATCATCACACCCTTGGGCAAACCGGTGGAACCGGAGGTGTAGATCACGTAGGCCAGATGCGCCGACGTCAGGCCGTCGACCTGCGGATTGGGCGCAGCCTCGTCCTGCCAGATACCTTTGTCGAGATCGATCAACGGGACCACCGTCTCACCCAGCAAGCCTCGCGTGGCCGCCTGCACCAGGATCGCCGCCGGGGCGCTGTCCTCGAGCATGTAGGCAATCCGATCCGCCGGATACGTCGGATCCAGCGGCACATAACCACCGCCCGCCTTCAAGATCGCCAGCAAGCCCACGACCATGTCGAGGCCACGCTCGACGCAGATCGCCACCCGCGAGTCCGGCTGCACACCCTGTTTGCGCAGGTAATGGGCCAACCGGTTGGCAAGCCCGTTGAGCTCGCGATAGTTGAGCTGGTGCCGGCCATGACGCACCGCCAGTGCATCCGGCGTGCGCGCCACCTGCTCCTCGAACAATCCATGGATGGTCTGTTCCAGTGGGTACTCGGCGTCAGTGGCGTTGAACGCCACCAGCAATTGCTCGCGCTCGTCGACAGGTACGATCGACAACTCGCGCAACGGGGCCTCAGGTGCATGCTCCAGCGCCTGCACCAGGCTCTCCAACGCCATATGCATGTAGCCGCAGACACGTCGCGCACCCACTTCGACCACCGCCTGGGTTGTCAGCAGGAAACCTTCGCCGAGGTCGTCGACGTTCAGGCACAACGGGTAGTTGGTCCGCTCCTCCATGCCCAGGGTGTGAATCCCGTGCCAGGCCGCGATGGCCTGCTCGGACGCGGCTTCACCGGCGCTGTGCCGATAGTTCAACAACGTGCTGAACAATGGAAGCGAGGCCGGTACACCGCTGCAACGCTGGGCCAATGCCAGGGAAGCATGTTCATGCCCCAACAATCCGCTCAACCGGGCGTGGGTGGCCTTCACGCCTGTACGGACGTCGATGTGCCCCACACTCACCCGCAGCGGCAAGGTATTGATGAACATCCCCAGCGCCCGGTCCGCACCCTCGCCGCCCTGCATCCGGCCCATCAGTACGGTGCCGAACACCACTTCTTCACGCCCTGAGACGCGCCCGACCACCTGGCCCCAGGCCAGGTGGACCAGGCTCGCCGCACTCACCCCGAGCTGACGAGCCTGCGCCCGCAAGCGCTGGGCCAATGCCCCATCCACGCCTTGTTGCACTTCTTCGATGCCGCTGCCGTCGCCCTGCACATTCAGCAGACCGAACGGCAACGTCGGTTCGTCGATGTCACCCAGCATGTCGCGGAAGAACGCTTCGTGCTGTTCACGACTCACGCCCAACCGGGCCTGGGCGACATGATTGCGGTACGGCACAGCCGGTGCAAGCAGCTCTGCCTGGTCCAGCAGGCTGGCCTGCATTTCATGCACCACCACCTCAAGGGCGGTGTGGTCCAGCGCCACGTGATGGAACAGCAGCATCCCGACCCAACGCTGGTTCGCCAGATCCTGGGCATAGGCCAGCCGCATCAACGGTGCCTGGGCGATGTCGAGGCGGTAGTGACGCGGGTCGAAGCGTTCGTGCAACTGTCGCACTGCATCGCCCGCCGCCGGATCCAGCCCGACTTCTTCAAGGGCCAGCGTCGCGTGGCGCCAGACCACCTGCACCGGTGACTCCAGGCCCTGCCAGGCCATGCCGGTGCGCAGGATATCGTTGCGCGACACCACGCTCTGCAAAGCCTGGGCAAAGGCTTGCAGGCGCTCGCGACTGTCAAAGCCGAACATCACCTGCAACACGTAGGGGTCGCCCTGCTCCGCGGCCAGGTGATGGTAGAGAATGCCTTCCTGCAACGGCGCCAGGGCATAGATGTCCTGCACGTTGGCGACGCCGCCAGGCACGGCGGCCACGATCCGGTCGATGGCCTCCTGGTCCAGATCGGCCAGGGGCAACATGTCCGGGGTGATTCGCGTGCAGCCAGCGGGAATGAGGTTGGCCGGCACCACGACGTCTGCGTGTCCGCCGACGGCAGCAGCCAGCGCAGCCAATGTCGGCTGGCCGAACAGCACCCGCACGTCGGCGCTCAGATCGATCTGGCGCATGCGCTCGATCAACTTGACCGCCAGCAGCGAATGACCGCCCAGTTCGAAGAAATTGTCGTGGCGACCTACTCGTTCGAGCTTGAGCAAATCCTGCCAGATCCGGGCAATGGCGCTTTCCACTTCCCCTTGGGGAGCTTCGTATTCGCGGCTGATCACCGCCGACTGATCCGGTGCCGGCAACGCCTTGCGATCCAGCTTGCC
>NZ_FOVS01000089.1:0-1454 GCF_900115235.1 Pseudomonas sp. NFACC24-1
CTCCGGCATTACTCCGTGGGCCGCCGCGAAGGGCCATCCATGGCCCAGCGCGGCTACCTCGGCATCCATGCCGAGGTGCCCACTGCGCAATACCTGCGTTCGGCCAGCGTGGTCAACGGGGCCCCCAGATCAAAAGCCCGCCGAGGCGGCCTTATAGCCGGCCTGGCTCTTGCGGGGGTGTACACCCATCAGACTTGTTTGAGCTGGACCTGTGGGAGCAAAGCTTGCTCGCGAGGCGACCTGATAGCCGACCAGGTGCTCACGGTCGTGCTCCGATCCAATTTGTGGGAGCGGGCTTGCTCGCGAAGGCGGCGGTACATTCGGCATTGATGCAAGCAGACCCACCGCTATCGCGAGCCAGCTCGGCTCCCACCGGGACCGGCGGTGGGCACTGATCTTATAAACGACCAAAAACCTGTGTGGGAGCGAGCTTGCTCGCGATGGCGGTCTGACAGCCGACCAAGCTTTGTGGGAATGGTCGGACACACTTCCTGATTCAAGCAGATTTTTCCGACGAGTTCTGGCGGTTGCCGGGTGGGAAGGGCTGTCGCTAACCTTTTTCCGCCGCTGCAAATTCAGCGGCCGGGCCTGGAAACCCGATGAGTAAAAGGCATATCAGCGAGTCCCGTGAGATACTGCGGCGCTTTGAGCGTTCAGTTCTGCGTTATGGCGGCTGTGCGCGGGAGACTTTCGAGTCTACCGGGTTTGCCTTTTACCTCGGTTTTCCAGCCCGTGCATAGCTGCCACCCTCTCGCCTGGAAACGGGAGATGGCGGTTCCACTACGTAAAAGGAACTACATCATGTTCAAAGCCACACCCAATCCCCCCGAAACCGCTTCCTCATCAGCCCACGCCGGGCTCGATCCCCAAAAACTTGATGAAGCCGCCAAACGCGCCATCGACCATTATCTCGACCCCAAGCCTCAAGCCAAAAAGAAACAACCCTCAAGCCAGCTGTTCTCTGTCGCGGAAAGCGCAGACACCGAAACTCTCCTAGCCAACCTCAGCGAAACCCTGGCTTCCGCCAGCGCCATGCTTGGCGATCTAACCTTCGACTTGGAAGGCTCGCGTCGGCATTTCGCCCTGGGGATCCAGCAGATGATCGAGCTCAGTGAGTTGTTGGCGAATCGGGCGTTGGATATCGTCGATCCACGCTAGAGCGATCGTTCCCACGCTCCGCGTGGGAATGCATCCAGTGACGCTCTGCGTCACCCAGCGGAACGCGGAGCGTCCCTGGCGGCGTTCCCACGCAGGAGCGTGGGAACGATCAGACACAACCCTGACCACGCCGTGCGCAAAAGCGAGCAAGCTCCCACTGGAGAAACGCGATCACCCTGAATCAGGCCGGCTATCAGGCCGCCTCGCGGAGGACGTTGATCTCGGCGCCCCGTTAACCACGCTGGCCGAACGCAGGCATTGTGGAGTGGGCATCCCGGCATGGATGCCGGGATAGC
>NZ_FOVS01000078.1:0-2979 GCF_900115235.1 Pseudomonas sp. NFACC24-1
TCGAAGTCAACCTTGGCCGAACCGAAAACTTCGGAGCAGACACGGGTCAGAGCAGCGGTCAGCGTGGTTTTACCGTGGTCAACGTGACCGATGGTACCAACGTTGACGTGCGGCTTATTACGTTCGAACTTTTCCTTAGCCATCGAAATCACCCCTAGGAGAAGAATTTAGCGAGTCACACAAGCCATTAAAACAAAGGCAGATATTTTCATATCTGCCTTGTAATATGGAGCTCTTGAGCGGATTTGAACCGCTGACCTCACCCTTACCAAGGGTGTGCTCTACCAACTGAGCTACAAGAGCGAAACACTTTGCACAACCTGCAAACTTGGAGCGGGTAGCGGGAATCGAACCCGCATCATCAGCTTGGAAGGCTGAGGTTCTACCACTAAACTATACCCGCGGAGCTTGCAGCTCACGCTAAAAATGGTGGAGGGGGAAGGATTCGAACCTTCGAAGTCGTAGACGTCAGATTTACAGTCTGATCCCTTTGGCCGCTCGGGAACCCCTCCTAAGCGAGCCGGCATTCTATATCATGCCAGCCTTCTGTCAAGCATTTTCTCATTAAAAACCTGAGGTTAGCTGCGTTGACGGTGCTCCGTATCGCTTACCTTTAAAGGTCTTCGCTGCGAAGCGGGCGCCATTCTATGCAAACTACCCTGCGGGTGCAACCCCTTCGCATGGCATTATTTTATGTTTTAACTCATTGAATTCTTTAGAAAGGTTTTGGAGCAGCGTTTCATTCACCTTTCCCGCGCCGTCCTGGGGAACCTGAACCCAGAAACCTTCTCCCTCAGGGAGATTTTGCGCGTTCGACACCACAGGACGACCTACGACACCCGAAGCCGCGAGACGCTGCTCCAGTTGCCTGGCCAGCTCCGGGCGAGCAAAACCACCCAGATAGACACAAGTTTTGGGGGCATCAGCAGACTTAGCCGAATCGCGCCTGACAAGGGCATCCGCCGTTTCGCTCAATAGATGAATATCCTGTTGCGATCCGCGATATAAACTCAGCGGCGTGACATCCTTGGCGCGAAGCGGGGCCTCCTGCTGATGCCAGATGTAATAGAAGACATTCAAAACCAGCAATAACAGAAACAGCCACCGCATAGAAACCTCAGGACAAAGGGCAGGCCATCGCCAAACCAACGAAAACCAGGTCAGGCACCACCCTGGCATCTGGAACGACCCCGGAAACCAGATTGGCATCCCCCCCAGTGAGAAACACCACGAAATCCTTTCCCCAATATTGCTCCGCCAATTCAAGCTGGGTCAGGACAAATCCCCTGAGCATCAGCATGCAACCGCGCTCGACCGCCTCGACAGTCGTACGACCCGGAGCGAGGCTCTCATGGGCTCGCTCGGCCGCTACATCGTCATAACGAATTTTCCGCGTATGGGTACGCAGTTGATTACGCATCAAGGGCATACCAGGACAAATGAACCCTCCCAGATGCCCACCATCCGCAGCCACGAAATCGGCTGTGACGGCAGTACCAAAATCCAGTATCAGGCACGCCCCCGAAGCGAGATGAAAACCACCAAGCAAGGCCAACCAACGATCCAGGCCTAGCCGCTCATAATCCTCGTAGCCGTTTCTCACACCCGCCATTTCCCGGGCAGGCACAGCACGAACTACCGACACCCCGAACACATCGACCAGCGAGGCGACCAATGAATCCGTCTCCGCCTGGGTCCTCACGCTAACAAGACGACACTTCTTGAGCTGGAACTTCTTCGTATCACTCAAGCTCGCGAGCAAATCGTCGTCAGAGCCGACCACACCACCCTCGACCGGCGTTATCCCGTCAGAGCAGAGAACGCGCCATTTGATAAAGCTGTTGCCGCAGTCGAGCTCAAGAATCATCACGCAACCTCAAACTGAGCTCACCACCGCTAAAGTTTTTTTCCACGCCATCCACCTTCAAACGCAGCGCACCCTGGTGATCAATGCCCAGCACAATGCCGTCAATTTTATTAACACCGGCAATCAGAGACACAGCCCGCCCCTGCCAAAGATGGTACTGCTCCCATTCCGACTGGATCGCAGCAAACCCCGATATGCGATGAAGCTCCAGATATTCCTGCAGCTTCACCCCCAATCGGGCCACCAGTTCATTTCGATCAAAATCCCTGCCCGCTTCAAGGCACATGGAGGTCCATTGCTGGTCGACACCATCAGTCGATTGCATATTCACATTGATCCCTATGCCCAGGACAACATGGCAAACGTCTGCAGGGTCTCCAACCAATTCAAGCAAAATACCGGCGATCTTTTTCTCACCCACCAAGACATCATTCGGCCATTTCAGCCCTGCCGTCGCGATCCCCATATCGCGCAAGACATGCATGACCGCAAGCCCGACAACCAAACTCAGACCTTCGATTTGTCGCATACCACCGTTAATGCGTAACACCAGGCTGTGGTAGAGATTTTCGGCAAATGGGCTGACCCATTTACGGCCACGCCGACCACGGCCCGCTATCTGTCGCTCAGCCAAAACCATGAAAGGCGCCACACTTCCGCGCTCGATGAAACGCAGCGCCTCGGCGTTAGTGGAATCGATAGAGTCAAATATATGGACAGGCCACTCATGAAGGCCTTTTGCGCAGATCTCCGCCGTATCCAAAAGCAACAGAGGCTTAGCCAACTGATAGCCCCTACCTCGTACTTTATGAACAGACAATCCTAAATCCGCCTCCAAGTGCTGCAACTGCTTCCATACAGCACTACGACTGATACCCAGTGCAGCACCCAGCGCTTGCCCCGAATGAAAGCGGCCATCCTTCAGAAGTTTTAGCAACGTGAGCATGCGGACTGCGCCCTGATAATGAGGCCCGCATGATAGCCATGCGCAAGGCAGTTGCATAGAAACACAAAATGACTTTCCGGCGGGCAAAACAAAACCCCTACCTGCATCAGCAGATAGGGGTTTCGGAATTTAATCTTGACGATGACCTACTCTCACATGGGGAAAC
>NZ_FOVS01000091.1:0-1255 GCF_900115235.1 Pseudomonas sp. NFACC24-1
CCGCTGGGTGGCGATCCTGCTGTTCCACCACATGGCGCTGGACCATACCGCGCTGGAGGTTGTGCAACAGGAAATGCAGGCGCACCTGATGGGCGAGGCCGGACAACTGGTCGATCCGGTGCCTTATCGCAACTATGTGGCCCAGGCACGTCTGGGAACGAGCGAGGCGGAACACGAAGCATTTTTCCGCCAGATGCTCGGCGGGATCGATGAGCCGACGCTGGCGTTCGGACTGGCACAGGTCCAGGGGGACGGGCGTGGCATCGAAGAAGTGACGGTTGCAGTCGATGAGGCTTTGAGCCTGGGGCTGCGCAGTCAGGCCCGGCGCCTGGGCGTGAGTGCCGCGAGCCTGATTCACTTGGCATGGGGCCGGGTCATGGCCCTGGCATCCGGTCAGGAGAACGTGGTGTTCGGCACGGTTCTGTTAGGCCGCATGCAGGGTGGCGACGGTGCTGATCGGGCGCTGGGGATGTTCATCAACACCTTGCCGATATGCGTTTCGGTGGGCGAGCAAAGTGTGCGTGATGCGGTGAAGATGACCCACGCACGGCTGACCGCGATGCTGGCCCATGAGCATGCCTCCCTGGCCCTGGCCCAGCGCTGCAGCAGCGTGGCTTCGTCGACACCACTGTTCAGCGCGTTGCTCAATTACCGGCACAGCTCGATCGAGGTGACGGATGCGTTGTTGTCGGCCTGGAACGGCATGCAGATGCTGTCCAGCGAAGAACGTACCAACTACCCGCTGACAATGAACGTCGATGACCTCGGGGACGGCTTCAGCCTGACGGCACTGGTCGAGGCGCGGATCGGGGCGCAACGCATCTGTGACTACATGCACGTTGCGCTGCGCAGTCTCTTCGATGCACTGGAACATGCACCGCACCAGCCGGTGCAAAGCCTGGCGGTGTTACCGCCGACGGAGCGTCGCCAGTTGCTGGAAACCTGGAATGCCTCGCCGCAGACGTACGCCCATGACACGCTGATCCACGGGCAATTCGAAGCCTGCGCCGTGGCTCAGCCCGATGCAGTGGCGGTGGTGTTCGAGAGCCGGACGCTGACCTACGGTGAACTCAACGCCCGGGCCAACCAGCTTGCTCATCATTTGCTGGCCCTGGGCATTCGCCCGGATGATCGAGTGGCGATCTGTGTCGAGCGTGGCTTGGACATGATCGTCGGCCTGTTGGGCATCCTCAAGGCGGGCGCCGGTTATGTACCGCTGGACCCGGCCTATCCCCTGGAGCGCCTGGCCTTCATG
>NZ_FOVS01000075.1:0-3640 GCF_900115235.1 Pseudomonas sp. NFACC24-1
CCCGAGTGGTATTCGCCCTGCTGAAGAACCAGAGCGAATACTTACCGAAAGGCATTTAGGGGGTAGCCCTGCACCATAGAATCTCCCACAGTGGAGGGTGTTAAATGCCTGCTATGGCGGTGGGTCAGTTGTTTTTGATGGGGCTGATTCCGAACGCTCGGGCACAAAAAAGGCCTTGCTGTGCAAGACCTTTTTTCATACCTGGGGCAAGTGCGCGCCCTTATTACCTCACCTCAACAATATCCGCTGAGAAGGTCAGCCGTAAGGCTTGAACTCATTATTATCCCGTGCCAGCAGTTGCATCAGTTTTGGGTGGATAAAGAGCTTTTCCTTGCCGACCTGCGCTTCTCGCAGAACACCAATGTCGGCGAGGTCTTTGAGGTAGCGAGAAGCAGCCTGGCGCCCGGCAATTTGTTTCTCGACGACATTGTGGATGCGGCAGTACGGTTGTTCGAAGATCACATCCACCAATTCACGGGAATAGATTTTCGGCAAACGTTCACGAACGAATTGGGTAGTGTGTTCAGACAGGCTGCGGATGGCGGCGATTTTGGCGCAGGTCCAGCGAGCGGTTTCTTCCACGGCGCTGAGCATGTAGAGCAGCCAAGGCTCCCATGCCTGTTCACGAGTGACATCGAGCAGGAGGCGGTAGTAGTCGGCTCGGCGGGCAATGATGTAACGGCTGAGATAGAGGATTGGTAGGTTCAGCAGCCCCTCCTGAATCAGGTACAGCGTATTAAGCACCCGCCCGGTACGGCCATTGCCATCGGTGAACGGGTGAATCGCCTCGAACTGGTAATGCCCAACGGCCATACGCACCAGCGGGTCCAGGTCCGTCTCGTTGTGCAGGAAACGCTCCCAGTTGGCGAGCAGATCACGTAAATGATCTTCGCCGTCCGGTGGGGTGTAGATAATCTCGCCGGTACGGTCGTTGGCCAACTGGGTGCCCGGTACGCGTCGAATGTCCATGTTCACACCCTTGAGCGTGCGGCAGATCTCGACTGCCGTGCCCGTGGATAATGGACGTTCGGTCAGCGACAGGAAGCCGTGGTGTAGCGCTTTGCGATAGCGCAGGGCTTCCTTGGTCGCCGGATCGGCATGGCCGTCACGCTCCTGGGCATGCTGAAAGAGCAAGTCCGTAGTGGTCACGATGCTTTCGATCTCGGAACTGTCCTTGGCTTCCAGCAAGGGGATGGTGTTGATCAACACCGTTTGGTTGGGGATCAGTTCGGCTGCCTGCTTCAGTTCAGCCAAGGCCGTGCGCGCCTCGATACAGCGCTTGAGTACTGCACGGGTTTCCAGTTCGGTTGCCGGAGGCAGGGGCGGTAATTGGTTATACGGTTTATCGGCCTGCCAGACGTGAGGAGCTGCGGTCATGGGGGCGATCCTGATCCTTTAGATAAGGGGCGAGGGCGCTTGGTCAGGCGCCTTCTCGTGTCGTCAGTGTAAACATGAGGGCATAACGTGTCGCTGTTTTTCAATTTCTGCGACACGTTCCGCTCTCATGTCGCTGGCGACGACATGAGGATGGAACGTGTCGTCGAAATGGCTTTTTAGCGACATGACAATGCATCCCTCAGCGACAATGCTACTGATCCACAGCCATCGCGGGCAGGCTCGCTCTCACAAGGGATTTTCGGCGCATGCTGGTGCGCTGGGTTAATTGAAGATTGCCCTACACCAACCGCTTCTTTACCTGACTTATTTTCCCGGTCATCCGCGGCAAAGTCTCGCGCGTCCCTCTGCGCCGCGAGAAGCCTGTATGCGTGTGCTCGACAAAATCCATGCTTTGGGCAACGTCAATGGTTCGTTGATGACGTTGACCATGGGCCAGAAACGGACGGAAGTGGGAAACGATGCTGCAGGATTCCGGGCCTGCCTGAACGATTACGGCAGCTGCTCGCCCGCTCCATGCCAACACCATAAGCCAATCAATCAAAGGGCCTAAATATGACCATCAACTCAAAAGAAACACCTTATACGACCCAACAGTCTCTCACCAAGACCAAACCAATTTTCCAAATAGTATCAAAGAACAAATTATTTCTTATGTTCTGGTTGACCCTTGGATACTACCTACTCTATTGGATATACAAAAACTGGAAGACATACCAAGCCACAACAAACGCGAAAATCCTTCCTTTTACACGAACCCTGTTCGGGCTATTTTTTATATACTCACTACTTATAAAAATAGACCACCAGCTAAAGACACACGATAAAGAGCACAAGTGGAGCCCACGCCTGCTAGCCTCAGGATTAATAATTTCAGGATGCATAGCAATTTATTGCCTTCTACCCTTCAAGGGTTTAGGAGACGGATACTCACTACCAATAACAAATTTGGCTTTAGATTTTTACTGCTTACTTCAAGTCCAATCTGCCATAAACCACTTGAGCAATGATCCGCAGGGGCAGCAGAATGCCAACATAACACTCGCCAATTGCGCATGGATTTCATCAATGTGGTTGGGAGTCTTTCTTTGGGGGATTGTAGAAGTCACGATATGCAACCCATACAATCGCTATAGGCTTGACTTTCCTCCAAGATGGGCCTTTTGCAATATGAATATAGTGGACATATTTAAGATCACCACGAAATCGCTCGCCCGTAAGCACTCTTCCTGAATTTATTCTACCGACCCGCACAAATAAGCCTTGCCAAGCAAGACTTATTTCTGAAAAAAGAATTGCCATGTCATACTTATAGCTATGCCAAGCGAGATTCAACCCACTCCTTAAAAAAAACTTCCTGCTCATTCGGATCGACTGCCAAGTTACAATCATCATATTCAAATATAGATACAATATCATCGAGCGTTGGAGTTAAACCCATACTCAACTCATATGCTTTTAGCCCAAGCGACATCTGCGCCGACATGCCAGATGGATAAACATTTTTCTTGGCACCTTTACAAAAAAAGGTGACATCTGGATTGTCTCGTCGAAGACTCGCAAAGCACTTATAAAAATTACTACCTACATAAGTTCTGTCAACACCATCTGTCGCACTGAAAGTGATTGCAATTTTGTTAGAATCACATACGAGACAGGCAATTTCTTTTTTTCCTCCTCTTGATACATGCACCTCAACCTTAGAAATCATTTTTTTATCCTCCTATTAGGATTAGGTATGGAATAACCAAATTCCTTCCCATTATCAAGTATCAAGGTTGCACCAAGCACATCTTCATTACTTATTCGATCTGGAATCGCAATCTCTTTTTCTGCTCCGAACAAGTATGCAGCTCCCAACTCCTTTGCCAGGTCATGCCCTGGAATTTTTTGCAACGTGTACAAATACCCTATTCTTGTGTAGTCACCGGTAGCAAATTTCTTCCCTACCTCCCTTGAATAAGAGGTACTAATATAATAGCTAGGAGGCCAATCACTATCCATAGAGTGTAAAAACAGATTCTTGCTTTTACCTTTACTTTTAAAACCACTTTCAAAAACATCTTCTGGATCTCGCTCATCACCGCGATACAAAAAATCCTCTTCTTTTTTAGGAGTAGGTAGCTTAGGTTCCGTTTGACTAACAGCTGCCTTCCCCGCCGGATCCTGCCCCCCAACCGCCGGCCGACACCCACCCTTCCCCGGGCAATCCACCAACCCCAACGGATCCACCCACCCCGTCGGG
>NZ_FOVS01000073.1:0-4535 GCF_900115235.1 Pseudomonas sp. NFACC24-1
CACCGCCGCCCAACCGGCCAGCACCGTCATGTACAAAGTCGTACCGTGGCGCTGGCCCAGCGCCTTGAGATCGGCTGTCAGCGCTTCATCGAAGAGCACCGGCAAACGCGCTCCGGCATAGTCCTGCTGCGCGGGTCGCGGACGGTCTACAGGCAAGGTCAATAAAGGCGGTACATCCGCCAGTGTCCGTTGCCAGTAGGCATTCTGTTCACTCAACACGTCGCCGCTCAGCCAGCGGCGCTGCCAGACGGCATAGTCCGCATATTGGATCGGCAGCGGTGGCAACGGATCGGCCGCGCCATGCAGGCAAGCCTGGTAGAGCCTCCCCAACTCACGGGTCAGCACATCCATCGACCAACCATCTGAGACGATGTGGTGCAGAGTCACCAGCAGAACATGCGTCTCGTCCGCCAGCCGCACGAGGCGACCGCGGATCAAGGGCCCCTGTCGCAGATCGAACGGCGCCCGCGCCTCGTCCGCGGCCAACCGGGCCAGTTCGCCTTCGGCGTCGGTATGCAGGGACAGGTCATGGAACGTCAAGGCAAAGCCGGCCCCTTCGACGGCGATGCACTGCACCACCTCACCGTCGACCTTGTCGAACGTGGTACGTAACGCTTCGTGACGCGCCACGATCCGGTCCAATGCCCCATGCAGGGCTTGCGGTGACAGCCGGCCCTTGAGACGCAAGCCACCGCAGATGTGATAAGCAGCGCTGCCGTCCATCTGCGCCAGGAACCACAGGCGCTGCTGTGCGAACGACAGGGGCAACGCACTGTTGCGCGGAACCGCCTCGATGGGCGGCAACGTGCTTGCCGACGCTTGGGAGGCCCAGGCTGACAATCCCATCAATCCGGAGTTGGCAAACAGTTCCGCCAGGGTCAGTTCCACGCCCAGTTGCTGGCGCACCTGAGACATCAATCGCACGGCCAACAACGAATGCCCGCCCAGCTCAAAGAAATCGTCATGACGACCGATCTGCTCCACGCCCAGCAACTGACGCCAGATATCGGCGATGCGCATTTCCATGTCGCCCCGTGGCGCCTCATGGTCGCGGCTCGAATAGGCCGCGCTGTCCGGGGCGGGGAGCGCTCGGCGATCAAGCTTGCCATTGGCTGTCAAGGGCAGCGCGTCGAGGCGCACATAGGCCGACGGCACCATGTGCCGGGGCAAGTGCACCTGCAATTGCGCACGCAAATTGTCGGCCGTCGGGTCCGGGTATTCGCCCTCGTGTAACGTGTAATAGGCCACCAGACGCTTGTCATCCGGTGTGTCACCAGCCGCGATGACCACAGCCTCGCGCACACCGGCACAATCGCTGAGCCTGGATTCGATTTCACCCAGCTCAATGCGCAAGCCGCGTATTTTCAGCTGACCATCATTGCGCCCCAGGTATTCGATATTGCCGTCCGGCAAATAACGTCCAAGGTCACCGGTACGGTACATCCTCGCGCCCTGCACAGGGCCGAATGGGTCTTGCACGAAACGCTCGGCGGTCAGCTCGGCACGGTTCAAGTAACCTCGCGCAACCCCTGCGCCCCCGATGTAAAGCTCACCCGTCGCACCGACCGGAACCGGTTGCAAGTGTGCATCGAGCAGGTAGATCCGTGTGTTGCCCACCGGCTTGCCGATATGCAACACCGCCTGGGAGGCGTCGATCCGGCCCGAGGTGGCGACCACCGTGGTTTCCGTGGGGCCATAGTTGTTGATCAGCGTAAAGCGTGGGTCGGCGGGCAGTCGGCGCAGACGGTCACCGCCGATCAGCAGCGTACGCAACCGATCGTGGCTGAGGTTGCCGCCGAAGGCGTACTCGGCAATCGGCGTAGGCAGGAAGCACACATCCAGCGCCTGGGCCTGCCACCAATCCAGCAGTGCGTCGACATCCTCGCTGCCAGCATGGGCCGGTGGCAGCAACAGCGTGGCCCCGGCGCACAGGGCGGGCCAGATCTCCCAGGCCGCGGCGTCGAAACCGAAGCCAGCAACGCTGGACGTGCGGCTGCCGCGCCCCAGTTCGAAGGACTGACAATGCCACCCCACCAGGTTGTTGAGGTTGCGATGCTCGACCATCACCCCTTTGGGCAGACCGGTCGACCCCGAGGTGTAGATCACATAGACCAGATGACTCGGCTCCAGGCCCGGCACCTGAGGGTTGACACCGCCGCCGTCGGGGCTGATCTCGTGCTCAAGATCAATCACCGGCACCGATGCGTCGACCATGAGGCCGCCGGTAGCCAGTTGCACCAGGACCGCCGCCGGGGCGCTGTCTTGCAGCATGTAGGCAATGCGCTCGGCCGGATAGGCCGGGTCTATCGGTACGTAACCCGCCCCGGATTTCAGGATGCCCAGCAACCCGACGATCATCTCCAGGCTGCGCTCGACACAGATCGCTACGCGGTCATCCGGGCGCACACCCAGCGCCAGCAGATGATGAGCAACCTGGTTCGCCCGGGTGTTGAGTTCGCCGTAGCTCAGTGACCGGCCTTCATACACCACCGCCGTCGCCTCAGGCTGCATGGCGGCCTGGTCTTCGACCTGGCGATGAATCAGCGCCTGTTCGGCATACACCGCGCCCGTGGCGTTCCAGGTCTCGATCAACTGTCGACGCTCGGCCTGGGGCAGGATGTCCAGGCTGTGCAAAGGCGCCTGCGGTGCCTGCTCCAACGCATCAACCAGACTTTCCAATGCCACCTGCATATAGCCACAGATGCGCTGGGCGCCGATAGGGGATTGGACTTGCGCCGTGAGGCTGAACCCCTCGCCCAGGTCGTCCACTGAGAGCGTCAGCGGGTAGTTGGTGCGTTCCTCGCCTCCCAGGGCTTCGATCCCCTGCCAGGCTGATGACGATTGCAGTGCGAGGGGTTCGGCCACCGTATGCCGGTAGTTGAGTAATGCGCTGAATAGCGGTGTGGGCGCGGCCACGCCACTGCAACGTTGAGCCAGTGCCAGGGAAGCGTGCTCATGCCCCAACAAACCGGTCAACCGTTCATGGGTCGCCAACACGCCGTCACGCACACTGAGTGCCCCCAGTCGCACGCCGATTGGCAAGGTATTGATAAACATGCCCAGTGCTCGGTCGGCGCCTTCGCCGCCCTGCATCCGGCCCATCAATACCGTACCGAACACGACGTCTTCGCGGCCCGATACCCGGCCCAGCACCTGAGCCCAGGCCAGATGATGCAGACTGGCCGCACTCACGCCCAACTGGCGCGCCTGCCTGCGCAGGCGTTGGCTCAGATCGGGGGCGATGCCCTGACTGGCTTCTTCGACGCTACTGCCGTCGCCACGCAGATCCTGTAAGCCGAACGGCAGCGTCGGTTCATCGATAGCGCCGAGCATCTCGCGGAAAAACGCCTCATGCGCCTTCGGACTGACGCCCAGGCGAGCCTGGGCCACATAATTGCGGTACGGCACCGCATCGCCCATCTGGTCGGCCTGTCCGAGCAAATGAGCCTGCATTTCATGGCGAACCACTTCCAGCGCCGTGTGATCGAGCGCCATGTGATGGAACAGCAGTGTCGCCACCCAACGCCGGTTCACCGCATCCTCGGCAAAGCGGATACGCATCAGCGGAGCCTGGCGGATGTCCAGGCGCGCATCGAAGTCTGCCTGCAGTCGACCGGCGACATCGCCGTCCTCACGGCGCAACGCCACTTGTTCGACACCCAGCACGGCCTTGCGCCAGACCACTTGCACCGGTTCATCGAGGCCGTCCCAGGCCATGGACGTACGCAGGATGTCGTGACGATCTATCACGCCTTGCAGGGCCTGGGTGAAATCATCGAGGCGTTTGCGGCTATCGAAGGCAAACTGCGCCTGTAATACGTAGGGGTCGCCCTGCTCAGCGGCGAAATGGTGATAAAGGATGCCTTCCTGCAAGGGTGCCAGCGGATAGATGTCCTGCACATTGCCCACGCCACCCGGCACGCTCGCCACGATGCGGTCGATAGCCTCCTGGGGCAGTGTCACCAGCGGCAGCAAATCGGGGGTGATGCGTTGACAATCCGGTGCGATCAGGTTCGCCGGAACCTGAACCTCGCGGTCATCATGACTGCCGACCGCAGCCGCCAGCGCGGCCAGGGTGGGCTGGCTGAACAGAATGCGCACATCGGCGCTCAGATTGACCTGGCGCATGCGCTCGATCAGGCTGACGGCCAACAGCGAATGACCGCCCAGCTCGAAGAACTGGTCGTGACGGCCGACCTGCTGCAGGCCCAGCAGGTCCTGCCAGATCTGCGCCAGGGTCGTTTCGATTTCGCCTCGAGGGGCTTCGTAGCCGCGGCTGATCAATGCATCTTGGTCAGGGGCCGGCAGGGCCTTGCGGTCGAGTTTGCCGTTGGGGGTCAACGGCATGGCGTCGAGACGCACATAGGCCACGGGCACCATGTATTCCGGCAATTGCCCTTGCAAGTGGCGGCGCAGGGTTTCGATGTCCACCGTTTCGGATTGAGTGAAGTAGGCCACCAGGCGCTTGTCGCCCGGCACGTCTTCACGGGCCAGTACCACGGCTTCCTTCACGGCTTCGTGCCGGGCGAGCTTGG
>NZ_FOVS01000068.1:0-2304 GCF_900115235.1 Pseudomonas sp. NFACC24-1
GAGCCCGCTACCGAGATCGATCACCGGCATCGAAACACCGGCCAACAACCCAACCGTTGCCGATTGGGCCAGCACCACCGCCGGCGCACTGTCTTCCAGCATGTAGGCAATCCGATCCGCCGGATACGCCGGATCCAGCGGCACATAACCACCGCCCGCCTTCAAGATCGCCAGCAGGCCCACCACCATGTCGCTGCCGCGCTCGACGCAGATCGCCACCCGCGAATCCGGCCGCACACCCTGTTTGCGCAGGTAATGCGCCAGCCGGTTGGCCTGCTCGTTCAGCTCGCGATAGCTCAGGCGCTGTCCGCCATGCAGCACCGCCAGCGCATCCGGCGTGCGCTGCACCTGTTCCTCGAACAGCCCATGAATGGTTTGCTCCAGCGGGTATTCAGCAGCGGTGGCGTTGAACGCAACCAGCAGTTGCTCACGCTCCGCTACCGGTAGAATCGGCAGGCGATACAACGCGGCCTGGGGCGTCTGTTCCAGCGCCTCCACGAGTTTTTCCAGGACCGCATGCATGTAGCCGCAGACCCGCTGCGCGCCAACCTGCGCTGCTGCCAGTACCGTCAAGCGCAAACCGCTGCCCAGGTCGTCGACGTTCAATGTCAGCGGATAGTTGGTGCGTTCTGAGCCATCCAGGGCATGGATACCTTGCCAAGCATCTGTCGCCTGGGCCGAAGCCACACCCACGGCGCTGTGTCGGTAGTTGAGCAAGGCGCTGAACAGCGGCAACGGCGCCGCCACGCCGCTGCAGCGCTGGGCCAGTGCCAGGGAGGCATGCTCGTGGCCCAACAGCGAAGTCAACCGGGCATGAGTGGCCTTGACGCCCGCACGCACGCCCTGGTGCCCTACCTGAATCCGCAACGGCAAGGTGTTGATGAACATCCCCAGGGCACGATCGGTGTCGGCACCGCCCTGCATCCGCCCCATCAGCACAGTACCGAATACCACATCCTGCTTGCCGGACACCTTGCCCAGTACCTGGGCCCAGGCCAGGTGCGCCAGGCTGGCGACGCTTACCCCCAACTGACGGGCCTGGGCCCGCAGACGCAAGTCCAGGAAAGCCTCCACCGATTGCTGGGCTTCTTCGATGCCATGGCCATTGCCCTGCACATCCTGCAGGCCGAACGGCAATGTCGGTTCGTCGATATCGCCGAGCATCTCGCGGAAAAACACCTCATGTTCTTCACGACTCATGCCCAGGCGTGCCTGGGCCACATAATTGCGATAGGGCACCACGTCAGCCAGTTGCCCGACGTCGCCCATCAGATGCGCCTGCATCTCGTGCTGCACCACTTCAAGCGCCGTGTGGTCGAGCACCATGTGATGGAACAACAGTGTCGCGACCCATCGATGATTGGCGGCATCCTGTCCATAGGCCAGGCGCATCAGGGGGGCTTGGCTGACATCCAGGCGATGGTGTCGCGGGTCGAAGCGCTGCTGCAACTGTGCCACGGCATCACCGGCGGCCGGATCGAGGTCGACCGCTTCAACGTGCAGCTTCGCCTCGCGCCAGACCACTTGCACCGGCGACTCCAAGCCTTCCCAGACCACACTGGTACGCAGGATGTCGTGACGATCGATCACTACCTGCAACGCCTCGACGAACGCATCGAGCCGTTCGCGGTGATCGAAGGCAAACTGCGACTGCAATACATACAGATCGCCCTGTTCGGCCGAAAGATGATGAAAGAAGATGCCTTCCTGCAGCGGCGCCAGCGGATAGATATCCTGCACGTTGCCCGCGCCGCCCGGCACCGTGTCCACGATGCGGTCGATGGTTTGCTGATCCAGCTGGACCAGGGGCAGCATCGGCGGCGTGATCCGCGTGCAGCCCGGCAGGATGCCGTTGTCCGGTACCTGGATTTCGCTGCCGCTGCCCACCGCTGCCGCCAGCGCCATCAAGGTCGGCTGGCCGAACAGCACGCGCACGTCAGCGCTCAGACCGACCTGGCGCATCCGCCCGATCAGGCTGACGGCCAGCAACGAGTGGCCACCGAGTTCGAAGAAGTGATCGTGACGGCCGACGCGCTCGACCTTGAGCAGGTCCTGCCAGATCTGCGCCAGGGCGATTTCGACTTCGCCCCGGGGGGCTTCGTAGCCGCGGGTGATGACCGAATCCAGGTCTGGGGCCGGCAAGGCCTTGCGGTCGAGCTTGCCGTTGGGGGTCAACGGCATGGCGTCGAGACGCACATAGGCCACGGGCACCATGTATTCCGGCAATTGCCCTTGCAAGTGGCGGCGCAGGGTTTCGATGTCCACCGTTTCGGATTGAGTGAAGTAGGCCACCAGGCGCTTGTC
>NZ_FOVS01000068.1:2879-6291 GCF_900115235.1 Pseudomonas sp. NFACC24-1
ACCGCCAGGTCGAAGTTCAGCGAGGTCGAGAACAAGGTTTTCGACAGGGTTTGCGCATCGAACGAACGATGGGCCCAGGTCAGGAAATTCACCGTGTTGCGGTGTTCGATCATCACACCCTTGGGCAAACCGGTGGAACCGGAGGTGTAGATCACATAGGCCAGGTGCGCCGAGGTCAGCCCGGCAACCTCTGGATTCGAGACGGACTCGTCCTGCCAGAGCCCGCTACCGAGATCGATCACCGGCATCGTTGCATCAGCCAGCAACCCAAGGGTCGCCGTCTGGGCCAGGACCACGGCCGGCGCGCTGTCTTCCAGCATGTAGGCAATCCGATCCGCCGGATACGCCGGATCCAGCGGCACATAACCGCCGCCCGCTTTCAGGATCGCCAGCAACCCGATCACCATGTCGGCACCACGCTCGACACAGATCGCCACCCGCGAATCCGGCCGCACGCCCTGCCCGCGCAGGTAATGCGCCAGCCGGTTGGCCTGCTCGTTCAATTCAGCATAAGTCAGGCGCTGTCCGCCATGCAGCACCGCCAGTGCATCCGGCGTGCGCTGCACCTGCTCCTCGAACAGCCCGTGGATCGTCTGTTCCAGCGGATACTCGGCGTCGGTGGCATTGAACGTCACCAGCAGTTGCTCGCGCTCCGCCGGAGGCAGAATCGGTAAATCGGCCAGCGGCGACGCAGGCGTGTACTCCAGCGCCTGCGCCAAAGTCGCCAGCGCCGTTTCCATATAGGCACAGATCCGCGACGCGTCGATCCCGCTCACAGCCTGGACGGTCAGGCTGAAGCCCTCACCCAGATCGTCCACCGAGAGCATCAGCGGATAGTTGGTCCGCTCCTCGCCACCGAGCACTTGGATACCGTTCCAGGCAGACACTGCTTCGGTCGAAGTCGCGGTGCCGGTGTGGCGGTAGTTGAGCAAGGCGCTGAACAGCGGCGCGGGTGCCGCCACGCCGCTGCAACGCTGGGCCAAGGCCAGGGAGGCGTGCTCGTGACCGAGCAATGCGGTCAACCGTGCATGGGTCGTCTTGACCCCGGCGCGTACGCCCTGCCCGCCAATGCTCACCCGCAATGGCAGAGTATTGATGAACATGCCCAAGGCGCGGTCGCCCCCTTCGCCGCCCTGCATCCGCCCCATCAGCACGGTGCCAAACACCACATCGTCCCGGCCCGACACACGGCCCAGCACCTGCGCCCAGGCCAGGTGAACCAGACTCGCTGCACTCACGCCGAGCAGACGCGCCTGGGTCCTCAAGTCCAGACTCAAGCGGCTGGCGAGTGCCAGTGTAGCTTCCTCAATGCCCGGCCCTGCGCCCTGCACCTCTTGCAGGCCGAATGGCAGGGTCGGCTCATCGACATCACCCAACATCTCGCGGAAGAACCCTTCATGGGCCTCAGCACTGATGCCCAGGCGCACCTGTGCCACGTAGTTGCGAAAAGGTACCGGCTCAGGCAATTCATCGGTCCGGCCAAGCAGGAATGCCTGCATCTCATGCTGCACCAACTCCAGGGCTGCATGGTCCAGCGCCATGTGATGGAACAACAGAATCGCCACCCAGCGGTTGTTAGCCCGGTCTTGCGCACAGACCAGGCGCATCAACGGCGCCCGACCCACGTCCAGACGGTGGTGTCGGGTATCGAAACGCTGATGCAGTTGCCAATCGATATCGCCCTCGGCCGGATCGAGCACCAGTTCTTCCAGCGCCAGAGTGGCCTCGCGCCAGACCACTTGCATCGGTTCCTCCAACCCTTCCCACACCACCGAGGTGCGCAAGATGTCGTGGCGATCGATCACGCCTTGCAAGGCCTGGAGAAAATCGTCCAGGCGAGCCCTCTGGTCTGCTCCGAACAAGGTCTGCAACACATAGGGATCACCCTGTTCCGCGGCAAGGTGATGGTAGAAAATGCCTTCCTGCAACGGCGCCAGCGGATAGATGTCCTGGACATTGCCGGCGCCACCGGGCACGCCGTCGACGATCCGGTCGATCTGCTCCTGAGTCAGGCTCGCCAGCGGCAACATATCCGGTGTGATGCGGAACGCCGGGCTCAACCAGTCGCCACCGTTTCTCTCCACCAGGGCGAGCAGTTCACGCTTATGGACGGCCAGACTGTCCCATACCGTGTTCTCCAGCCCTTCGTCATCGCCCTCGATCACAAGGTTTTCGCCATCCTGTTGGAGACGAATCGGGTGCTTGGAAAGCACTGCCATCAGTTCGCTGAATTGCATCGAAGGACCTGCTTTTCTGGTTCGGAGTGGTTGACGATCAATGTGGCTTTCAGATACGGCGTGTCGCCTGGACGCGAGGATTGGCGGTGGACGGGCCGATCACCGCGTACGGGCCAATGCAATGAATATCGTCATGTTCAACCGAAGGAGGTCCGTCTCCTTACAGGCCAAAAAAAATTAGAGCATTCAGTAGGTCATGTCTGTCATGGGAAGCAGGGACAAGTCCCGGCGGGGAGCAAGCGAACGTAAATCCTGGGGGAGCCGGGCTTGCTCGCGAAGGCGGTGGCACAGTCAGCATTGATACCAATTGACCCACCGCTATCGCGAGCAGGCTCGCTCCACATTGGACTTGGGGTGAACTCGGCCTTTGCGGACACCGTCAGACCTGTGGGAGCCGGGCTTGCCCGCGAAAGCGGTGGCACATTCGACATCTGCGTCACAGACACTCCGCTTTCGCGAGCAAGCCCGTTCCCACAGAGGGATTTGGGGTCAGCAGGATTTGCGCGGCGCCGCGGAAAACTGTGGGAGCGAGCCTGCTCGCGATGGCATCATGCCGGCGGACAGGCTCTCTCCCATCGGACTCAGATGCGTCGCTGACGCGTGAGCGCCGGTATCTTCGTCTCGGGCACTTCGATGCGTTGTACCTGCCCCACCGCCGCGGCCACAGACGCCAGCGTCGGTTGACCGAACAACACACGGACATCGGCTTCCATGCCTTCCTTGCGCATGCGTTCGATCAGCGTCACGGCCAGCAACGAGTGGCCACCGAGTTCGAAGAAGTGATCGTGACGGCCGACGCGCTCGACCTTCAGCAGCTCGGCCCACAACGAAGCAAGCTTCGTTTCCACATCACCCACAGGGGCTTCGTAAAGATGAGTGGCGAACGCCTCGCTGCCGGGAAGTGGCAAGGCGTTGCGATCGAGCTTGCCGTTGGGGGTCAACGGCAAGGTGTCGAGGCGCACATAGGCCGCCGGCACCATATACTCCGGCAACTGCGCTTGCAGATGCCCACGCAGATGGCCTACGCCCACTGCCTGGCCTGGCGAATGCTGGGTGAAATACGCGACCAGACGTTTATCGCCCGGTACGTCTTCCCGGGCCAGCACCACCGCCTCTTTCACGGCATCGTGCTGGGCGAGCTTGGCTTCGATCTCGCCCAGTTCGATGCGGAAACC
>NZ_FOVS01000067.1:0-8748 GCF_900115235.1 Pseudomonas sp. NFACC24-1
AAGGGACGCCGCTGCCTGTCTAAGCGAGGTGACCCAGAGGCCCGTCGATTGATGCATAACGCCGCGATGTCGGCGAGGCGCACAGCGGCATGGAAGGGTTTTTATGAGGCACTAAGGGCCCGGGGGCTCAGCACAACCGAAGCATTAGTGGCACTGGCCCGCAAGCTTGCCCGAGTGGTATTCGCCCTGCTGAAGAACCAGAGCGAATACTTACCGAAAGGCATTTAGGGGGTAGCCCTGCACCATAGAATCTCCCACAGTGGATTTGTGAACTTCCCAAGTCCACTGTGGGAGCGAGCTTGCTCGCGATGGGGCCTTATGCACCACTGCATCTCTAAGTGACCAGCCCCAGGCGTTCATGCCACTGGGCAATGGCCTCCTCGGGATAGACATCGAATTGCTGGTCGCCCTTATGCGCCTCGACCTCCACCCACGGTGCCTTGGAACCGAGCATCAAGTGGGTGTGCTCCGGCGGTACCGGCAGCGGTGTGTCGATGGCTGAGGCAAACGGGTGCACCAGTTCCGGCCATTCGGGGCTGAACAGCCACAACCCCGAACCACACTGGGAACAGAAATGCCGTTCGGCACTGCTGCGGTGGGCGCGTTTATCGCCTTCGTCCTTGAGTCGTGCATGGTAGATCGAGATGTGCTTGCGACCGCGCACCTTCAGGCTCTGGGCATCGCCCCCCAGGTTGATTGCAAAACCACCACCGCCCTGGGTCTTGCGACAGATCGAGCAGTAGCAGCGTTGGTAAGGGTAGGGGTGGGCACAGGCCAGGCTAAATGACACCGCGCCGCAGTGGCAGGATCCTTCGAGCTGCATGGGAACCTCCTATTGGGGACTGTAATGACTCTGGACAGCTCGGGCGGCCTGTTGTTCTGGACTGTTGAACTCGTGACTGACATGCGGACGCCATCGCGAGCAAGCTCGCGATGAACGATGACACGGTCTAACGACCGGGCACCCGCCACAAATACCACGCCGCCACCGTCCGATAAGGGCGCCAGGCCAGGCCGATCTCGACCATCTGCTTGCGGCTGGGTTGGTGCTCCAGCCCCTTCATCCGTCGATAGCCCTCGCGCACCCCAAAGTCATCGGCCGGCAGGATGTCCGGCCGCTCCAGGCTATAGATCAGCAGCATTTCCACCGTCCAACGCCCGACACCGCGCAGGCTGACCAAGCGCTCGATCAACGCTTCGTCTTCCATCGCCCGCGCGGTGGCGTAATCCGGCACTACGCCGTCGAGGGTTGCCTGGGCGATGCCCTGGATGGTCGCGATCTTGCTGGCGGAAAACCCACAGCTGCGCATTTGCGCAAAGTCAGTCGCCAGGATCTGCGCAGGCCCGGGAAATGTCAGCGCCGGGAACAGCGCCAGCAACCGAGCGAGGATCGCATCGCCGGCCTTGGCGTGCAGTTGCTGATAGGCAATCGCCCGCACCAGGGCTTCATAGGGTTCGCGGGCTGGCTTGGGTTGTAGCAGGCAAGGGCCGATTGTTTCGACATGACGGCGCCAGTCTTCGTCCAGACTTGCCAGGAAGACGCTGGCGTCATGGTAGGGCGCGGGCATCGGGTACTCGTTCTCCGTGTCAATCAAAACGCCAGGGGCAGGGAAACCTGCACCGCGGCTTTTTCCAGCCGCAACAGAAACGCCTTGCGCGGCTGGCCGCCACCATAACCGGTCAACGAACCGTCCGCACCGATCACCCGGTGGCAGGGAATGACGATGGCCAGGCGATTCTGCCCGTTGGCCAGGCCCACGGCGCGGCTGGCACCCGGGCTGCCCAGGGCCGTGGCGATGCCGCCGTAGCTGCGGGTTTCGCCGTAGGGAATGCTCTGCAACTCGGCCCAGACCCGCACGGCGAAGGCGCTGCCGGGCATGTGCAACGGGACGCTGAACGCAGTGAGTTTCCCAGCGAAATAGTCGGCCAGTTCAGTTTCGATCTGTTGCAGGTGAGCGTTGTGCCCTGGTGCGACGGTGTAGCTGTAGCGTCGCTGCAGCTCTTCCAGCTCCTTGGTCAGGGCCGGGCGGTCGAGGAATTCCAGCAGCACCAGGCCCCGTCGCTCGGCCATGGCCAGCATCGGCCCCAGTGGCGTGGTCAGGCGGGTGAACAACAGGGGTTCACTGAGGGCGGCGCGGCCCGGTGTGATGTGGAAGGATTTGACGAAAGCGTCCCGAAAACCGCTCAACGACTCATAACCGGAATCGAACGCCGCATTGTCGATGGAAGTGCCGTCCTTGATGCCGCCCAGGGCAATGCCCAGGCGGCGGGTGCGCAGGTAGGCGTGAAAGGTCATGCCGAAATGTTGCTTGAACCAGCGCCGCAGTTTCAGCGGCTCGATACCTTGTTCCAGCAGCAGGGCGTCGGTCCAGCGCAGGTCGGGCTCGGCGTCCACCGCCTTGAGCAGGGCCTGGATCCAGTCCGGCGCGATGGCGGCGGCGTCCAGCGGCTTGCAGCGCAGGCAGGCGCGGTAGCCGGCCGACATGGCTTCGTCGGCATGGGCGAAGAACTCCACGTTCTCCGGCTTCGGCTTGCGCGCGGTGCAACTGGGGCGACAGAAGATGCCGGTGGTCTTGACCGCAGTGAAGAACACCCCCTCGTAGGCGGTGTCTCGTTCGAGCATGGCGCGGACCATCTCGGCGTGGGGCGGGAGTAGCGAGTCTTGTCGGTTCATGGGGTTGAGCATAAAACCCTGGCTGGGACGGCTCCACCGAAAAATCGACAGTGAATTTTCCGCTCACTTGGTCGGATGCTCGCGAACAAAAGTTGAACCATTGAGTCTTAAAGGTTCAACGCTGTTTTTGTCTTTCGGAGACATCATGTCCAAACATAAGAAATCCCTGATCGCTGTTGCTGTCTGTGCCCTGATGCTGGGTGCCTCGGCCTTGCTGCCCGCCGACCTGTCGCCCATTGGCGCGAGCTACGCCGCCGGCGGTGGCAATGGTGGCGGTCACGGCGGTGGCGGTGGTGGTGGCAATGGCGGCGGTAACGGTGGCGGCAAGGGCAGTGGCAAATCCGGCGAATCCAGCGGCCTTGGCAAGGGCCTGGATAGCGACCACGTCGGCACCGCTACGCGCGACCATGGCGTGAGCGGCAAGCATACCGGTACCACCCGCACCGACCGAACCAGCAAGGCTTCGCTCACGTCGGGCATCGCCAAAGACCGCGATACCCGTGGCTTGACCAAGGCTTCCGCGATTTCCACGGCTACTCCGGGTACCCACAACACCAAGGGCCTGACCAACGCGACCAGTTCTTCGATCAAGAACGACCGCTGATCCCAAAAAAGCCGCGACGCCTGATTCAGGCGTCGCGGCTTTTTTACGCCTTGCAATCGCGAAGTGTTCAATACTTCCAGAACACTGGGGTGAACAACACCAGCACCGTCAGGATTTCCAGTCGACCCAGCAGCATGCCTATGGTCAGCAGCCACTTCGCAGCGTCCGGCAAGGTCGAGAAGTTGCCCGCTGGCCCGATGATCGTACCCAGCCCCGGGCCTACGTTGCACACCGCGGTGGCCGCGCCGGTCAAGGCGGTGGTCCAGTCGAGGCCGATCAACGCCAGGCCGAGGGCGATACCGCCAATGGTAATGGTGAAGAAAAACGAAAAGGTCAGTAGCGAGCGGGCGATCTCTTCGTCAATGGGATGGTTGTTGTATTTTTTTCGTATCACCGCCCGGGGATGAATCAGTTGTTTCAAACTGCCCATCAGCAAGGCACTGGCGACCTGGAAGCGAAATATCTTTAGTCCACCGGCCGTCGATCCCGAGCAACCGCCGACGAAGGTCAGATAGAAAAACAGCAGCAGGGCAAAACTGCCCCATAGCGTGTAGTCCCCCAGCGCCACGCCCGTGGTGGTGACCACCGACGTCACGTTGACCGCTACGATGCGGAGCGCGTCCCACCAGATGTAATCGCTGTTCAGGCTCAGCCAGGTCCCCACGATAAGCCAGGTGATGACCAGGAACCCGACGAACCCCCTGACTTGTTGATCCTTGAACAGCGCGCGTGTGTTGCCGCGCAAGGTGGCGACATACAAAGTGAAGGGCAGCGAGCCGGCCATCATGACGAGCACCGACACCCAGTGAATGGCCGGTTGGGGCCAGTGCCCCAGGGATGCATCCGAGGTGGAAAAGCCACCCGTGGAGATCAGGGACATCGCATGGTTGATCGCCTCGAAGGGCGTCATGCCGGCCAACCACAAGGCCAGGGTGGCGAGGGCGGTCAAGCCGACGTAGATCCACAGGATGTAGTTCGCTGCGACATGGGAACGCGGTGTAACCTTCTCCGACCAGTCCGACGACTCGGTCTGGAACAGCCGCATGCCGCCGACCCGCAGCAGCGGCAGGATCGCCACCGCCATGCCGATAAAGCCGATCCCGCCGAGCCAGTGCAGCATCGAGCGCCAGATCAACAGGCCTGGGGAGGCGTTGTCCAGCCCGGTGAGGATGGTCGAGCCGGTGGTGGTGATACCCGACATGGTCTCGAAAAAGGCATCGGTATAGCTGATGTCCTGGATGAACACCATGGGCTGGGCGGCGAAGCTGCAGACGATGACCCAACTGGCGGTGGTCAGCAGGTACATGTCTCGCGGACGCATCTGGGTGTGCGCGGGTCGACCGCGCGCCACCAGTGCGATGCCACAGACAAAGGTGATCAGGCTCGACCACAGGAACGCCGACAGATCATCATTGCGTGCGTATATCACCAGCGTCAAAAGCGGGATGGCCATGCTGGCGGCCAGGGTAATCAAGAAAATGCCGAGGATGAAGCCGATGAACCGCACTACCGCAAGGGACATGGGATGCGCCTGAATAAATGAGCCGCACAGTATTGTTTTTGCGGAGCGACCACTGCGTAAAGTTTGCGTAAAAAAGAGCTGGAAGTGATGCCGCTTCGCGAGGTGGCGGTTGGACCTCTTCATTGGGCAGTTTTGTTCAATACCTGCAGTGATTGGCCGTTTATCTTGATCGCCACCTCACAGACATGAAGAAGATATGCGATGAGTCTGATTCTTTCCATGGCGGCGTTTGCCTTGGTTGCCTCCATTACGCCTGGGCCGGTCAACATTGTGGCTCTCAGTTCCGGGGCCCGGTATGGGTTTCGAGCGACCTTGCGCCATGTGGCGGGAGCGACCCTGGGGTTTGTCTTGTTGCTGGTGCTGATGGGGCTTGGGTTGCATGAAGTGCTGCAACGCTGGCCTGGGCTCACGCGGGTGGTGCAACTGGGGGGCGTGGCGTTTCTGTTGTTCATGGCATGGAAGTTGGCGATGGACAACGGACACCTGGGCGCCAAGGACGAGGATCGGGCGCCGTCGATGTTCTACGGTGCACTGATGCAATGGCTCAATCCCAAGGCCTGGCTGGCCTGTGTGGCGGGGATGGGCGCGTTCGTGGCCGATGGCGAGGCACGGCTGGTGTGGCAGTTTGCGGCAGTCTACCTGGTGATCTGTTACGTATCGGTGGGCTGCTGGGCTTATGCCGGCAGTTTCCTGCGCAACTGGTTGGGCAACCCGGCGACCCTGCGCCTGTTCAACCGGGCGATGGCGGTGTTGTTGGTGGCAAGCGCGGTGTATTTGGTGTTGCCTTGAGTCGAACCCACGGTTTCGGTTGGAACACCGTTGTGGCGAGGGGATTTATCCCCGTTGGGCTGCGAAGCAGCCCCAAAAACCAGGCACCGCTCTACAACAGGCGAACCGCGTTGGCCGGTTTGCGACTGCTGCGCAGCCGAGCGGGGCGGTGCGACGTTTCGCTAAATCCCCTCGCCACAAAAACAGGAGAAGCTCAACCGCGATATTGCCCGGGCGTGGCCGCCAAGTGTTGCTTGAAGGCCCGTTGGAAATGCGCCTGGTCGGCAAAACCGCTGTCCAGCGCTACGTCGGCGATCAGCTTGCCCTCGCGTAACTGGCGGCGGGCGAACTGGATCCGGCGGTTGACCAGGAAAGCATGAGGCGTCATCCCATAGTGGCGCTTGAAGGCACGGCTCAGGTAGGACGGCGACAGTTGTGCGGCGGCGCAGATGTCTTCGAGCCTCAAGGCTTCGGTGCAATGATCATGAATAAACTGCGCTGCCCGCATCAATCCCGGGTGGCTGCCCCGGTCCGGCCGACCGGCAGGGTTGAGCCGTTGTTGCAGGTCAGTGAAAAACGCCTCGGCGGCGCTGCGCTTGCGGTCGATGCCGAGCCGTTCATCCACCAGTTGCTCATACAACCCTCGCACTGCGGCAAACAGCTCGACATCACGGCTGTGGGTGGTGGAAAAGCTCTGGAAATCCAGGGTTTCATCGAAACCGATACGACGTTGCAAATCCCTCAGCCACTGGGTATCGACGTACAGCATCACATACGACCACGGCTCATCGTCGATCGGGTTGCATGCATGGACATCGCCGGGGTTCATCAGCACCACCGTGCCGCTCTGCACCTGGAAATTCGACCGCTCATGAATATAGGTGCTGCGCCCGGCGGTGATCGCACCGATGGAAAAATGGTCGTGGGAGTGGCGTGAATAGCAGACCTTGCGCCCATCGGCGATGGCCCGGGCTTCGATGAAGGGCAGGGCCGCGTCGCGCCAGAAGCGTGGGGCGGCGTCATGGGTGGCGTGCTTCATCGGTCAGCGTCCTCGTCTTGAATCTGTAAAGCAGTGTATTAGCCCCGGCCGGCAAATGCCCGATTGATTTGGCCGTTCGGTTTGAACGGCAGTGGCCCTGAACTAGACTCCATGAAGTCTCGCCCATGGAGTTCCCGATGCTTGCGCCAGGTAAACCGGACAACGAAGCGGTTCGTCTCAAGAATCTGCATTCGCTCAAGCTGCTCGATACCCCGTCCGAAGAACGTTTTGATCGCCTGACTCGCCTTGCCCGGCGTTTGTTTGACGTGCCCATCGCCCTGGTGTCCCTGGTGGACGCCAACCGGCAGTGGTTCAAGTCCAATGCCGGCCTGGATGCGAGCGAAACCCCGCGGGAAGTTTCCTTCTGTGGGCATGCGATTTTGCAGGATCAGATCCTGGAAATCTGCGACGCGGAGCAGGACGAGCGCTTTCACGACAATCCGTTGGTCACGGACAAGCCTGGCATTCGCTTCTACGCCGGGCATCCGCTGGGGTTGGAGGATGGCAGCAAGCTTGGCACGCTGTGCCTGCTCGACACCAAGCCGCGCCAGCTCAATGACGAAGAGCGCGAACTGCTGCGCGACTTGGCGCGCATGGCCGAGCAGGAAATGGTTGCGGTGCAGATGGCGAGCATGGACGAGTTGACGCTGTTGTCCAATCGGCGCGGCTTCAAGACGTTGGCCCAGCATGCGTTGAATGTGTGTGATCGCTTGTCGCGACCGGCGACGCTGCTGTTCTTCGACCTCAACGACTTCAAGCCGATCAACGATCGCTATGGGCATGCCGAGGGTGACAGCGCGCTGAAAACCTTCGCTGATGTGCTGCGTATCGCCTTTCGCGAAAGTGATGTGATTGGTCGCTTGGGCGGTGATGAGTTCGTGGCGCTGCTCACCGGCTCTTCCTATGTCGAGACTTCGGCGATCATGGTGCGCCTCAAGGAAATCCTCGATGAGCGCAATGCGATGTTGCAGCGAGGCTATGACATTCGTTTCAGCGTGGGCCAGATCGAATACGACCTCCGGCGGCATTCGTCAATCGACAACCTGTTGGCCGACGCGGATACGGCCATGTATGCCCAGAAACAGGCGCTTCGCAGTTAGCGCAGGGCCGAAGTGAAGATTACTCTTCGAGGTTACCCATGGCCGTGGTGTTGAAGCCGCCGTCCACGTACATGATTTCACCGCTGATGCCAGAAACAACGCAATAAATATGTACCGCACCAAGGGTATGGGAAATACACAGAATGAGTTTTTCGCATCGTGTGATGCGGATTCATAACTGCAGTGTTATCCATTACTTACTTATTAATACGGCGGGTGTAGGAGTTACCAGCGTCAATCTCAAGATGCCTTATTCCACGGCCCAGGACTCAAACGTCGCACGGATCTACCTTGGAAACATTACGCTTCAAATTACCGGAGACGTTACTCGATATGCATCAGGTACTCTCAAGTTCTCCGGGAAGATCAAAGCGTACTCGGATCGTTATGATGCTAATGCCAGCAGCCATAGGGCTGCCTTTGATGAGCAAGCCACGAGCGCGCTCCGTGAAGTGGGAAGGGTCGCCAACGCACGGGATTATGAAATTCGAATCACTGGCGAGCTGCCAATCAATTTCTCTAGGTAAGTAGCCATGGCAGCAGGAAGAAACGCATTAAGTCTCGCCGCCATTGCTTCAGTGATGGGCGCATGCGCATTGTTGTTCTTTTTTGCGCTGGAGGGTGTCTCGGAAAATCCCAATGATTTAAGTGATACCCGGGGTATTCCCGCGGTAGCGATGTACACGGTCATGCTGATCATCTTGACCGCCGCTTCGGTGGCCCTGACGGGGTTGGGTTATCTGTTTCAAAGGCTTCTAAGGCGACGTGCTTTCAAATGGCGCATTGGCGTGTATGCGTTGACCAATGTCCTGCTTTTCCTGACGTCGCTCATGGGGACGTTCGTCGCCGCCATCTACACGTACGACACCATCGCAGGTGTATTGGGGGGGCTGCTGTTTGTGTTCTCCCTTGTTTTGGTTCTGATTGGTTTTCCACGGAAATCGGGATAAAAAAAGGTTCTTCACGGAATCCCGGGAAACACAGAAACAAGAACGCCGATTTGATTGATGATGTTCGTGCGAGCAAACACATCTAACAAAC
>NZ_FOVS01000065.1:0-11057 GCF_900115235.1 Pseudomonas sp. NFACC24-1
AAGCGGATGGCGTACGGTTACCGGGATAGCGAATTCTTTTTCATGAAGATCAAGAGCGTCTTTCCCGGTAATCCGTGAAGAACCTAAAAAAAGCCCGCGCCGCCTGATAAAGGCCGCGCGGGCTTTTTCGTTCCCGGGTTTTATCTACCGGCAGGAACGACTTCCAATACCCGGATCAGCCCCGGTTGCGGGTAATGCCAGCGAACGTCCACATCCCAGAACTGCGCACCATATTCCCGTTCGGCTGTGGGAATCTGGTACGCCGGGCGTGGGTCCTGGGTCAGGCATTGTTCAATCAACTCCACCAACGGCTCTTCCAGGCGCGTGGCATGTTCGTGTGCTTGAACCAGGGCGGTGTCCGCCCATTGCACCGCGATCAACTCAGGCGCGGCGCTGGCGATGCTGTTGGAGGCCGAGGGGATGATATCGGCGTAGGGTACGTAGGGCTTGATGTCGAGCACCGGCGTGTCGTCAAGCAAATCGATACCCGAGAGCCACAGGCGCCCGGCTTCGACCCGTTCCAGCTTCACGACCGACTGGCCAATGCCGTTGGGGCGATGGGTGGCGCGGGTGGCGAACACGCCCATGGACTTGTTGCCGCCCAGGCGTGGCGGTCGCACTTTCAAGCGTGGCTTGTCCTCCAGGGCCTGGTGGAACAGGAACAGCAGCCAGACATGGCTGACCTGCTCCAGGCCTTGCACCGCCTCGCCCTGGTCGAACGGCGCCACCAGCTCCAGCACACCGCGTGCGGCCGGCGCCAGTTGCGGTTGGCGGGGGATGGCGAACTTCTCCTTGAAGCAGGAGCGGACGAAGCCGATGGGAGAGACGTTGTAAGTCATGGGTTGAAATCGAGGCAGGGTAAAAAGGACATCATAGCCTGAGAGCGCTGGCTTGATCGTTCCCACGCTCCGCGTGGAAATGCCTCAACGGACGCTGCGCGTTCGGCCTTTGAGGGACGCGGAGCGTCCCAGGCTGCGTTCCCACGCAGAGCGTGGGAACGATCAACCTGGGAAGTCAGCCGCGAACGCGCAGCGTCAGGCCCTTGAGGAAGTTGCGCAGCAATTGGTCGCCACACGGGCGGTAGTTGGTGTGGCCGAACTTGCGGAACAGCGCGCTCAGTTCCGGCTTGGACACCGGGAACTCGGCGGCCTTGAGGATGGCGTGCATGTCGTCTTCCTTCAGCTCGAAGGCCACCCGCAGTTTCTTGAGGATGATGTTGTTGGTCACCGGCACTTCGATCGGCTGCGGCGGACGGCTTTCGTCCTTGCCACGCTTGAAGATCACCAGGCCATCGAGAAAATGCGCCATGACCTCGTCAGGGCAGAACACGAAGCCTTCTTCCTCGTCTTTCTTGAGGTAGCCCGCCAGGTCCGCCAGGGAGACGTCCAGGCCGCCGAGCTTGATGATCTCGATGACTTTCTTGTCGCTGATGTCGAGCATGTAGCGCACGCTGCGCAGTACGTCGTTGTGAATCATGTATGCAGTCCTGATCAATCGGCAGTGGGCGCCTGCGTTCGGTGCGGCGCCGGAAAAAATTAGAATTTCTCTTTGGCAGACAGGTAGCGCCACTGGCCCAGCGGCACCTTGCCGATGGACACGCCGCCGATGCGGATGCGGCGAATGGCGACGACCTTGAGCCCGACCGCCTGGCAGAACAGAGCGATCACGCCGGGCTGCGGGTTTTTCATGGCAAAGCGCAGGCGGTTCTCGTTCTGCCAGCTGGCCTTGACCGCCGGCAGTTCCTTGCCCTTGTAGGTCAAGCCATGGTTCAGGCGATTGAGGCCATGGGCGACCATGTCGCCTTCGACTTCCACCACGTATTCCTGCTCGATCTTGGCGGCGTCGGCGGTGAGCTTGCGCAAGATCTTCCAATCCTGGGTGAACACCAGCAGCCCGCTGGCGTTGGCTTGCAGGTCGGCACTGGCGGTCAGGCGCAGGAAATGGCCCTTGAGCGGCCGCTTGCCGAAGCGATGTTCTTCGCTCAGGGTCTGTGGGCCAAGGGAGGCCATCGCGGTGTCTACGTCCATGCCCGCCGGGACGTTCAGCAGGAGTGTCACTGGCTCCGGCGCGGTGGCCTTGGCCTCGGCGTCGAGTTCGACCTTCTGGGCCGTTACCTTGAACTGCGGCTCGTCGATCACTTCGCCATCCACGGTGACCCAGCCGCCCTCGATGAACAGCTCAGCCTCGCGACGGGAACAGCCGACGAGTTCGATGAGGCGTTTGGAGAGACGAATCGGGTCAGTCATGACGGGGGCCGTAACAAAAAGAGGGTGGGCATTGTACCTGCCTGGGGCCGGTTAATCGCGGGTCCATTTGCCTCATGCAACTTTTAGCCGCGTCCGGCCTTCAGGTCGGGCTGCCTGTAGCGCATATGCAGCAGGGGATAGGGCTGGTTCATGCCATCTTTTGCCGAACGCCCGACCACTTCGAAACCTTGCTTGAGGTAAAAGCCCAAGGCTTGCGGATTCTGTTCGTTGACGTCCAGTTGGTCGGCATTCAGGTGTTCCATGGCGTAGCGCAGCAACAGCTTGCCCAGGCCCTGGCCACGGTGTTGCGGGGCTATGAAGAGCATCTCGACCTTGCCAGCCGCGACACCGGCGAAACCGGTGATCCGCTGGCGCGCGTCCCGGGTGCAAATGAGCATTACTGCATCCAGGTAACGGGTGAGCACCAGGTTTTTCAGCAGTTCGATGTAGCTGTCTGGCAGGAACTCATGGGTGGCCCGCACCGACGCCTCCCAAACCTGGGTCAGTTCCTGGTAATCGCTCGGTTTCGGTGTATGGATGACCGAATGCTGGCGCATGTCCGCCTGTTCCTTGTGCTGGATGTACTGGGTTTCTCCATACGATAGCCGTAAAAAAGCCCCGCATCTTGTCGCAAGGCAGGGCTTTTCAGTTTTTTCGGGATGGCCGAGTTAGTTGGTAGTTGTAAGCACAGAACCTGTGGCGAGGGGATTTATCCCGCTGGGCTGCGAAGCAGCCCCAAAACCGCCGAGTGAATTGAGCTGGGGAGAAGTTTTCTTGCTTAGGGGCGCTTCGCGCCCCATCGGGGATAAATCCCCTCACCACAAAAAGCCAGTTCGGCTTGAGCCCAAGCCTGGATCAACCGATCTGTTCAGCCCACAAGTCATACTCGTCGGCATCAGTCACCTTGCACCAGACTTTGTCGCCCGGCTTGAGGTTGCTGCCATTGTCGATGAAGACGTTGCCGTCGATTTCCGGGGCGTCGAAGAAGCAGCGGCCCACGGCGCCTTGCTCGTCCACTTCATCTACCAGCACTTCGATTTCACGGCCGATGCGCATTTGCAGGCGCGCCGAACTGATGGCCTGCTGGTGCGCCATGAAGCGCTCCCAACGGTCCTGCTTGACGTCGTCCGGCACCACGTCCAGGTCCAGGTCGTTGGCCGGTGCGCCTTCCACCGGGGAATACTGGAAGCAGCCAACGCGGTCGAGCTGGGCTTCGGTCAGCCAGTCCAAGAGGTACTGGAAGTCTTCTTCGGTTTCGCCGGGGAAGCCGACGATGAAGGTCGAGCGGATGATCAGGTCCGGGCAGATTTCGCGCCAGTTCTTGATGCGGGCCAGGGTCTTGTCTTCGAAAGCCGGGCGCTTCATGGCCTTGAGGACTTTCGGGCTGGCGTGCTGGAACGGGATGTCCAGGTACGGCAGGATCTTGCCGGCCGCCATCAGCGGGATCAGTTCGTCGACGTGCGGATACGGGTAAACGTAATGCAGGCGGACCCAGACGCCCAGGGTGCTGAGGGCTTCGCACAGTTCGGTCATGCGGGTTTTCACCGGCGCGCCATTCCAGAAGCCGGTGCGGTATTTCACATCGACGCCATAGGCGCTGGTGTCCTGGGAGATCACCAGCAGTTCCTTGACGCCGGACTTGACCAGGCGCTGGGCCTCGTCGAGCACATCGCCCACCGGACGGCTCACCAGCTTGCCGCGCATCGACGGGATGATGCAGAAACTGCAGCTGTGGTTGCAGCCTTCGGAAATCTTCAGGTAGGCATAGTGGCGCGGGGTCAACTTGATGCCTTGGGGCGGCACCAGGTCGATCAGCGGGTTGTGGTCCTGGCGCGGTGGCACCACTTCATGCACGGCGTTGACCACCTGCTCGTACTGCTGCGGCCCGGTCACGGACAGCACGCTTGGGTGCACGTTGCGGATGTTGCCTTCTTCCACACCCATGCAGCCGGTGACGATGACCTTGCCGTTTTCCTTGATGGCTTCGCCGATCACTTCCAGGGACTCGGCCTTGGCCGAATCGATGAAGCCGCAGGTGTTGACCACGACCACGTCGGCGTCCTGGTACGTGGACACGACGTCATAGCCTTCCATGCGCAGTTGGGTCAGGATGCGCTCGGAGTCGACCAGAGCCTTCGGGCAACCCAGGGATACGAAGCCAACCTTCGGATTGGCGGGCGCGGTAGTGGTGGACATGTCTAACCTCGGTGTAGGGGGATCGTCTCTTGCCGAGACAGGGCGCCTGGCGCGCCTCTGATCAAAAAGTGCGCAATTCTATCCAGGGTCGACGCACTTGACCAGCTTTATACCGGGAAATGCGACGAGTGCTGCGCTATGCTTCGCGCCTTTGCGTTCTGGCGATTGCTACAGTCAACAAAACGTCTGTAACAATGCGTAAAACAGCGCATGCTGCCTCAACAAAGCATAGTGCTTCGTTCAAGAAGACAGGTCTGGGAAACGGGAGTGTTGGATGGGTCATGCAAGTAGTCAGGTGGCAGGTGCCGAGCATTCGGCAGCGAAGCCGCTGAGCATGCTGGTCGCGGCGGTCGGAGTGGTTTATGGCGACATCGGTACGAGCCCGTTGTACACCCTCAAGGAAGTGTTTTCCGGTGCCTATGGCGTGCCTGTCAATCACGATGGGGTGCTGGGGATCCTGTCGCTGATTTTCTGGTCGTTGATCTGGGTCGTGTCGATCAAGTACATGATGTTCGTGCTGCGCGCCGACAACCAGGGCGAGGGCGGGATCATGGCGCTCACCGCCCTGGCGCGGCGAGCCGCGGCGGGAAGGGCGCGACTGCGGACATTCCTGGTGATCTGCGGTTTGATCGGCGCGGCGCTGTTCTACGGCGACAGCATGATCACGCCAGCGATCTCCGTGCTCTCGGCCATTGAAGGCCTTGGCCTGGCGTTCGAAGGCATCGATCACTGGGTGGTGCCCTTGTCGCTGGTGGTGCTGGTGGGGCTGTTCCTGATCCAGCGCCACGGCACTGCACGGATCGGCACCCTGTTTGGCCCGATCATGGTCACCTGGTTCCTGGTGCTTGGCGCCCTGGGCGTGTATGGCATCGCTCAACATCCGGAGGTGTTGCAGGCGGTGAACCCGGCCTGGGCCGTGCGTTTTTTTGTTGTCCACCCGGGCATGGGCGTGGCGATCCTCGGTGCCGTGGTGTTGGCGCTGACCGGCGCCGAAGCGCTGTACGCCGACATGGGGCACTTCGGCCGCAAACCGATTGCCCGCGCCTGGTTCATCCTGGTGCTGCCAGGGCTGATGCTCAACTATTTCGGCCAGGGCGCGTTGTTGCTGGGCGACCCGGAAGCGGCGCGCAACCCGTTTTATCTGCTGGCGCCGAGCTGGGCGTTGCTCCCGCTGGTGGGCCTGTCGACCCTGGCCACGGTGATCGCCTCGCAAGCGGTGATTTCCGGCGCGTTCTCCCTGACGCGCCAGGCGATCCAGCTCGGTTACATCCCGCGGATGTATATCCAGCACACCTCCAGCGCCGAGCAGGGCCAGATCTACATCGGTGCGGTGAACTGGTCGTTGATGGTGGGTGTAGTGCTGCTGGTGCTGGGTTTCGAATCTTCCGGCGCGCTGGCTTCGGCCTACGGCGTGGCCGTGACCGGTACGATGCTGATGACCACGATCCTGGTGTCCGCCGTGATACTGCTGTTGTGGAAATGGCCGCCGCTGCTGGCTGTTCCGGTGCTACTCGGTTTCCTTTTGGTGGACGGCCTGTACTTCGCCGCCAACGTGCCGAAAATCATTCAGGGCGGTGCGTTCCCGGTCATTGCCGGTATTGCCCTGTTCGTGCTGATGACCACCTGGAAGCGCGGCAAGCAGTTGCTGGTGGAGCGCCTGGATGAAGGGGCGCTGCCGCTGCCGATCTTCATCAGCAGCATCCGCGTGCAGCCGCCGCACCGGGTGCAGGGCACCGCCGTGTTCCTGACTGCGCGTTCGGACGCTGTGCCTCACGCCCTGTTGCACAATTTATTGCACAACCAGGTGCTGCATGAGCAGGTGGTGCTGCTGACAGTGGTGTACGAAGACATTCCCCGGGTGCCGCTGCAGCGGCGCTTCGAAGTCGATGCCTATGGCGAAGGGTTCTTCCGGGTGATCCTGCACTTCGGTTTCACCGATGAGCCGGACGTTCCGCAGGCGCTCAAGCTCTGTCATCTCGATGACCTGGACTTCAGCCCGATGCGCACCACTTACTTCCTCAGTCGCGAGACCGTCATCGCCTCCAAGCTTGAGGGCATGGCCCGCTGGCGCGAGATACTGTTCGCCTTCATGCTGAAAAATGCCAACGGCAACCTTCGTTTCTTCAATCTGCCGTTGAACCGGGTGATTGAACTGGGGACGCAGGTCGAGATGTAGCATCAGGAGAACAAAAGCCCTCGTTGCCTTGCGGCGGCGGGGGCTTTTTTGTGGGCGACACACAGGCTGATGCCAGGATGAAGCCCCTGTGGGAGCGAGCTTGCTCGCGATAGCGGAGTGTCGGTTGCATCGTTGTTGAACATGCCACCGCCATCGCGAGCGAGCTCGCTCCCACAAGAGGGGCCTGTGTAAACCCGGCAGCGACAAAAAAGCCCCGGCAACCGCAAGGCTGCCGGGGCTTTTCCTCAGGCTTGCCTCAGATCACTGTTCGGCAACCTTGTTCTGGCGTTTGTTGATCTCATCGATCAGGCGCTTGGCCAGGGCCGGGTAGTTTTCGTCGAAGTGATGGCCGCCAGGCAGCTTGATGGCTTCGCCAACGGCGGTCTTGTCGGTGCAGCCGCTTTCGTCGGCTTCTTCACCGCCGTAGATGCACACCACTTTCTCGGCTGGCAGCTTGGCCATTTCCGGGCCGGTGGCGGCTTCGGTGCCGGCGTTGCCGAGCCAGCCTTCGACTTCGATCTCGAAGCTGCCGGTGCGGGCGAAGGCCAGCAGGATGATCGCATCGACTCGCTGTTGTTCGGTGGCCGGCAGGCGATTGTAGATGGCCGGCAATACGTCGGCGCCGAAGGAGTAGCCGGTCAGGATGAAGCGCTTGGTACCCCAGATCTGCCGGTAGTGCTGCATCAGCTCGGTCAGGTCCGCCGCGCTCTGCTCCGGGCTTTTGTGCTGCCAGTAGTAGCGCAGGGTGTCGATGCCGACCACCGGGTAGCCGATCTTGGCCATTTCATCGGCCACGTCGCGGTCCAGGTCGCGCCAGCCGCCATCTCCGGAGAGAAACAGGGTGACGGTGTCTCGTGTCTGGCTGGCCGGGACTTCCACGACCGGGATGCTCAGGCCGCCCTTGGCCTTATCGGTGCCCACCAGGATCTTGCGCAGTTCGTTGTTCAGCACTTGCGGCAGGTTGATGTCGTAGTCGCTGATGCTGGTCTCGGCATTCGATTGGTCGCGTACGAAACCGGCACTGGTATCGTCAGGGTTATCGTTCCAGGCCACCAGCCAATGGCCGTGGGCTGCCTTTTTAGGTAGCAGATGGGTGCAGCCGGGTTTTTCCAGGGCCAGGTCCACTGAAACGGCCTTGGCCTTGTCGTCCTTCTGTTCAGCCAGCCAACGCCAGGCCAGCACGGCGCCAGGGCCGATGCCACTGACCAGCGTGGCCGGGCCCTGGAGCTCTCTCAGGCCGGCCTGCAGGGCACGGCCTTGCAACATGCAGTCCTTGGGCAGGATCACCTGGACGATCTGCGCCGAGCCGCTACGGCTGAGGGTCGTCAATTGCGTGTCGTTGAGCTTCTGGTCTTCATTGACTGCCACTAGCACCCGGGCACGCGCCTTGGTACCGGGAGTGACCCGGGTCAGTGCTGCGCCATCGGCGGGCGCGAGTTGTTCCAAGGTAGGTTGCGGGGCCGGGCGGTTCCAGTACCAGTAACCGCCACCGAGAATTACCGCCAGCACCAGCAGGGCGGCCACTACGTATCGCCAGGAGCGTTGCATCATCAGCGTTTCACCAGTCCGGTCAGGCCGCCCGCAATCAGGGCGGCAGTATCGGCCAGTGCCACCAGCGGATCGAGTCCGGCGGGCACGGCCATGTAACGAGGTTCCCAGTTTGGCTGGAATTTGTCTTTGAAGCGGCGCAGCCCCTGGAAGTTATAGAGCTGCTCGCCACGGCGGAACACCATCGAGCCCAGGCGCTGGGTCAGTGGTGCGCCGCGCCGCGGTTGCAGGCCCGACAGCGGGACCATGCCGAGGCTGAAGCGGGCGTAATCATGGTTTTTATAATGCTGGATGAGGCCGACCATCATGAACTCCATGGTCAGTTTCGGCGCCTCGGGGTGGGCGCGCATCAGGTCGAGGCTGGCCAATTCGTGGCTGTGGGTTTCCAGCAGGTTGGCGAACGCCACCGGCCGGCCCTCGAAACGAATCACCGCGATGCGGAAATGCTTGAGGTAGTCATCGCTGAAACGCCCCAGGGAGAAACCTTTTTCCCGCACGTTCTTGCCAGTCAGCCAGGCATCGGAAATGACCTTGAGCTCATCCATCGGCGCCTGGCCCGGTTCGTGGATCTCCAGCGACAGGCCGTCACGGGTGCCGCGGTTCCAGGTGTAGCGCAAGTCTTTCATCTCTTTGCCCTTGGCTTCGAGATCGAAACGCTTGAGGTCGACCCGTGCTTCCTCGCCCAGCTTGATGGCCGTCAGGCCGATGTCCATGTAGTACGGCAGGTTTTCGGCGCGCACCTGATAGAACACGGGGCGGGCATGGTAGATGTCACACAGGTCGCGGAACTGCCAGATCATTTCGGCCCGTTGCTGGGTCGGCCCGATCGGGTCATACAGCGCCACCAGGCTGCGACCACGGCGGGCATACATCAGGAACGCCTCGTCGTTGGGGTGGAACAGCAGCGCCTTGTCACCGGTCAGGGCCAGGCCGCCGTCGGGTTGCGAGGAGGTCATGAGAATCGTCTTGGCCCGCTCCAGCTCTTCAGCCGTCGGCAGGTGGATCACCGGACGCGCGGTTCGCAGCAGCCAGGTCAGGGATACCACCACCAGCAGCACCGCAGCACCCAGTAGCGAGCGCAGGCCGCGAGGGGCGTCGGCATCGAGGGTGAACTGCCACCACAGTTGATGGCTGTAGGGCACGTCCTGATAGGCAAACAGCAGCAGCCAGATCGAGGCGCCGAGCACGCAGAGGCTGGCGATCAGGAACAGCGGGGAAAACGGCAGTTCAGTCAGGCGGCTCGGACGATAAAAGGAGCGCCGGAATATCGCCAGCAGGGCGGCCGTCAGGGTCAGCAGCGTGGCTTCTTCCCAGTCGAAGCCCTTGAGCAGCGAGAGCAGGGCGCCCACCAGGAGCAGAACCGTGGTCAGCATCCAGGCGGCCGACAGGCGACGGCGCAGGCCCTGGGCGAGCAACAGGCACAACACGCCCACCAGGCTGGCGCCGAAGTGCGAAGCGTCCACCAGCCGATGGGGGATCAGGAAACCGATGTGCTCCAGGCGGGTGTCGATTTCCGGTGTCACGCCGGAAAACAGCAGCACCACGCCGGAGAGGAACACCAGAACCGCCAGGATCGGCGCGGCGAAACCCGATGCCGCCCGCAGGCTCTGGCGCGTCTGGAACAGCCGTTGCGCCTCGTTGATCAGCAGCAACACGCAGGCCACCAGCATCGGCAGCAGCACGTAGATCAAGCGATACAGCAACAGCGCGGCGGCCAGCGGTGCGGCGCCGAGTTTGTCGGCAAACGCGGCCAGCAGGATCGCCTCGAATACCCCGACCCCGCCCGGTACATGGCTGAGTACGCCGGCAGCCAGGGCCAGCAAGTACACCAGCAGGAAAGCGCCGAACGGCGGCGCCTCGGGCAGCAACAGATACAACACGGTGGCGGCCGCGGCGACATCCAGCGCGGTGATCACCAGTTGCAGGAAGGTCAGGCGACGGCCCGGCAGGCGCAGCGTGCGACGGCCGGCCTTTACCAGAAGGCTGTCCCGATGCGGCTGTTCCGGCAGGCGCCGGCGGTAGATGCCGATGGCCAGCACGCTGGTGAGCAGCAGCACCGCCACGGAAATGGCCCCCAGCAAGGCGGCAGGCAAGTGCAGCGCGGCAGACGCGGCGGGCAGATTGCTGAGTGTCGCCAGGGCCGCCAACGGCGGCAACGCGCAGCCCAGGGACAGGCTGGCGAACAGCGTCATATGGGCGACATCCGATGCCCCCAGGCCATGGCGCGCATACAGACGGTAGCGAACCGAGCCGCCCGACAGCAGCGACAGACCAATGGCGTTACCGATGGCGAATGCGGTGAACCCGCCCAGGACCATGGTTTGTGGCGGCAGCGTCACACCGGCGTAACGGCTGGCGGACCATTCATAGCCCAAAAGAATGATGAAGCCGGCGACCGTCGCGGCGATCGCACCAAGCAGGGCGGGCCGGGGCACTTCAAGAATCGAGTCGTGCAGAGCGTATAGATCGAGTTCGCTCAGCAGATGGCGGCAAGCAATCAATGCAATCGCAAACAGCAGCAGCGTGACCGCGAGGCCAATGGGCTGGCGGTACTGGCTGATCCGATCCAGCCAGCGCAGTCGCTCGGCTTTGATCGGTTGTGTCGCGGTAACGGAGTCTTGCGGGTCAGACGAGTGGGCGCGCATCAATCACCTCTTGAGCTATGCGCGACAGGATGGAGGTATCCAGCCAAGTTACCAATCCCCGCGAAGGAAAATAATTACAAAATCTTTGTAATGTAGAGCTTTTTTCGCCAGACACAAAAAAGGCCACTCTTTCGAGTAGCCTTTCTTGGTATTTGGTTGCGGGAGCCGGATTTGAACCGACGACCTTCGGGTTATGAGCCCGACGAGCTACCAGACTGCTCCATCCCGCGTCTGTGTGGCGGCATT
>NZ_FOVS01000064.1:0-11509 GCF_900115235.1 Pseudomonas sp. NFACC24-1
CTGCCGGAGGCGGCGGTGAAGGAAAGCAAGGATCGGGTGCGCAGCGCGATCATCAACTCGGGGCTGAATTTTCCGGCGCGGCGCATCACCCTGAACCTGGCGTCGGCGGACCTGCCAAAAGACGGCGGCCGCTTCGACCTGGCCATCGCCTTGGGGATCCTGTCGGCCAGCGTGCAGGTGCCGACCCTGACGCTGGACGACGTGGAATGCCTCGGTGAACTGGCCTTGTCCGGCGCGGTGCGTCCGGTGCGTGGCGTGTTGCCCGCGGCGCTGGCGGCGCGCAAGGCCGGGCGCATGCTGGTGGTGCCACGGGCCGAGAGCGAGGCCCTGGAGGTTGCGGCCATCCAGTCGGTGGCCAGTTGCGTGCCGTTGAGCCACTGGCCGCAACGTCCGTTTCGCCAGCCGCACCATTCGGCTTCCGGTCCGGCGCTGGTGGGTGGCGGGTGTAGGATACTGAATTAAATGCGACATTTCGGAAATTGATGCGACAACCAGCAAGCCATTTTGGCTGCTTAAGAAACCTCTCATATCCTTCAAACATCTTTACCTGCGGCCTTATCCTTCGAAGAGCTGAGCGCTAGTGAAGATTTGACGCTTGAGCCCCCGCGTTGTGCCTGTTGTAGCGGCAGAAGCGGGACCATAAGTGGCGTTCTAGGCAGAGTGATTCACAGGGATTGTTTAACATGCGATAACGTTCAGATCATAAATCCTGAACCTGTTTCCTGTGGCGCCACGCTTGACCCGGCTCATGAAAAAGACATCCATTAATTCTCATTTAATTACTTAATTCAATGAGTTATGAATGCATTTCTCGAAGGGCCTAATGTCAGTTATCGATATGCCGCAGCCCCCTAATGTCGTGACAGCGAGTTTTCACTCACTAAAAAGCTTGCTATAAATGGCGAAGTTCCAATAAAGACGTATGGAAATGTTGCCGATCGGAAGGGTTCAAAAGGATCGCTCATTAAGGTAAGGGAGTGCAGGGATGCAGGTTTTTTCGCGTGATGAAGCAGGTATGCCTGAGCTGATGGCTGAAGTGGGTCGTATTGCTCTGGATTTTCTGGCAGACGCTCGCGATGCAAATGTAGTGAATACCCAAACCCACAACAGGGCGATTCAATCCGAGATGCCTGAGCAGGGGATTGGCGGTTTGGCCGCCCTGGAAATGTATTGGGAAAACTATGGCGCATCACACACACGCAGCACAGGCCCACGATATTTCGGTTTTGTCACTGGCGGCACCACGCCCGCAGCGTTGGCAGGTGATTGGCTGGTTTCCGTGTTGGACCAGAACGTTGCGACTGAACGCCATTCCGTAGCGGCGTTCATCGAAGCCCAAACGCTGAGCTTCCTGGCCGACATGCTCAGACTCCCGTCCGACGCTTTCCACGGCGTACTGACAACAGGCGCCACCGCAGCGAATCTTGTTGGCCTGGCCACCGCCCGCGAGTGGTGTGGGGAACACAACAACGTCAGCATCGCCCAAGATGGCCTTCAGGCCGCCTTCCCAGTAATGGTTTTCTGCGCCTCGCCCCACTCAAGCATTGTCAAGGATCTGGGGCTTCTCGGTATAGGTCAGCGTAACTTTATCAAGGTAAATTGCCTGCCTCATCGCGAAGTCTTTGATCTAGACGCGCTGGAACAATCGCTAGCCACTTGCACATCGCCATGTCGAATTGTGGTGGCCAGTGCGGGCACCGTTAACAGTGGCGATTTTGATGACCTGGTTTCACTGGCAACGTTATGCAAAAAATACCGTGCATGGTTGCATGTCGATGCCGCGTTCGGTGCCTTCGCGAGATGCTCAAGCCAGTATGCGCATCTGGTAGAAGGCTTGGAGCTAGCAGACTCTATAACTGCCGACGCGCATAAATGGCTTAACGTTCCATATGATTGCGGTATCGCTTTTACCCGCCATGTGACGCTTCATGAACGAGCCTTTTCAGCTGATGCCCCTTACGTTCCCCTGGAAGGGCAATTACCGGCTTACATGAACCGCGGTGTTGAACAGTCTCGACGCTATCGGGCGCTACCGTTGTGGATGACATTGATGGCCTATGGCAAGGCCGGATACAGGGAATTGATCGAACGCCATTGCGGTTATGCCCAGCGTATTGCTTCATGGGTTGATGAAAGCCCCTGCTTTCAACTTCTATGTGAAGTCAGATTGAATCTCCTAGTCTTTCGTTATTTCAAAGACGGTTGCACTCCCAACACGCTGGCCGAACTCAATCGACAGGTGCTGAGCAATCTCAACAGCAGCGGCGAACTGTATATCACCCCAACAACATACAAGGGTGAATATGCGTTGCGTTTATCCATCAGTAATTGGATGACCCAAGAGGAAGACATCAATCGGGTGACCGCCGCGTTACAACGCGCCGCCGATTAATTGCCCGACTGACCTACCCCACTTTCGATTCCACAAGGAAAGAAGCCAATGTCTTCACAAGCGTCCGCGAGCCACGCTACTGGCAACGGGCTGTTCGGCCTGTTTTGCCTGGGCAGCTATTTACTCTCCCTGTCGTATGGCACTACATTCTTATTGGCAATGAAGCTCAGGGAAAGTGGTGGCAGCGAGTCCGACGCCGGGACGATTATCTCGGTTGCCATGCTCAGTACATTCCTGGCAGTCATCTTCTCAGGCCACTTGACCGATCTGATCGGCGCGCCCAAAGCCATCGCAGCGGGCGCCGTGTTATTGGCAGCGGCGTGCCTGGGCTTCGCAACCGTGCCTGCGTTCGGAGTGGCCCTGTTGACCAGCGGCTTGATCCTGGGGTTTGGATGGGGCGTGTTCTACACCCTTGGACCGATCATTGTGGCGATGATCATAGAGCCTGCCCGGCGTGTGAAGTATTTTGCCTTGCTGTCAGGCAGCATGATGAGCGGCATAGGCACCGGCCCTTTGGTTGGGCGTGCCGCCGAGGCACTGGGCCATTCCGTGGAGTCGGCGTTTGTGGTGGCCGCCATCGCCAGTCTGGTAGGAGGGCTGGTGTTTTTCCTGCTCGGGCCGCACATCAAGCAGCAACAAGCGCGACTGGGGCCGGTGACAGTGTGCAAAATCAGCGCCCGTGCCGCCCAGGCAGTGCTGGGTTCCAAGGCGGTCTTTGCCATCATCATGGTCGGCCTCGGCGGTGCGATCTTCGGCGGCCTTTCCAGTTTCCAGACCTCCTATGCCGCCCTCAACCACCTCGACTATTCGCTATTCTTCCTGGGCTTCATGAGCGCGGCGATCTCCTGTCGCCTGTTGGTCGCAGGCTATATCGTCAAACGCGATCCCTACGTGATGTCCAGCCTATTAAGTGCGCTGATGGTGGTTTCGGTATTGATGCTCACCTTCTTCGTACACTCGTCGGCGGCGTATTTGCTGGCCGCCATTGTGCTCGGCGTAGGTTATGGGCTGACTTACTCTGTGATAAACGGACTGGCAGCCAATGAAGCCCCCGCCGGTCAGACCGCGCAATCGTTAGTTCTATTCAGTCTTTCCTACTTTGTCGGCGTGTTCGGGTTTCCGTTGTTGGCCGGTAAAGTCATCGTCAGCCAAGGCATGTCGACGTTGCTCTATATCATCTTGGTGGTCGCCTTGTGCAACTGGTCGATCACGTTGGCGCGTCTTGTATGGCGACGAACAATGCTCGGCGCGACGGCGTAACGGCCATCGTCAACGCTGACTAAGTATTGCCGCACCTCGAAGACGGGGCTGGCCATTAACTTTCCGCCTTGCAATCAGAACTACCGCGAGTAGCAGGAATAATAAAAAAACGCTCACTTGTCTAGCGCGGCACATGTCGCGCTCCCCATAGCAATGCACCTCAACGTTCTCCAGCATGGATGTGAATGAACATGTCTACCTTGATGAGTTCGCCTGCTCTTGCCTATGAAACCGTCGGCGACGGTGTCGAATCGCGCAATGCCGCCTGGAGTTTTGGCGGCACCACGCCGCAGCACTTTGATTCACATGTATCGAAGTCTGTGCCCCGATATAAGGATGGACATGAAATCGTGCTGTCACTCAGCGACTTCTTTGTGAAGAGCGACAGTACCTGTTACGAGCTGGGCAGCTCTACCGGCACCCTGACGCGTCGATTGGCACTCCGTCACGGTGTTTCAACGAAGTGGGTAGGCATCGATGTGGAAGATGCGATGACCTGCCAGGCGAACACGCTGTTGAGCGCCTCCCCCCTGCCCAATGTCAGTTTTGTCACGGATGACATACTCACGTTTGATTACCAAAAAAGCGATTTGATCGTTGCTTATTACACCGTGCAGTTCGTGCATCCGCGCATTCGGCAGGCCCTGTTTGATCGAATCTACGAGTCATTGAATTGGGGCGGGGCGTTCATCATGTTCGAAAAAGTACGCGGCCCGGATGCGCGCTTCCAGGACATTCTCAGCAGTCTTTACGTCGACTACAAACGCGACCAGGGCTATAGCGCCGATGAAATACTGGCAAAAACCAGAAGCCTCAAAGGTGTGCTTGAGCCCTTCTCCACCGCCGGAAATATCGACTTGTTAAACCGTGCAGGCTTCCAGGACATCACCACGGTATTCAAGCACATCTGTTTTGAAGGTTTTTTCTGCATCAAGTGACCAGGACGTCATCGTGAGCACATCCCTAAAACAGCAATACTTACAACGCCTGCAGATGCCCGACGCGTACCGCGTGCACAAGATGGACTGCGAACTGTGCGACTCCACACAACACGCCGTGCTATTGCACAGCGTTCGCGGACCTGGCGAGCAGGCAATCGACTTGCCGGTACTGGGTTGCCAGGAGTGCGGGCATATTTTCCAGCAATACCGCTTTGAGGAAGCGTTCTATAACGCTTACTACGACAAGTTTTATCGCCTGAGCCTGTTCGGCAATTCGGAACCTGAGCGCGCTTTTTTTCTTGATCAGGTACGCCGCGGGGAACACCTGTATCGGTACCTCAAAGAGGTGCTACCCGCCACCGGCAAACTGCTCGACGTCGGTTGTTCCGCTGGCGGGTTGATGATTCCGTTTGCCAAACAGGGCTGGTCGGTCAGAGGCAATGATCCGGACCGGGCATATGTAGAATACGGCAAGAAGATCGGTCTGCAGATCGATCTGGTGGCTGCTGAACATATGAACCCCAGTGGCGACTACGACCTGATCATCATCAATGGATCACTGGAGCATGTGCATGACGTCAACCAGGTCATGCAATTGTGTCGACAAGCCAGTGCGGACGATGGGTTGTTGTTGATTGAGGGCCGCGCCCTGGGCTATGGCCTTGAACAGGGCTTCCTCACCCATAACCATCGGCGCTACCTGAGCGCCAGCAGTATCGAATACCTGATGTGTAAACATGGCTGGGAACCGATTCGCACCACCCATGAGCCCGTCTGCGGCCCAACCCGCCCAGGGGCTGTTTTTGTACTGGGACGCGCCAGTCATCGACGCAGCGACAAGCGCCTGGCAGACGTCAAGGCCCAGGGCCGCCAAGCGCTGGAACACACCTACCGGCCGCAGCTGCACGCGTGGTGGGCTCAGCCATGAGCAGCTCTGCCATGGCGACCAGCAAGGTTGCAGCGCCAGCCCATGCCTGCTTGAGAGATGACCTGGTCGTGACGCCGCCGACAGACGATAGCGCGGTGCAACGCTACCATCTCTATGACCCCACCTCGGACCTCGGTTTTGAGCTGGGCAAGGCCGAGTACTGCCTCGCATTGCTCTTCGATGGCCAAAGCAGCCACACAGAGATCATGGCCGCAGCCCTCGCACGCCACCGAATGAAGGTCAGCCTCGAGAAGCTGATGCAGTTTGAGCGCAAGTTGCTCAGCCTGAATCTGCTGAGCAGCGAGCACGCCGCTCACAAGAACAACCTGCGCGACCCGGCCACTGGGATCACCTATGGCCCGCTGAAAGAACACTTGCTGATCAACCTGGTAAAAACCAATCCGCAGCCGTTGCTCGATTACCTTTATCGCTGGGCGCCCTGGTGCTGTCGTACGAGCTTCAACGTGTCGCTGCTGGTGTTGGCACTAGCGAGCTTCATTTATCTGGGCATGCACTTCGACGCGTTCCTGGCTGACGTTGGCGCTACCTATGTGCACAGTTACCGTTGGCTGATCTGGCACTTCCCGGTCATCGTCACATCCATTGCGCTGCACGAGCTTGGTCATGCCATGGCATGTCGACACTATGGGGTCAAAGTCAACGACTTCGGGATTGGCATCTACGTGCTACTGGCCACCGGCTGGGTACGGCCGGTGCAAAAAGAGTGGTCGCAACTGCCCCTCAATCAACGAGTTGTCACCATTCTGGCGGGCCCCATGGTCAGCCTGATGTACGCCGGTGCCGGGATCGCCCTGTGGGCGCTGTACCGGGATGCCCAAGGCGCGTTCGCGTCGCTGTTCGTGGTGATGGTCGTAGCGTCGTTCATTTCCCTGATACCGACCCTCCTACCGATTTTCAATGGCGATACCTATCTGGCAATTATCGAATTCCTGGAGCAGCCACGCCTGCGCCAACGAGCCTTCAATTATGTACGGCGCTCGCGCCGCGCCGCTCAAGAGCCGGTCTCCCCGCAGTTGCGCCGGCTCTACTGGAGCACCTTTGTGTTGACCTGCCTGGGATGGGTCATCGCCTGGTGCTTCACCGCCTTCACTGTAATCCGCCTGTTCAACCACCCCTGAGGAAAGTGCCATGACTCAATCGCCAACCACCCCGACCGCCGAAAACGAACCCCACGTCGACAACATGACCGTTCCCGCTACCGAAGCTAACGAAGAAGCATTGTTTGAGGAGTTCGACCTGGATGACATCGAAGTCATCGAGAGCAAGGTTTTCGCCTGACGGTTCCAGACCTTCCCCGGCGTGCTGCCGGGGAGGCCCCCATCTTTCGCCTGACTGGGCAACCCATGACTCAATTCGTTAAGCCCGACCCGATTGGCGTGGGCATTCAGTACAACCCTGAAATCCTTGATTGGTTTCCCTTCGAGGACATTGAAGTCGATGTTCTGGAAATCCTGCTCGACAACATCATGGCGCCCATGGATGGTCCGCAGATCATCAAGCCGGCGGCCAGAGCGATGATGGAGCGGCTGGCCGAGAATTTCACGTTGCTGGCGCACTCCAATTACGGTTGCGATTTTGGTTTCAGCCCCTTGGAGCAAACTGCTGCGGTGCAGCGCCATGTGCCCCTGGCGAAGATGTTGAACAGCCCCTGGGTCGCCAATCATTGTTTTTATGGCGACAATTCATGGCTGGATATCTGGAGCAGCCCCCTGCAGTTTTCCAATGCCGAAGTGTTGCGCTGTGCAGAGCGGGCCAAGGCGCTGCAAATGCGCTACGGGATGCCGCTGGCCCATGAAAACGCCGCCTATTACCTGCAATGCCCTGGCGCGGAAATGCGCGAAGCCGAGTTCCTCGCGCGGCTGGTGCAGCAGTCCGGCACGTTTCTGCATCTTGACCTGCACAACATTTACACTAACCACCTGAACCTCAAGAATTTCGACCTGCGCGACTACCTGGATACCTTACCGCTGGACAAGGTGATCTCGGTGCACCTGGCCGGAGGCAGTTGGCATGACGGGCTTTATCACGACTGGCATGACGCCAGCGTGCCTGAGCCTGTCTGGGACCTCTACGAAGAACTGATGTCACGGGCCCAACCCTCGGCGATCATCCTTGAGTATCAAGGGCAGGCCCACCATGCGCTCACCCGGGTAATGGATGCCAATGACGAACACATGATCGTCACCGACGTGCGGCGCGCGCAGAAAATCTGGAATCATTACACCCAACCGGCACGGGAGCTGGCGCATGGATGCTGAGCAGGTCTGGAAGCTTTGGCGACGTCTGCTGCGCGATGAAACCTTGCAGCAGCATTTATTCCAGGCGCAGGGGGCTACGCAATGGCTGCAACACTTCCCTGAGGATGAACGAACGATTCTGCAAGCCTATGCCGGACAGTTCGACCGCGTGAAGTGGTTCGTCGAAAACTACCAGTTCCGCCTGGTCAACTCCTTTACAAATGCGCTGGAGACCGGCGCCCCGTTGACCCTGCGCGCGCTGATCAACATCGGGCTGGATTTACCCACTCTGTCCCGAACGTTTTTGCGTGAACAGGACTGGTTCGACTTTGGACCAATGGTTTATGGCTACTGCGATGCGGTACTGGGATTTTTACTGGAACGCCAGGAACTGGCCGATTACCCAGAGATCCGGGACCTGATCGGGCTTGAACGCGAATGCGTTCATCTGTACACCGGGTTGATGGACGTCGCCGCCCCGGTACCCGGCCATTATCAACGCACCGCCCAAGCCCGCCTCCACCATAGTTGTTTTGCGCTCTCACACTGGCTGCGCGACAAGAGCCAGCTGGGACGCGGGCCCCTGGAACAGACCTGTGAGCATATCCTGGTGTATTTGCCCAACCTTGAGGCCCGCCACAAATTCACGCTCATCAGCCCACGCGCGGCCAGCCTTTACGCCGACCTGAAACAACCACGGTTGCTCGCGGATTTGGCACTGCAAGCGCCACAAAACGGCGATGATCTCGCGGTGCTTGGCAAGCTGCACAAACTCAACGCAATAAGGATACCGGCCTGAATCATGGAAAGTTCACACTACTTCTGGCTGCGCTCAACCGGTTTTCCCATTCATCACCTGACCGCGTTGGGAGGGTTTTCCGAGCTGCCTGCGTGCGGTGCCTTTGAACAGCGTTTTCGCGCGCTGCAAGGGGTGAAGGCCACCCTGCTTGAAGCGGCCAATGCCCACTCCCCCCAAGCCTGTCGCAAGCTGATTCGCAAACTCAACGAAGGCCTGTCGCTGCAAGTCGCCGACCTGCCGCAAGCCTTACGCGATCCCTTGAGCGCTGCCGTACACGACTGGAATGGCTTACTGGAACAGACCGCCACACGCACAGAGGCAGACCAGCAATACCAGGTTTATCTGGAACGCATCCGTCAAGGATTGATCGACTTTCTGGATGACGACGCGGTTGCCGAGGCCCTGTTCATTTCCAACCCGGCCGCATTGACGCGCGCGCGTGAACTGATCCGCGACCGGTTCGCTAAAAACGATACGCGCAAGAAACAGAAGCTGCGACTGGGCTGGAGCTATGCCCAACGTTTCTGCGCCAAAAACGACACCTCAAGCTTTTTTGGCCCGCTGGCCTGGGGTCGATTCGATCCGCAACAGACGGAGAACATGCATGTCACCTACGGCGATGCATGGATCAAGGACCGCAGTACGTTTTTCGAAAACTGGGCAGTTCAGCGACTGGTCGAGCAAATCAACCAGCAATGCCCGGACCCTGACTGCATACCATTGCAACTCAACGCGGGTTGCTACCTGCAAGCACGCACCTTGTTCATGCCTATTGGCAAAAAGCAGCACTTGAGCCCGGTAACCGCGCAGGTATTGGCCTACATCAACGACCCGGAAGAGGGCATGCCGACGCTCCGGGGCTTGTTGAAGGCCTGTGTCGATACCCCGGCCGACACCCTGCGCGACCTGCTGGAACACCTGGTCAGCAAACGCATCGTGCGGCGTGGCTGGCAAATGTCGCCGCGCGAACGCAAGCCGATAGAGCGGATGCAGCGCTGGCTGGACGATGCCGCAGCATCTGAAACGTTCAGCCAAACCTGGCAACTGCTCCTGGAGAGGCTCGAAAGCGCACGCCGAGACTATGCAAAAGGCAACCTTGAACGCCGCACACAATGCTTAGATACATTGAACCAACTGCTCGTTGAAGCCGGCGTGGACCTCAGTCGGGAAACCGGTGCAATGTATGTTGGTCGGTACCCAGTATACGAAGACTGTTCGAGAAATATGAATATAAGCCTAGGACAGGACATGCTTAAGCAGATAAATGAAGACCTGGCACCATTGATGCTTATCCATCAATGGCTGATCAAGGCCATCGCGCATCGGCTTAACCAGGCGTTCATAGAAGTGTGGAAGCAGCGTCAGAACGCCTACACGGACATACCCGTGGATTTTCTCGACTTTCTCAACGCACTGGCTCCTCTATTGCCGACAATTGAAGAGCGAATTGTCATCGACCTTGATCAGCGCCTGGAAAAGGCCTGGGAAGAACAACTGGAGGGGCTCGCGGATAACATTGATGTGCGCCTTTCGGTTACAGACATCGAGCGCCTGATAAGCCGGCTGAATGTCGAGCTGGACGTCACCCATTTCGAGGTATTTGGCAGTGACTACCACTCGCCGGACTTTCTGCTATCCAGCCCGTCGGTGGAAGCCATCAACCGAGGCGATTACACCATCATCGTGGGCGAAGTACACCCGGCGGTCCATACTCTCTGCCAGCCCGTCGCTGCGCCATTCGGGCCGTTTAATATCCAGGTGAACCAAGAGGTAGAAGCGATTTTTCAGCGTCCGCGGCTGATCCTGGCGGACTCGCCGGAAAGCTACCAACGCTCGCATATCGATTGGCCACTGCAACCTTCATATCGGCAACTGGTACTACCCTCCGGCGGGGGCTGCGTGGCCACGCATCAACAGTTCGCCGCCGGACGGGCAAAAGTGATGTACGCCCATGGGCGTTTGCAGGTAGTCGATGCCCTGGGCCAATTCAGCGAAGACCTGCTCTGCGTCTACCCAACTCCCATGCATCGTCTCGGTTTTGCCCTAGCCGGAAGTGTTGTTGCCAAACACGACAAGCGCCGTATCTGGCTAGGGCGCGCCCTCTATAAACGGGCTTCCTGGTTGTTCTCAAGCGATCAACTGCCGCAGGTAAAAACCTCTATCGACGATCTAAATCATATTTTGCAATGGCGCGCCTGGGCAGTTGCTCAGGGGTTGCCGCGCTATGCGTTCATCAAGATCGACTCCGAGCCCAAACCCATATTCCTTGACTTTGATAACCCATTGTCGTTGGACGGCATCAGCAATGCCCTGCAAAGTGCCAACCAAGTGAAGTTTTCGGAAATGCGCCCTTGCCCTGAAGAGCTTTGGCTTGAGCAAGCGCAGGGTCGATTTTGTTGTGAAATACGGACAACGTTTTTCCAGCCAGCTTGAATTCGAAGTTACCCAGTTCGAGTAGAGGCGTATTCCGATTCGTTCCGGCTGACTGTTGATCTAGGTTCTATACGAAATCCCGAGAAACCCAATTTCCGCCCCTCAAACGCTGAGATTTTGTAGAGTCCTCCGCCATCGACGGAAATGAATTCTGTGATGGCAAAGCGTTACGAACTCTCGGATGAGGCCTGGGGTGTGGTCTCCGACCTCTTCATCGAAACTCATGGCCGAGGGCGGCCGCGCCTGAGCGACCGCCTGATGCTCGATGGTGTGCTCTGGGTGCTCTGCTCAGGTGCTGCGTGGCGAGACATGCCGGAGCGCTTCGGCCCATGGTCAACGGTGTATCAACGGTTTCGCGGCTGGCGAAATCAGGGAACATTCGATCAGATGCTCAAACGCTTACACCTGAGATTGAATGAGCAAGGCTTGATCGATCTGCAAACCTGGATGATCGACTCAACCGCAGTACGCGCAACCCGAGCCTCATCTGGCGCTCGG
>NZ_FOVS01000074.1:0-3919 GCF_900115235.1 Pseudomonas sp. NFACC24-1
TAGTGTGGGGTTTCCCCATGTGAGAGTAGGTCATCGTCAAGATTAAATTCCGAAACCCCTATCTGCTGATGCAGGTAGGGGTTTTGTTTTGCCCGTCATAAAAGTCTGAGAGCGCTCGTAATAAATTTGCACAGTTATTTTCGAGCTGGAGCACTAGAATAGCCCCACCTTAGCTGAGCCAGAGCTGTTTATGCCCGATCCGTCAGACATTGATAGATTGCCAGATCTACCCCTGAGCGATTTGGTTGCGTGTCATGAGTGCGACTTGTTGATGCGCAAGCCCCAACTGGCCCATGGCGAAAAAGCCGAGTGCCCCCGCTGCGGTTATGAGCTTTATGCTCATCGGCACAATGTAGTCGAACGCAGCCTTGCCTTGGTGATCGCCGCCCTGCTGTTATATGTGCCGGCCAACTTCTTACCCATCATGCAACTCAATCTGCTTGGGCAGTCCTCCCAGGACACCGTCTGGAGTGGGGTAGTGGGTCTGTTCGATACCGGCATGCAAGGCGTCTCGGTAGTCGTGTTTCTGTGCAGCATGGGTATTCCGTTACTCAAGTTGCTTTGTCAGTTGGCTGTGCTGCTGACCATTCGCCTGGACGTTGGCCGTAGCTACGGTTTGTTGCTGTACCGCATTTATCACCATCTACGGGACTGGGGAATGCTCGAGGTTTACCTCATGGGCGTGCTGGTGGCCATCGTCAAGTTGGCAGACATGGCAGCCCTCACCGTTGGCCTTGGCTTGGTGTGTTTCATCAGTTTGTTGCTGGTCCAGGTCTGGCTGGAGGTGGTGATGTCCCCGCATCAGATCTGGCAGGCGTTATCAGGAGAAGATGCCCATGCGGGCGATTGATGCCGGCATTCTGATTTGTACAGAATGCCATGAATTGAATCGGCAGGACGCTGAAGCCGACAAACAAACCTGTACTCGCTGCGGCGCGCTGATCTATCCCCGTCGCCCGAACAGCTTGATGCGAACCTGGGCATTGTTGATCACGGCCGCGATTCTTTATATCCCGGCCAATATGCTGCCGATCATGACCATCAACTCACTGGGCCAGGGCGCCCCGAGCACCATCATGGCCGGTGTCATCGAGTTGGTTCACCACGGCATGATTCCTATCGCCGCCGTGGTGTTCATCGCCAGTATCCTTGTGCCGACCTTCAAGTTGGTGGGCATCGCTTTGTTATTGTTTTCCGTGCAGCGGCACCAGCCCATGTCGGCACGGCAACGCATTCTTATGTACCGTTTCATCGAGTTCATTGGTCGTTGGTCGATGCTGGATATTTTCGTGATCGCCATTCTGGTGGCGGTGGTGAATTTTGGGCGGCTCGCCAGTGTCGAAGCCGGTCTCGGCGCGATTGCTTTCGCCAGCGTAGTGATTTTGACAATGATTGCCGCAATAACCTTCGATCCCCGACTGATTTGGGATAACACGGAGTCGGATAACGACCATGACTGATTTGCCTACCGCTAAAACCCGACCGGCTTCGAACTGGTCAGCCATCTGGGTCTTGCCGCTGATCGCATTGATCATCGGCGGCTGGCTCGGCTGGCGGGCTTATAACGAGACCGGAATCGAGATCACTGTGCGCTTTGAGAGTGGCGAAGGCATCCAGGTCAACAAAACCGAAGTCGTCTACAAAGGGATGACAGTCGGTAAAGTGACGGCGCTCACACTCGATGACGAAGGCAGTTCCAAGGGCGTGGTCGCGACGGTCGAGATGAACAAGGACGTCGAGCAGTATCTCAAGGCCGGCACACGTTTCTGGCTGGTCAAGCCGAGCGTGAGCCTGGCCGGGATCACAGGCCTGGAAACCCTGGTTTCGGGTAACTACGTGGCGATCAGTCCGGGTGAAGGCGAATCGACGCGCAAGTTCAAGGCCCTGGCCGAAGAGCCGCCGCTGTCGGATGCCAAGCCGGGTTTGCACCTGACCCTCAAGGCTGACCGGCTGGGTTCGCTGAACCGCGGCAGCCCGGTGTTCTACAAACAGATCCAGGTCGGCCAGGTGAAAAGTTACCTGCTCTCCGAGGATCAGAGCAAAGTCGAGGTCAAAGTCTTCATCGAGCCGACCTATGCCAGCCTGGTTCGTAAACACACGCGTTTCTGGAACGCCAGCGGCATCAGCATCGATGCCAACCTGTCGGGTGTGAAAGTGCGCAGCGAGTCCCTGGCCAGCATCGTCGCCGGCGGTATTGCATTCGCCACACCGGAAAGCCGCAAGGACAGTCCTCCAACGGATCCGAGCCTGCCGTTTCGTCTCTACGAAGACTTTGATGCGGCCGCTGCGGGAATCCGGGTGAAAGTCAAACTCAGCGACTTCGAGGGATTGCAGGCCGGGCGTACGCCGGTGATGTACAAAGGCATCCAGGTCGGCAGCCTGAAGAACCTCAAGGTCGATCCGGACCTGGCCAGCGCGACGGCTGAACTGACCCTGGACCCCTTGGCCGAAGATTACCTAGTCACCGGCACACAGTTCTGGGTCGTCAAGCCATCGATCTCCCTGGCAGGTATCACCGGCCTGGAAGCGCTGGTCAAGGGTAACTACATTGCCATACGTCCAGGCGATAAGGGCGGTGCGCCGCAACGGGAATTCGAAGCCAGGGCGAAGGCGCCGCCGTTGGACCTGCGTTCACCGGGACTGCATCTGGTCCTGTTGACGGAGAACCTCGGATCGCTGGAGGTCGGTAGCCCGATTCTCTATAAGCAGGTCAAGGTCGGATCGGTGCAGAGCTACCAGTTTTCCCGCAAGAAAAAACAACTGATCATCGGCGTGCATATCGAGAAGGAATATGAAGGCCTGGTCAACGGTTCGACGCGATTCTGGAACGCAAGCGGCGTTACCCTCACGGGCGGTTTGACCGGCGGGATACAGGTCAAGAGCGAGTCCCTGCAAAGCCTGATGGCCGGCGGGATCGCCTTCGAAACGCCGGAACCGAACGTGCCGTTGAAAAGGCGCATCCCACGCTTTCGTTTGCATGCTGATCGCGAAGCCGCACAGCAGAAGGGCACGGTCGTGACGATCAAGGTCGACCGCGCCGATGGCTTGCGCAGCGGTACGCCGATCCGTTTCAAAGGGCTGGATGTGGGCAAGATCGAAGAGGTCGATCTCAGCGCCGACATGCAATCGGTGTTGCTCACCGCGCGCATCACCGAAGTGCCGGAGCGTATCGCCCGGGTCGGGTCTCAGTTCTGGGTGGTCAAGCCTGAGTTGGGGTTGATGAAGACCTCCAACCTGGAGACGCTGGTCACGGGCCAATACATTGAAGTGCAGCCTTCGGCGAAAAACCTCGGGCCACAAAAAAGCTTCGTGGCCTTGGCCAACCCACCGGAAAGCGCTGTACCCGAAGCGGGTCTGAGCCTGGTGCTGAGTGCGGCCCGCCGTGGTTCGCTGAAGATCGGCGTGCCGGTCACCTATCGCGAGATCACGGTGGGCAAGGTCACCGGCTATGAACTGGGCCAGACGGCGGACCGGGTGTTGATCCATATCCTGATCGAGCCCAAATATGCGCCACTGGTGCGCAGCGGCACACGCTTCTGGAATAGCAGTGGCTTCGGTTTGGACTTCGGTCTGTTCAAGGGGGCGACGGTGCGAACCGAGTCGCTTGAAACGCTGATCCAGGGCGGTATCGCGTTCGCAACGCCGGACGGTGAACGCATGGGCAATCCGGCCCGAGCGGAGCAGACTTTCCCGTTGTTCGACAAGTTTGAAGACGAATGGCTGACCTGGGCGCCGAAGATCAGTCTTGGCAAGTAGTTGTGGCGCTATCGCGAGCAAGCTCGCTCCCACAGGGATGCAGGATGGTTCATCCAGAAGCAGTCCAATGTGGGAGATTCTATGGTGCAGGGCTACCCCCTAAATGCCTTTCGGTAAGTATTCGCTCTGGTTCTTCAGCAGGGCGAATACCACTCGGGCAAGC
>NZ_FOVS01000063.1:0-12487 GCF_900115235.1 Pseudomonas sp. NFACC24-1
TAGACCTGGGTGTTGCCCACGGGCCGGCCGATGGGAATGTCACCGGCCAACGCGTCCTCGAGGGTGATGGTGTGAGTGGTGGTGAAGGTGGTGTTTTCCGTCGGCCCGTAGCCGTTGAGCAAGTGCTTGGGTGGCGAATGGCGCAGGACCTTTTCGATGCGCCGCGGATCGAGCACGTCGCCGCCGACCATCAGGTAGCGCAGCGCGCCGAAGGCCGGCGCCAGGGCCTCGGCGTACTGATGGAACAGCCCGGCGGTGAGCCAGAGCACGCTGACTTCGTGGTGCAGCAGGTGCTCGTTGAAGCGGGCCGCGTCCAGCAGGGTTTCCCTGGGGCAGACCACCAGGCAGCCGCCGTTGAGCAGCGCGCCCCAGATCTCCAGGGTACTGGCGTCGAAGGCCGGGTTGGCGGCGAGGGCGAAGCGGTCCTGGGCGGTGAACGCGGCGAAGCCGTTGTTGCGCACCAGCCGGGTGATGGCGCGGTGCGGCACCTGCACGCCCTTGGGCGTTCCGGTGGAGCCGGAGGTGTACATGATGTAGGCCGGTGCCTCGCTCGACACTGTCACAGGCTGACGCGGCGGGGTGGGTTCGTCCGCAGTCGCAAGGCGATCCCAAGGGCACAAGATCTGGTAGCCGGAACCTTGCACCGACGCGTCCGGGTTCTCACAGAGCAGCCAGGCGCTGGCACAGTCGTCCAGCAACGCGCGTTGACGCTGCAGTGGGGTGGCGGTGTCGATGGGCACGTAGGTCGCGCCGTTTTTCAGGATCGCCAGGAGCGCCGTGACCAAGCGCGGGCCGCGCGCAAGGCTCAGGGCGACCCGGGCGCCCGGGGTGACGCCGTGCTCGGCCAGCCAGTGCGCCAGATGCTCGGCCTGTTGGTCGAGCTGGCGGTAACTGAGCAAGTAGTCGCCGTCCTGCACCGCGGTGGCGTCGGGCCGGCGCTGGGCCTGGGCCTCGAACAGACGGTGCAGGGGCTCCTCGGCAGGGTAATCGCGGGTGGTTTCATTGAATCCGTGGAGCACCTGCCGACGTTCGTCCGCGCCGAGGATCGACAGCGCCTGGAGCGGCTGCTGGTCGTTCTCGACCATCGCCTGCAACGTGGCGCACAGCGCCTGCCAGTGACGCTCGACGGTGCCGGGGTCGAACAGCGCCGTGGCGTAGGTCAGCCGACCGCCGATCACGCCGTCGCGCTCATACAGGTTCAAGGTCAGGTCGAACTTGGCGCTGTCCTCATCGGTGGACAGCGGGGTCACTTCCAGGTCGCCCAGGGCCAGGCTCGGCTGCGGAGCATTCTGCCAGGCCAGCATGACCTGGAAGATCGGACTGTGAGCCAACGAACGCGACGGGTTCAAGGCTTCCACCAATTGCTCGAAAGCCAACTCCTGGTGGGCCTGGGCATCCAGCGCGGTGCGCCGTACCTGGGCCAGCAGCTCGCCGACCTGGCTGACCCGGTCGAGGCGCACCCGCAACGCCTGAGTGTTGACGAAGAAGCCGATCAGCGGCTCGACCTCGGCACGGGTGCGATTCGCCAGCACCGAGCCGATGACCAGGTCATCCTGACCCGACAACCGGCCAAGGACCACCGACCAGGCGGCCAGCACGGTCATGAACAACGTCGTGCCGTGGCGTTCGTTCAAGTGCTTGAGGGACCGCACCAGCGCGGCGTCGATGCTCAGCTCCAGGCTGGCTCCGGTGAAGTCCTGTCGGGCCGGGCGCGGCCGGTCCAGGGCCAGGTTCAATGAAGGGGGCGCGTCGGCCAGTTGGGTGCGCCAGTAGTCCAGTTGCTCAGCGATGCGTTGCGCCTGGCGTGGGGAGCGTTGCCACAGGGCGTAGTCGGCGTACTGGATGGCCAGCGGTGGCAGCGGATCGGCTTGCCCCCGGCTGAAAGCCCGGTACAGCTCGCTCAACTCTCGGGTCAGCACGCCCAGGGACCAGGCGTCGCCGACAATGTGGTGCATGGTCACCAGCAGGACGTGCTCCTGCTCGGCCAGGCGCAACAGGCGGGTGCGAAACAGCAGGCCGTCGGCCAGATCGAAAGGCGCCTGGGCTTCAGCGATGTAATGGGCCTGCAACTGTGCCGGCGACTGATCCCGCAGGTCAAAGCACGGCATCACCAGCGAATGCCCGGGATCCACCACCTGGCACGGCTCGCCGCCGTCGGACACAAAACGGCTGCGCAAGGCTTCGTGCCGCTCGACGATGCGCGCCAGCGCGGCGCCCAGGGCCGCTTCATTCAGCTCACCGCGCAGCCGCAGGCCTCCGGCCATGTGGTAGGCCGCGCTGGCCTGGGCATCCAGGTGCGCGATGAACCATAGGCGTTGCTGGGCAAACGACAACGGCAGCCGCGCCGGCCGTGGACCGGCCGGGATCGGTGCCGCACCGTGGAGCCCGGCCGCGCCCAGGGCTTCGATGGCCCGTGCCTGGCGTTGCAGCGTCGGGTGATCGAACACACTGGCCAAGGGCAGTTCGACCCGCAATTGCTGACGCAGTTGGGAAACCAGTTGCACCGCCAGCAGAGAGTGGCCACCGGCCTGGAAAAAATGCTCGCCGCGGCCAATCCGTGGCCGGCCCAACAGGCGCCCCCAGATCGTCGCCAGTTGGTTTTCCAGCGGCCCCATGGGCGCTTCGAAGTGTCCGCTGGCGGCCTGTTCCGGTGCCGGCAGCGCGCTGCGATCGAGCTTGCCGTTGGGCGTCAGTGGCAGGGCGGGCAGGGCCACGTAGGCGCTGGGTTGCATGTACTCGGGCAGTACCGCCGCCAGGGCGTCGCGCAGTATCGCCTCGTCTGGCGCCGCTTCCGGCTGGGCCACCCAATACGCCACCAGCCGCGCATCCCCGCTCGGCTCCTGACGAGCCACGACCACGGCATGCTGCACCCCCGGAACACGCGCCAGGGCGCTTTCGATCTCGCCCAGTTCGATACGATAGCCGCGCACCTTGACCTGGAAGTCGTTGCGCCCCAGGTAGAGCAGTTGCCCATCCTCGGTCCAGCGACCAAGGTCGCCGGTGCGGTACATCCGCGCGCCGGGCTGGGCTGCGAAGGGGTCCGGGAGGAAACGCTCCTCGGTCAGCACCGGCCGGTTCAGGTAACCCCGAGCGACACCGGCGCCGCCGATGTACAGCTCGCCCACCACGCCACGGGGCACCAGTTGCCGGTGCGCATCGAGCAGGTAGACCTGGGTGTTGTCCAGCGGCCGACCGATACCCGGCACAAAGCCTTCGGCGCGGTCCATCGCCACCCAGGTCGAATAGGTGGTGGTTTCCGACGGTCCGTACAGGTTGCACAGGCGTTGCACGTCACTGTGGTCGAAGATCCTTTGCACCAGGCCCTGCTTGAGTGGTTCGCCGGCCAGGTTGACCACCCGCGTTGAGGCCGGGATCGCCGCGGCCCCCACCAGCGCATCGAGCGCCGAGGGCACGCTGTTGATCAGGGTGACGGGCACCGGACGGTCGAGCAGGGCCAGGGCATTGGTGGCCAGGTGCAGGGTCGCGCCGGCGGCCAGGGGCACGAAAAATTCGAAGACCGCCAGGTCGAAGTTGATCGAGGTGGCGAACAGGCTGTCGCGCAGACTTTCGGCGTCGAAGACGCGCAGCGCCCAGTGCAACAGGTTGCAAGCATTGCGGTGCTCGATCATCACGCCCTTGGGCAGGCCGGTGGAACCCGACGTATAGATCACGTAGGCCAGGTGCGCGCCGGTCAGGCCCAGGCACGCCGGGTCCGGATTGTCGGCCGGTTGCTCGGCCAGACGGACCTGGGTCTGCGGATCATCCAGGCACAGGGCGGTGCAACCCGCCGGTGCCGTCACGCTGGCTTGCAGTGCGGTGGTAGTCAGCAACGCCTGGGGCGCGCTGTCTTCGAGCATGTGCGACAGCCGCTCGCGCGGGTACGCCGGGTCCAGCGGCACATAGGCCGCGCCGGCCTTGAGGATGCCGAGCAGGGCGACCAGCAGATGCGGGCCGCGTTCCAGGCAGATCGCTACCCGGCTGTCCGGCTGCACGCCGGCGCACAGCAACAGGTGGGCAAGGCGATTGGCCTGGGCGTTGAGCGCTCCATAGGTCAACGGAGTGGCGCCATCGGCCGCGTCGAAACGCGCGGCGATGGCCTGGGGCTGGCGTTCCGCTTGGCGTTCCAGGGCCAGGTGCAACAGGTCCCGCTCGGGCAGCGGCCGGGCAGTATTGTTGAACGTGCGCAGCAGTTGCTCACGCTCCGCCTCCGGGAGTATCGAAAGATGGCAGGCCAGGTGCTGGGGTGAGTCTTCCAGCGCGGCGAGCAGGTTATCCAGGGCCGTTTGCAGCCAGCCAAGCACCGGGGCCGCGCCCACCAGGGGATCGATTTGCAGGCTCAGCGAAAACCCATCGCCCAGGTCGTCCACCGACAGGTTGAAGGGATAGTTGGTGCGTTCCTCACCGCCCAGAACCTGCATGCCATCGAGCACCGGGGCAGGCCCCTGGGCCGTGCTGTGCCGGTAGTTGAGCAGCGCCGAGAACAGCGCCGTGCCGCTGGGCAGCGCGCTGCAGCGTTGGGCCAGGCCCAAGGGCGCGTGCTCATGGGCGATCAACCGGCTGAGTAACCCGTGGGTGTCGCGCAGGGCCTGCCTCACCGGCACCGCCAGGCGCACCCGCAACGGCAATGTATTGATGAACAGGCCCATGGCGGTGGCTGCTTCGGCGGCGCCCAGCAGGCGACCGAACATCACCGTGCCGAACACCACGTCGTCACGGCCGCTGGTCTTACCCAGCACCAAGGCCCAGGCCAGATGGAACAGACTGGCGCTGCTGACTTCCAGGCGGCGCGACAGTTCGCGGATGCGCCGGCTCAGATCCAGCGCCAGCGGCGCTTCCAGGGTCTGCACCTGGCTGCCGTCGCCGCGCACATCGAGCAGCCCGCAGGGCGCGGTGGGCTCGTCAATATCGCCAAGCAGCTCGGTGAAGAATGCCGCGTGTTGCGCTTCGCTCAGGCCCTGGCGGGCGCGCACCACGAAATCACGGAACGGGCGTGGCGGTTGCAGGTCGGCCAGGCGGCCCTGCTGGATCGCCGCGACCTCGCTCACCAGCCGCTCCAGCGATGTATGGTCCATCACCGCATGGTGGTGCAGCAGTTGCAGCAGCCAGCGACCGTTTGCCGGATCCGCTGCAGCCACCGCGCGCATCAGGGGTGCCTGGCGCAGGTCCAGCCGATGCTCCCTGGGATCGGTCCAGGTGCGCAGCGTGGTGGCCACGTCGCCCGCTGGCGGGCTGAACAGTTCCAGCGTCAGCGGGGCCTGACGCCACACCACCTGGACCGGCGCATCGAGACCTTCCCAGGCCAGCGCGGTGCGCAGGATGTCGTGGCGGGCGATGGCCTGGTTGAGAGCGTCCATGAAGCGGCGCAGGCGCGGTTCGTCATCGAAGGCCAGTAGCACGTGCAGCAGGTAGGTATCGCCACGCTCCTGGAGCAGGTGGTGGAAGAGGATGCCGGCCTGCAGGGGCACCAGCGGGTAGATGTCCTGGATATTGGCGGCACCGCCCGGAACGCTGGCGACGATGCCTTCGATCTGAGCCGCGTCGAGCTGGCAGAGATCGAGCAGCGCCGGGGTGATGGCGGTGGTACCCGCCGACAGTCCGCTGGTGCCGGCGGGCTGCGCCGCGGGCTGGCGCAGGGCTTCGATCAGCGCCGGCTTGTGGCTGCGCAGGAGGGCGATCAACTCCTGGTCGGCCAGCACTTCATTGTCGGCCACCACCGAGAGTTGGTCGCCGCGCAACGACAGGGTCACGCCGCGGTGTTTGAGCAGAGCCAGCAGTTGATCCGCAGTCACAGGAGCAGTTCCTTCAATGGAGTAGTGGCCGCGGCCAGACCGGCAAGGGTCGGTGCGGTGAACAATTGGCTGATGTCGACCCGCAGGTGGTGCTGGCGCATGCGCTCCACCAGCCCCATGGCAATCAGCGAGTGGCCGCCGAGGGCGAAAAAGTTGTCGTGTCGGCTGACCCGCTCGACGTTCAGCAGCTCGCACCAGATGGCCGCCAGGGCTATCTCGATGTCGCCTTGGGGGGCTTCGTAACGGGTTTGCACGTACGCCTGGGCGTCGGGTTCGGGCAGGGCATTGCGGTCGAGCTTGCCGTTGGCCGTCAACGGCAGGCTATCCAGGCGCACATAGGCGCTGGGCAGCATCGACTCGGGCAAGCGTTCGGCCAGGGCCGTCCGCGCCTGTGCTGGCGTAGGTGGCGCGTCGCCCAGCAGGTACGCGATCAGTCGGGCCACGCCATGGCGATCGGGGCGACCGACCACCACCGCTTGCCGAACACCGGGCAGCGCCAACAGATGGCTTTCGATTTCCCCCAGCTCGATGCGGTGCCCATGGATCTTCACCTGGAAGTCGGTGCGGCCAAGGTAGCTGAGGCTGCCATCCAGCTCCCAGCGGCCGAGGTCGCCGGTGCGATACAGTCGCGCGCCGGGCTGGGTCGAGAACGGGTCGGCGATGAACCGCTCCCGGGTTAGCGCCTCGCGCTGCCAGTAGCCACGGGCCACGCCTTGGCCGCCAATGTGGATTTCACCTACCACCCCCAGCGGCGCGCGCCGACCGTGATGATCGAGCACCTGCACCTGAGTATTGGGCAGAGGCTGGCCAAGGCTGGGCAGCGGATGCTGGTCCAGCCAGGCGCTGGTGGTGTCGACCGTACACTCGGTCGGGCCGTAGACGTTCAGCACCCGCACGCCGGGCTCACCGGCCAGTTGCTGCCAGAGCTCTGCGGGGACGGCCTCGCCGCCGAGCAGCAGGCGGCGGGGCAACGGCTGGGGCAGGGCCAGCGTCTGGCGATGCTTGAGCAGCGCTTGCAACTGGGTCGGGGTGCAGTCGAATAGGGTTACCTGCCGGCTCTGCAGGTAATCGAGCAGGGCCGCTGCGTCCAGGCGCACGCGTTTTGGAATCAACACCAGGCAGTGGCCGCTCAGCCACTGACACAGCTGCTGGACCGAGGCGTCGAAGGCCACCGAGGCGTTGAGCGAGCAGCGCGTACCGGCTGGCAGGTCAGCCAGACGCTGGTGCAACCCGGCCCAGAGGTTGAGCACCGAGCGGTGCTCGACCATGACGCCCTTGGGCTGGCCGGTGGAGCCTGAGGTGTAGATCAGATAGGCGAGGTCGCTGGGCTGGGTGCCGATGTTCGGATCGTCGGTTGCGGCCTGCTGCCAGGCGGCACCAACGGCATCCAGGCAGATCAGCGGCCCGGCGTCGAATGTCGGCAGCCCCTCGCGCACTCGCTCCTGGGTGAGCAGCGCCGCCGGAGCGCTGTCTTGCAGCATGAAGGCCAGCCGCGGCGCCGGATAATCGGGGTCCAGCGGCACATAGGCGCAGCCGGCTTTCCACACCGCCAGCAAGGCGATCGCCAGGTGCGCTTCGCGATCCAGGCACACCGCGACCCGTTGCCCGGGTCGTACACCCTGGTCCAGCAAGTGATGGGCCAGGCGGTTGGCCTGTCCGTCGAGCTGTCGAAAGCTCAGTTGGCGATGCTCGTCGATCAGCGCAAGGGCGTCGGGGCGGTGAGCGGCCTGCTCGGCGAAGCGCCCGTGCAGGGTGCCGTCGGGCGCTGACACGGACAGCACTGGGTTGAGGCGATTCAACCGTGCTTGCTCGGCGGCGGGTAATACGTCCAATGACTGGATGTGCCCATCGTCGGTCTGTTCCAGCGCTTCCACCAGGGCGTGCAGGGCCGTCAGCATGAAGTTCAGCAGCCGTTCCGGCGCATGGTCGGGGTGGGTCTGGGCGGTCAGTTGGAAACCTTCGCCCAGATCGTCCACCGCCAGGTTGAAGGGGTAATGGGTTCGCTCCTCGCTGTGCAGCAGGGTCATGCCGGGCATGGCCTGGTGCACATTGGCTTGGCCGGCATGGCTGTAGCGGTAATTGAACAACGCGCTGAACAACGCCGTCCCCGGCGCTATCGCGCTGCAACGCTGGGCCAGGGCCAGCGGGGTCTGCTCGTGGCAGAGCAGACCGTTGAGGGTGTCCTGGACCTGCCTAAGGGTGGCGTGGACGCCGCCGTCCAGGCGCACCCGCAGTGGAAGGGTGTTGATGAACAGGCCCAAGGTCCGGTCGGCGTGGGCGCCGGCCTGCAGGCGGCCGAACAGTACCGTGCCAAAGACCACATCGTCGCGCCCACTCAGGCGCCCCAGCACCAGGGCCCAGGCCAGGTGGCAGACACTCGCCGCGCTCACCCCGTGGACTTCGGCCTGGCGACGCAGGCGGCGCGCCAGCTCCGACGCCAGCGGCTGCTGGTGTTCCAGGGCCTGCCAGCGGGGATCGGTTTGCAGGTCAAGGTCGAAGGGCAGGGTGGGTTCATCCAGATCGCCCAACTGCTCGCTGAAAAAAGCGCGGGCGGCGGCCACCGCTTCTGGTCGCCGGGCCTGGGCCACCAAGGCTCGGGTGCTGGTGGGCGGCGGCAGGTCCGCCGGGCGCCCGCCCTCGATCAGGGCGATCTCTTCGATCATCAATTCCAGGGAGGTGTGATCGACCACCACATGGTGATGCAACAGCAGCAACAGCCAGCGCTCCTGCGCCGGGTCAAAGGCCACCCGGGCCTCGATCAACGGGGCCTGCCGCAGGTCGAGGCGGTAGTGGCGCGGGTCGGCACTGGCCTGCAGCCGCGCCGCGATGTCGTCACCCTCCAGCGCCAGGCGCCGAGGCGTGAACGCGACCTGCCGCAGCACCACCTGCACGGGTTCCTCCAGGTCCTCCCAGAGCACCAGGGTGCGCAGCGCGTCGTGCCGGCCGATGACCTGGCCCAGCGCCCCGCAGAAACGTTGCAGGCGCGCCTCGTCGGTGAAGGCCAGCAGGCTGCGCAGCACATAACGATCGCCCTCGCGCTGGGCGCGGTGGTGATAGAGCATGCCCTCCTGCAAGGGGCCCAATGGATAAATGTCCTGGATATTGCCGGCGCCGCCGGGCACTCGTGCCGCGATCAGGTCGATCTGCGCCTGGGGAAGGGTCACCAGATCCAGCATCTGTGGGGTGATGCGGGCGCACGGGGTCGGGATGGTGCTTACGCTTGGTGCCGGCGCCGGAACGCTGGCCAGTTTTTCCAGGCGCAGCGCCTGGGCGGCCAGTGTCGAGCGTTCGAACACGCTGCGTATGTCCAGGTCCCAGCCATTGCGGCGCAACTGTTCGAGTAATTGCACCGCCAGCAGCGAATGCCCGCCAAGGCTGAAGAAGTCGTCGTCACGGCTGATTTCCGAGACGCCCAGCACCTGGGTCCAGATGGCCGCCAGCCGCCGTTCGGTGTCCCCTTGCGGCGCCTGCCTGGCGGCACTGCTGGCCTGTGCCTCGGGCAGCGGCAGGGCCTGGCGATCAAGTTTGCCGTTGGGGGTCAGTGGCAACTGCTGCAGGGCGACGCAGGCGCTGGGCAGCATATAGTCCGGCAAGCGACTTTCCAGATAAGCGCGTACTTCAGCCAAGTCCGGAACGGGCGTGGTCGAGACCTGCGCCACCAGATAGGCCACCAACCGCGGATCACCGGCAGGGCCAGGCTGCGCCAGCACCACCGCTTCGCGCACCGCCGGCATGCCCAGCAACTGCGTTTCGATCTCCCCGAGTTCGATGCGGAACCCGCGTACCTTGACCTGGAAGTCGTTGCGTCCCAGGTAATCCAGCGAACCATCGGCCCGCCAGCGCCCCAGGTCACCGGTGCGGTACATGCGCGCCTGGGGATCCTCGACGAAGGGGTCGGACAAAAAGCGTTCTTGGGTCAGCTCGGCACGATTGAGATAACCCCGCGCCACGCCTGCTCCGCCGATGTAGATCTCACCGGCCACGCCCAACGGCACCGGTTGGCGATGACGGTCGAGCAGGTAGACACGGGTGTTGTCCAGGGGCCGGCCGATGCCGGGCTGGTAGCCCCCGGCACGGTCCATCGACAGCCAGGTGGAATAGGTGGTGGTTTCCGTTGGCCCATAGAGATTGCAGACCCGTTGCGTCGCGCTGCGGGCGAACAATTGCTCCACCAGTCGCGGCTTGAGCGGTTCGCCCGCCAGGTTGACCACCCGGGTGCTGTCCGGGACGGCGCCGACCCTGACCAGTTCTTCCACCGCCGAGGGCACGCTGTTGATCAGCGACACCGGGCAGGGTCGGGCCACCAACGCCAGGGCGTTTTCCACCAGGTGCAGGGTCGCGCCGGCGGCGAGAGGGACGAAGCATTCGAAGACCGCCAGGTCGAAGTTGATCGACGTGGCGAACAAGCTGCGGCGCCATTCCTCGGCGTCGAAGTTGCGTAGTGCCCAATGCAGCAGGTTGCAGGCGTTGCGGTGCTCGATCATCACGCCCTTGGGGAGGCCGGTGGAGCCCGAGGTGTAGATGACGTAGGCCAGGTGCGCTGGGCCCAGGTCCGCAACCCTGGGGTTTTCCGTGGGCAGGGTCGCCAACCGGTCCCGTAACTGCGCTGCATCCAGGCACCAGCATTCGACCGCCGTGGCCGGTAACCCACTGGCCACGGCCTGGCTGCTCAGGACCAGCCGGGGCGCGCAGTCTTCAAGCATGTGCGCAAGACGCGCCGGCGGGTAGTTGGGGTCCAGCGGTACGTAGGCCGCGCCGGCCTTCAAGGTGGCGAGCAGGGCGACCAACAGGTCTGGACCCCGTTGCAGGCTGATCGCTACCCGGTCATCGGGGCGCACCCCGGCCGTCAGCAGGGCGTGGGCCAACTGGTTCGCCTGCTGATTAAGCTGGGCATAGCTGAGCTGGGCCCCCGCGGTCGTTTCGAACTGCGCCGCCACGGCGTCGGGATGCAGTGCCGCCTGCCGCTCGAAGGGCTGGTGCAGCAGGGTGTCCCGTGGATGCGCCTGCCGTGTGGCGTTGAACGCTTCCAGCAGTTGCTGGCGTTGCTCCAGAGGTAGGATGTCCAAGGCACAGGCTCGGGTGGCCGGTGCGGTTTCCAGGGTCTGTGCAACCACCTCCAGGGCCCGAATCATTTGCGCAAGGACCGCGTCGACGCAGACTGAACGATGGACCTGTCCGGTCAGGGCAAAGCCTTCGCCGAGGTCATCGATGGACAGGCAGAACGGGTAGTTGCTGCGCTCCTCGCTGCCCAGCAGGCGCACCCCTGGCAGGTCGAACTCTGGGCGGGCCGAGCGTTGTGCCTGGCTGTGGCGAAAGTTCAGCAGCGCTGAGAACAACGCTGCCTGGGTGGGCAGCGCCGTGCAACGTTGGGCCAGGGCCAGTGGCGCATGTTCATGGTCGAGCAGTTCGGTCAGTCGTCCATGGGTCTGGCGCAAGGCGCTGTACAGGGGCATGTCGAGGTCGATGCGCAGGGGCAGGGTATTGATGAACAGCCCCAGGGCCTGCTCCACCTGCTGGCCGGCACTGAAGCGGCCGAACAGCACCGTGCCGAAGACCACGTCGTCGCGGCCGCTGGCCTTGCCCACTACCATTGCCCAGGCCAGGTGGAACAGGCTGGCGACGCCCACCGCCTGGGTCTTGGCCAGTTGCCGCAGGCGGCGGGCCAGGGCGGGGTCGAGTGAGCGCTGGGCCTCGCGGTTGTCGCGGCCGGAGCCCTGGACGTCGTGCAGCGCGTAGGGCAGGGTCGGTTCGTCGAGGTCGCCGAGCAGCCGTTTGAAATAGGCCTCGGCGCTGGCCTGGCGCCGAGGCTCGCGGGCCTGGGCGACGAATCGGCGAAACGCCACGCTCGGAGGCAGCGGATGCCCGGGATCTTGCATCAAGGTGCGGACTTCGCCGAACAACAGCGCCAGGGTGGCGTGGTCGATGGCCAGGTGGTGGTGGACCAACTGCAACTGCCATTGGCCGCTGGGCGCGTCGAAGCGCACGTAGGCCTGGGCCAGTGGTGCGCGGCGGATGTCCAGGGGCTGTTCGGCGAAGGCGTCCCATGCCTCCAGCCAGACCACCGGCAGGGGCGCCTCGCGCCAGACCACTTGCACCGGCTCGTCCAGGCCTTCCCAGAGCACGGCGCTGCGCAGGATGTCATGGCGGGCGATCACCTGATCGAAGGCGGCGATGAAGGCGTCCAGTCGTGGGCGGCTGTCGAAGGCCAGTGTCGCGCGTAACAGGTAGGCGTCGTCGGCCGGTTGCAGCAGGTGCTGGAACAGCAAGCCTTCCTGCAGGGGCGCCAGGGGGTAGATGTCCTGCACGTTGGCGGCGCCGCCTTCCACCGCCGTCACGATCAGGTCGACCTGAGGCTGTGGCAGGCTGAGCAACGGCAGCATGGCCGGGGTGATGCGCTTGCAGTCCGGCGCGATGGCGGGTGCCTCAGGCAGCGCCTGTGATTTGGCCGGCCCCAGCGGATTCTCCAGCAGCAGTGCCAGATTGAGCAGGTTCGCCGCGCTGAACAAATTCCCCACGTCCAACTGCCAGCCTTCGGCCCGCAACTGCTCGACCATCTGCACCGCCAGCAACGAATGCCCGCCGAGGGCGAAGAAGTTGTCCTGCCGACCGACCCGCGGCACCCCGAGGACCTCGGCCCACAGCTCGGCGAGTCGGGTTTCCACTGGCCCTTGGGGCGCTTCGTAGCAGTGCAGGGCGAA
>NZ_FOVS01000062.1:0-12513 GCF_900115235.1 Pseudomonas sp. NFACC24-1
GTTGGCCGTCGAAGCCGACTTGCTGTCGGATCAAGCCGTTGGGCGTGTAGTCCAGCTGATATTGTTCGCCGGATTCGTTTTCGATCTCGGTCAGCAACAGCCGCGCCGAGTCGTAGCGGTACTTCAGCTCGCTACCGTCGGGGTTCAGGCGGCGGCTGACCAGGTGCAGGTCGTCGGCGTATTCGTAGCGGGTGGTTCGGCCCTGCTCGTCGCGCTCGGCAATGACCTTGCCGTAGGCGTTGTAGCTCCAGGCCCGGGTGGCGCCGGTGGGCAGGGTGACTTGCAGCAGGCGGCCGACGGCGTCCCATTGGTAGTGCGTGAGGGCGCCGTGTTCGTCCCGACGACTGAGCAAACGCCCCAGGGCGTCGTAGGCAAAACACCGCCGACCGCCATCGGGCAGGACCTCTTCGGTCAGTTGGCCCAGGCGACTCCAGGTGAAACGATGCTCACCACCGTCCGGGTCATACCTGGCCAGCAGTTGCCCATGGGCGTCGTAGGCATATTCCGTGCGCTGGCCGTCGGGATCGATGCTCGCGATCACATCGCCCCGGGCATTGCGGCGATAGGTCCACACGGCCTTGCCACGGGAACAGGCGTGCAGGAAACCGTTGCGGTATTCGTAGGACGTCGGCGCTTCGTCCGGCGGAATCAGCGCCACCAGCCGTCCGACGTCGTCGTAGCGGTATTCGCTGACCGCCCCCAGCGGGTCCTGTTCGGCGATCAACCGGCCCTGTTCGTCGTAGGCCTTGAGGTGCTCGCCGCCATCGGGCTCGACCTTGCGCACCAGCCGCGCCCGGTCGTCGTGGACATACACTTCCTGGCTGCCATCCAGGTGCCGGACCGTGACACGGCCGTCCTCGCCCCAGGTGTAGCGGCTGTCCATCTGCGCGAAGGAGGCCCAATGCCGTACGCAGCGGGACGCCGCCCCGACGCCTTGCCACTCCCAGTAAAAGCTCGCCCCGCCGGCCAGTTGCCGCTGGAGGATGACGTGCTGGTCGTCGTAGTCGTAGCGTTCGCTTTCACCGGCGGCATTGGTCGCTTCGATCAGTCGGAAACGTCCGTCGTAGCGGTAGGACACCAGCGTCTGCTCGGTCCGCCAGGCTTCGTCAAGGGTGAGGGCCGGGTGGAAGCTCTGGTAGTCGACGGCGACCAGGTGGCGCTGTTCATAACGCAGGCGCAGGGAACGCCCGGCGCCGTTGTCCAGGCGGCTGATGTCGCCGTGGATGTTGCGCTGGACGGTCAGGCGGTTGTCGTAGCGGTCGCTGAGGGCGATCAGGTGGCCGTCGCGAAAGTGCAGGAACGGGGCGTTTTCCCCGGGCTGGACGATGATCAGTTCGTCCGGCGCAGCCCCCAGGTAGATGGCCGCCCGGGCCAGGCTGTTGTGGATCGCCGGACGCTGGGTGGTGGGCAACGGAAAGATCGTGCGGCGGTTTTCCTGGTCGACCCAGGTGACCTGCGCGCCCTTGAGCTCCAGGCGATGGGCCAGGGCATGGATCCAGCCGCGCCCGAGGCCGACGTCCAGGACGACGGCGCTGGTGCGGTACAAACGGGTGAAGACGAACGGCAAGCGCCCGTCGAGGGTGCCGTCGTCCAGGGTCAGCAGTTCTTCGCCGGTGACCATCGACACCGGGCAGCCGCTGGTCTGGGTCTGGGCCGCGGTGTCGGCGCTGTCGCCGTTGGGGTTTTTCGATTGGGCCGGGGCGTCGTCGTGGGGTTCGTGTTTTTTCAGCGTGGTGTTGCGTTGCGCATCCCAGCGCAGTTGCAGCCGGCCTTTTTTTATTCCCGCTGCGACGCCGCGCACCGCCACGGTTTTGTAGCGATCCACGTAGGTCATAAAGCCGTTGACCACCGCGAAGATCGCCTTGACGAAACGCTGCATGGCATTCAGCAGGGTTGCGCCGTGCCTGGCCAACCACATCGACAGGTAGGCGATCCCGGCCCCCGCCCCGGCAAAGGTCAAGACCACGCCGATCAGCAAATCGATCACGCACTGCACCACCACGGTCGAGAGTGCTTCGGCCGTTTCGCCGGCGACTTCGCTGGGCGGTAGCATCTCCAGCCAGAGGCTGGCGGTGCGCACCAACAGGTACAGCGCCGCTTCGTCGCTGGCCAGCAGTTGCAGCTTGGCCATTAGCAGCGGCGTGTCTCGTGCCAGTGTCTTCAATTGATCAGCGCTGTCACCCAATCGCTGAACAAACCGGCCAGGATCCTTGAGGATGTCCGACAGCAGGCTGATGCTGTCCCACACCCCCTCGATCGCCGCCCAACTGCCGGCGAGCAACCCGTTTCCCACCGCAGCCGCCGAGGTCGCCAAGGACTGCTGGGCCCATCGCGGCTTGAAGCCTTGCCACTCACCCCGTAGCCAGTCCGTCAGATCCCCAGTCAAGCCATCGTAGGAAGAAAACAGCTTCTCGATCTGCCCGGGAGACACCTCGCCCTGGACATGGACCCGATAGGACTTGCCCGCCTCCCCCTCGAAAGTCCCGAGCCCCTGGGCGTCCAGGGTCACCGGCGTGACCTTGCCGCTGTCCACCTCCACCACATCCACTACGATGTCGCCCAGCGGGATGTCGTACACCGACTCGAACTTGCTCTCGATCGTCATCACCCCACCCAGGGGGCACTGGACGACCGTGGAGAGGAAATCATCGTCACCGCTGCTGACGACGGTGGTGCTGTCGCCGAAGCGGATCAGCCGCTCCATGCCCATCAGCGAGGGCAAATCGGCCGCGCGGCTGGCCCGGTCCGCCGTGCGGCTGTACCAGCGCTCAAGTTGCTCGCGGTAGACCGCCAGGGTGTCCTGGAAGCTGTCGAGTTCCTGCTCGATACGGTTCACCCGCTCCATCAGGACAGGGCTCGCTCAAGGGCCGGCAGGAAAAAACGGTCGAACATGGGCAGCGTCTCGCAGCACTCAGGGAGCGCGAGACTGTGCCGGGGATGACGGGGGAATTAAGTCAGGGGAACGGGACAAAGGATGTAGGGCGATTCGCTAAATCCGCCCGACTTCGTCACGAATAGCCTGTGGATAACGCTAGCGGTCGCGAGCGTCGAGTGCCTTGAGCTTGATCTCGGCCAACGGATGCCCGGCTTCCGCCGCCAGGGTCCACCAACGTGCCGCTTCGACCGGGTCCGGCGCCTTGCTGGTTGTACCGGCCAGGCTGATCACGCCGACTTGGTAGGCCGCCTTGCCATCACCCGCCAGTGCCGCCAGCCGCAGCAGGCGAACCCCTTCTTCACGGGCGCCCAGCCCTTGGCCGCGAAACGTGAGGATGTGCCCATAGAAACTTTGCGCACCGACATCGCCCAGGTTCGCCATACGCGAGAATTGGCCCTCGAGCCAGGCCCAGCCACGCGCCTGGCGGACGAACCAGGACCAGTGAAACAACCGGCGCGCCAGCCAATAACCGATCCGCGCCTTGAGTCGCCAGAGCACTCAGGCCTCCGCCGACTCGGGGTATTCGTATTCAAACACCCGGACCACTTCCGAAGCGTGCCAGGAGGCGGCGGCCACTCCATCGGAAGGCCCGGAAAAGCGGCCCAGGCGCTCAACGCATTCGAAGAACCCCGTGCGCGGCAACCGGCTCGCGCCCTGGCTGATCACCAAAGAACTGCGCAGCGGCTGTTCTGCCCGGGCGTCCAGCGCCGCCAGGTGTTCAAGGGCCGCAGTCAAGGTCTGCATGGCCGGGCTGGGGAGCTGCAAGCGCTCCAGCAAGGCGCGGTAAGTCAATAAATGGCGTTGGCGACGCGCCTGGTCCAATTCACCCAACAACCCATCCCAATGCTGCCGACTGATGCGTACGCTCACGATTCTTCCCTCCAACCCGGCACCGTCAATTCCCAGGCCAGACTGCGCCGAATCGCGGCATCGGGCTGTCGCTCGCCGCTCTCGATCAAGGCCAGATAAGACGGGCTGATACCTACCGTGCGGGCCAACGCGTCGATGGCGATGCCCTTCCCTTCGCGCAAACTGCGTAATTGGTCCAAGCCAGGGAGAACCTGGCCGGGTGCCGCCGCGTGACGGACTGTCGCTTCCCGCGGCGGAGCTTGATCGATGCCTGCTGCCTTCAACAACGCTTGGTACTGATCCCACGGCAAAACCGCGTACTCGGGCTCTCCGTCACGTGTGATTACTTGAATATCCATGTTTACCCCGTAGGACAACAACACTTAGCGAGTCAGCCTTTTTCCTTGGAAGTGTAATCCTAAATGCTGGCTAAGGTCGCGGGGTGATGAATTCTCAGGGGATCAGGGCTTTTTCTGGCCTTGGAGCTGGAGTTGTTCCGGGGTATCGGGAAGCCTTTCGACTTGAGCCAGTTTCTCGGGCGACTGCCGATAACGCCAGGCGCGGAATGCCTCGAGTTCGACGTCGAGGGTTTTCATGACCCAGGCCAGCACCGCGATATCGTCGAACATGCCAAACATCGGCAAGATATCTGGAATCGCGTCCAGGGGACTGAGGAAATACATGAGCCCCGCCACCACCGACAGCATCGACTTGGCGCTGACCGCACGGTACTCACCCCGCCAGTAAGCCAGGCACAAGGCCTGCAACAGGCGCAGGTCTTCCTTGAGCTTGCCCAGCCGTCCGCCCTCCCGGGCACCTTTGCTGGCGACGGCAAAGAGCAACGTCGGTAATCGACCGCGGGCCAGCAAGCGGCCTGCCAAGGGCAGAAATCGCGCAAAATTCCACGGGGCCTTCATTTTTTCTCCCACTGAAATGTTATCCACACAAATTGTGGATAACCTTGTGAACAGAGCTGCATTTCACCGCTGAAGCCCCCGTTTAATAAGGGCCCGGCTTAGATCGGGCGTTTTTTACTCACATAAAAAAACCCAATATTTCATTGACTTGACCGGCTGACTGCGTCTAGCACAGCGCCTGTATTGCCTATGACTGTAGCTTGCCCCATGCGTTCGGTTTTTTTGCCATTTGCCGTAGCCCAGATGCGACAACGCCCCGCATGAGCGAGGCGTTGTCGTTATAGCAGACCGATTACTTGGCTGCGTCTTCTTTTGCCGGATCCTTGATCGCCAGCAGTTCCAGGTCGAACACCAGGACCGAGTTGGCCGGGATGGCCGGGCTCGGGCTCTGGGCGCCGTAGGCCAGGTCGCTCGGGATGTACAGCTTGTACTTCTCGCCGACGTGCATCAGTTGCAGGCCTTCGACCCAACCCGGGATCACGCCGCTGACCGGCAGGTCAATCGGGCTGCCACGCTCGACGGAGCTGTCGAACACGGTGCCATTGGTCAGTTTGCCGGTGTAGTGAACGGTCACGACGTCGGTCGGCTTAGGCTGTGGACCATCGGCTTTCTTGACCACTTCGTACTGCAGGCCGGAAGCGGTGGTGGTCACACCGGCTTTCTTGCCGTTTTCCTCGAGGAATTTCTTGCCAGCGGCTGCCGACTCTTCGCTCATCTTGGCCATGCGCTCTTCGGCACGCTTTTGCAGCGCGGCAAAGGCTTCGACCAGTTCTTCGTCTTTCAGCTTCTGTTCTTTCTTGCCGACGGCATCTTCGATGCCCTGGGCGACCGCTTTGGAGTCCAGGTCATCCATGCCTTCCTGAGCCAGGCTCTTGCCCATGTTCAGGCCAATACCGTAGGAAGCTTTCTGCGCCGGGGTTTTCAGCTCTACGCTGGTCTGCGAGTCGCAACCCGCGAGTACCAGGCCAACCAGGGCCACCGCCGCCGCCAACCGATGCTGTTTCATGCTATTTCCTTGTTCATGCGCCTAAAGGGCAATCGAATAAAGCCGCGAGCTTATCAGGCGGCCACGACCAATGGCTACCGGCATGTGAGCCGCAAAGTGATGATAAGTTCAGGACCGCAAACGCTTTTTAACCTTGGGCAAATGAAGCATCTGTCATCCGTTGCGTACAGGGACACATTGCCGCTCCCCACAGGCCAAGGGTAATGGCCACTTGCCCGCCGCGCAGCACTGAGGCATAAGGGCTTATCAAAAAAAAACAAGGACGTTACCGTGCGCCTTCTCTCTCGCATTCTGTTGCTGCTCCTCGCGCTGCTGATCCTCGTCGTGGCCGTGGTGCTTTATTACGTCGCCAATCCTCGCTTGCCGTTCTATACCCCCGTCGAACAGGTGCACTACCTGGATCAATGGAGTGCCGCCGAGCGCCAGACGTATTACTTCACACCCCAGGGCACCCAGGTCAAAGGCCTGCGCTACGACTGGTTCACCGCCCTCGAATTGCCTTTTTCGCAACAACGCTTCGCTTCGCCGGAGTACCTGGCGCGCTTCGGCTTCCTGATCGATCCGGCGCAGAAAGCCTCGCCTGACAACCCCGGCAACTTGCCGGTAGGGTTCGCCCGGCACCAGAACCCGGGCAGCACCGACCAGTTCCTGGATATCACCTGCGCGGCGTGTCATACCGGTGAATTGCACTTCAAGGGCCAGGCGATACGGATCGATGGTGGCTCGGCCCAGCACGTGCTGCCTTCTAGCGTTCCTACACTGCGTGGTGGCAGTTTCGGACAGGCATTGGTCGCCAGTCTGGCGTCTACCTACTACAACCCGTGGAAATTCGAACGCTTCGCCCGCCAAGTACTGGGCAAGGACTACGACGCCCGCCACGAAGAGCTGCGCAAAACGTTCAAGGCTTCTCTGGACACATTCCTGCGAGTGGCCTGGAACGATACCCATCGCGGCCTCTACCCCACCGAAGAAGGCCCCGGGCGTACCGACGCCTTCGGTCGCATCGCCAATGCCAGCTTCGGCGACGCCATTTCGGCGGAAAACTACCGGGTGGCCAACGCTCCAGTGGATTACCCGCAACTGTGGGAAATATGGACGTTCGACTGGGTGCAATGGAACGGCTCGGCCCAGCAGCCGATGGCCCGCAACGTCGGTGAAGCGCTGGGGGTCGGTGCCACGCTGAATTTCTTCGACGCCCAGGGCAAACCGCTGCAGGGCGATGCGCGATACCCTTCCAGCGTGCGCGTGCGCGACTTGAACAAGATCGAAGAAACCCTGCAACTGCTCAAGCCGCCCGTGTGGCCGGAAGCGTTGCTGGGCGCGATCGATAAACCCTTGGCCGCCAAGGGCCGGGCCCTGTTCACCGAAAACTGCGCCGGCTGCCATGTGCCCAAAGTGGTCCAGGGGCCTGACAGGCCGGTGCAGCAATTGCACATGCTGCCTGTGCAGGTGATCGGCACCGACCCCGGCACCGCCAATAACATCGCCGACCATCGCTTCGACCTGACCAGCCTGCAGTGGGATCCGGCCGAGCTGGCGAAGCTGGACGTGCAACTGCACCCGACCCCGACGGAGCCGCTGGACCTGAGCCAGCTTTCGGTCGCCAAAGGCCTGGCCTACGTCACCGCCTTTGTCGAAAACCGCGCTTACCGCGACGCCGGTGTCACCCCCGTCGAACGCCCGGCCCTGGACGGTTTCGGCCTGCCCATTGGCGTGCGTGAACTGCGCGCCTACAAGGCCCGGCCGCTGGCGGGTGTCTGGGCCACGCCACCGTTCCTGCACAACGGCTCGGTGCCGACGATCTATCAACTGCTGTCCCCCCAGGACGAGCGGGCGACCACGTTCTATAAGGGCAACTTCGAATACGACCCACGCCACTTGGGCTATCGCACCGAAGCGTTCACCAACGGCTTTATCTTCGACACCCGGATTACCGGCAATCACAACAGCGGCCATGAGTTCCGCGCGGGCGAACGCGGTAACGGCGTCATTGGCCGCTTGCTGCAACCGCAGGAACGCTGGGCCTTGCTGGAGTATTTGAAAGTGCTGGGCGGGCCACTGGAGTCGCAACTGTAATGATGAACCTCACCGGTAAAAGGATGTTGGCATGTTGATCACCCTCTGGCTGCGCCTCGGCGCCTTTTTGGGCAAGACGCTCCTGTGGCTGCTGGGTATCGGGTTGCTCGGCTGGGCCCTGTCCACGGCCTGGTTTGCCTGGCAGCACAAGGGACCGGTCCCGGACAAGGAACAGATCGCACCCGGCGAAGCCGCCATGACCCAGGACATCATCCAGACCGCGATCCGCATCGTCGATCAGCACCGCGAAGGCACGCGTTACCTGCGCGACGCCCATGCCAAGGCCCACGGTTGCGTCATGGCCGAGGTCCAGGTGCCGAGCGACCTGTCGGCGCCGTTGCGCCAGGGCGTGTTTGCCGAACCGGGCAAGACTTGGCAGGCCACGATCCGTCTGTCCAACGGCAACGCTTATCCGCAATTCGACAGCCTGCGCGATGCACGGGGGATGGCGATCAAGCTGCTGAACGTACCGGGCAAGCAACTGCTTGCTGATCGGCAATCACAGGGCGAGCAGGATTTCGTGATGTTCAATCATCCGAACTTCTTTGTCAGTGATGTCGCCGAGTACCGTCAGAATGTGGCCGCCCAGGCTGACGGGAAGAAGGCGATGGCGTTCTTTCCGAGCCTGGACCCGCGCACCTGGCAGATCCGTCATCTGTTCATCGCCCTGGCGACCCTCTCGCCGGCTCCGGCCAGTCCGACCCAGACCACTTATTTCTCGGTATCGCCTTACAAATTCGGCGAAGCCAATGCCAAGTTTCGCGTCGCGCCGGACCCGGACAGCTGCCCAAGCTACAACTTGCCACCGCAAAACCAGGACCTGCCGAACTTCTTGCGCAGCGCCCTGAACCAACAGTTATCCACAGACCGGGTGCCGGCGTGTTTTGTCTTGCAGATCCAGCGTCAGGATCCGAGCAAGTACATGCCGATCGAAGACACCAGTATTGAATGGCAGGAAAGTGATGCACCGTTCGAGACCGTGGCGCACATCAAGGTGCCGGCCCAGGATTTCGACACGCCCAAGTTGAACCTGGCCTGTGACAACCAGTCGTTCAATCCGTGGTTCGGCATCGAGGCCCATCGCCCTATCGGCGGCATCAACCGTTTGCGTAAAGCGGTGTACGAGGCGGTCAGCGACTACCGCCACAGCCGCAATGCCGAGCAGTAGCAACGGCCAAATGACAGGCAACAAAAAGCCCGCTCATTGAGCGGGCTTTTTGTGGTGACCTGGCGTTCAGCGGGCCAGGAAACCGAAGATGGCGCAGCGGACGGGACTCGAACCCGCGACCCCCGGCGTGACAGGCCGGTATTCTAACCGACTGAACTACCGCTGCGCGTAACATTGAAAGTTTGGTGGGTGATGACGGGATCGAACCGCCGACATTCTGCTTGTAAGGCAGACGCTCTCCCAGCTGAGCTAATCACCCTTCACTTTCGATGCGGGGCGCATTCTCTCACAGTTTTTCGTAACGTGCTGATCTAATTAGCAAATTTCAGAAAAAAAGAAGCAACGCACACCGCAGGAACTACAAATAGCAAAAAGCCCGCGTTAGCGGGCTTTCCGTGGTGACCTGGCGTTCAGCGTTCCAGGTAACCGAATATGGCGCAGCGGACGGGACTCGAACCCGCGACCCCCGGCGTGACAGGCCGGTATTCTAACCGACTGAACTACCGCTGCGCGTAACACGTTGAACGAATGGTGGGTGATGACGGGATCGAACCGCCGACATTCTGCTTGTAAGGCAGACGCTCTCCCAGCTGAGCTAATCACCCTTCGCTTTCGGTGTGGCGCGCATTCTACGGAGCACTCTTTAAGCTGGCAAGCACTTTTTAAATTAATTTTTTCAGGCCTTCCAAAGGCTTAGCGAAGGGTTGGCCTATGGCGCCGCGAAGAGAATAATGCCCCCCTTTGTATAAAGGAGAGACTCACCCCATGTGGTTCAAAAACCTGCTTATCTATCGCCTGACCCAAGATCTGCCTTTTGATGCCGAGGCGTTGGAAACTGCACTGGCCAGCAAACTGGCGCGTCCATGTGCAAGCCAGGAGTTGACCACTTACGGTTTCGTTGCGCCGTTTGGCAAAGGCGAAGACGCACCATTGGTGCACGTCAGCCAGGACTTCCTGCTGATCGCCGCGCGCAAGGAAGAACGCATCCTGCCGGGCAGCGTCGTGCGCGATGCCCTGAAGGAAAAGGTCGAAGAGATCGAAGCCGAGCAAATGCGCAAGGTCTATAAAAAGGAACGGGACCAGCTCAAGGATGAAATCATCCAGGCGTTCCTGCCCCGCGCCTTCATCCGTCGCTCGTCCACCTTCGCCGCCATCGCGCCGAAACAGGGCCTGATCCTGGTGAACTCGGCCAGCCCGAAACGTGCCGAAGACCTGCTGTCCACCCTGCGCGAAGTCATCGGCTCGCTGCCGGTGCGCCCGTTGACGGTCAAGATGGCCCCGACCGCCACCATGACCGACTGGGTCAAGACCCAGAAAGCCGCGGACGACTTCTTCGTGCTGGACGAATGCGAACTGCGCGACACCCACGAAGACGGCGGCATCGTGCGCTGCAAGCGCCAGGACCTGACCAGCGACGAAATCCAGCTGCACCTGAACACCGGCAAGGTGGTGACACAATTGTCGCTGGCCTGGCAGGACAAGCTGTCCTTCGTGCTCGACGACAAGATGGTGGTCAAGCGCCTGAAATTCGAAGACCTGCTGCAGGACCAGGCGGAACAGGACGGTGGCGACGAAGCCCTCGGCCAACTGGACGCCAGCTTCACGCTGATGATGTTGACGTTCGGCGAGTTCCTGCCGGCGCTGGTTGAAGCGTTGGGTGGGGAAGAGATTCCGCAGGGGATCTAAACCCGGCGGATAGCTACCTTGTGGGAGCGAGCTTGCTCGCGATAGCGGCATGACAGCCACCGAGATGTTGACTGACACTCCGCTATCGCGAGCAAGCTCGCTCCCACATGAGTATTGGATGTTCTTAATAATAAGGATCAGGTCATGCGCGCACTGGCTGCATTGAGCCGCTTTGTCGGCAATACCTTCGCTTACTGGGTACTGATTTTCGCGGTGGTGGCATTCCTGCAGCCGCAGTGGTTCGTCGGCCTGAAAGTCGCCATCGTGCCTTTGCTGGGACTGGTGATGTTCGGCATGGGCCTGGCCCTCAAGATGGAGGATTTCGCTGAGGTTGCCCGTCATCCGGGGCGGGTGGCCCTGGGGGTGATTGCCCAATTCGTGATCATGCCCGGCACGGCGTGGCTGCTTTGCCAAGTGTTCAGCCTGCCGCCGGAGATCGCCGTCGGCGTCATCCTGGTGGGTTGCTGCCCGAGCGGCACATCATCCAATGTCATGACCTGGCTGGCTCGCGGTGACCTGGCCCTGGCCGTGGCGATTTCCGCCATCACGACCCTGCTCGCCCCGCTGCTGACCCCGGCGCTGATCTGGCTGCTGGCCTCGGCCTGGTTGCCGGTGTCGTTCTCGGCGCTGTTCTGGTCGATCCTGCAAATCGTCCTGTTACCGATCGCACTGGGCATCGTTGCCCAACGCCTGTTGGGTGTCCGGGTTCGTCATGCCGTAGAAGTCCTGCCGCTGATATCCGTGGTGAGCATCGTGATCATCGTCGCGGCGGTGGTGGCGACCAGTCAGGCGAAGATCGCAGAATCCGGCCTGCTGATCATGGCCATTGTGATGCTGCACAACAGCTTCGGTTACTTGCTGGGGTACTTCACCGGGCGCTTGTTCGGCCTGCCATTGGCCCAGCGCAAAACTCTGTCCCTGGAAGTGGGCATGCAGAACTCCGGCTTGGGCGCGGCCCTGGCCAGCGCGCATTTCTCGCCGCTGGCGGCGGTCCCCAGCGCGCTGTTCAGTGTCTGGCACAACATTTCCGGGGCTTTGCTCTCGACGTACTTCCGGCGCATGAGCGAAAAGCAGGACCGCGAAACTCTGGCCGGCCGGCAAACCGCTGACTAAGGCAAACTTGATCGAGTGGTCAATCATTGGCACTCTATCCATCCAGGCGGGGACGACCCCGCCGCTCGATCGAGTCTTGAATCCGGGGACGACCCCATCCATCGATGAGGTGTTTGATGTCCTGGATCATTCTGTTTTTTGCCGGCCTGTTCGAAGTCGGCTGGGCTGTCGGCCTGAAGTACACCGACGGCTTCAGCCGCCCTCTCCCCACTGCACTGACCATCGCCGCCATGGCGATCAGCCTCGGCCTGCTCGGCCTTGCCATGAAGGAACTGCCGCTGGGTACCGCCTATGCGATCTGGACCGGGGTCGGTGCCGTGGGCACGGTGATCGCCGGGATCATTTTGTTTGGTGAGTCGATGGCGCTGGTTCGCCTGGCCAGCGTGGCGTTGATCGTTGCGGGGTTGATCGGGCTCAAGGTCAGCGCCTGATTGACCTGTGGGAGATTCTATGGTGCAGGGCTACCCCCTAAATGCCTTTCGGTAAGTATTCGCTCTGGTTCTTCAGCAGGGCGAATACCACTCGGGCAAGCTTGCGGGCCAGTGCCACTAATGCTTCGGTTGTGCTGAGCCCCCGGGCCCTTAGTGCCTCATAAAAACCCTTCCATGCCGCTGTGCGCCTCGCCGACATCGCGGCGTTATGCATCAATCGACGGGCCTCTGGGTCACCTCGCTTAGACAGGCAGCGGCGTCCCTTCTTTTTCCCTGAGTCCGATATACGCAGGTCTAGGCCCAGAAAAGCGATGAAGGCATCGGCATTTCTG
>NZ_FOVS01000061.1:0-14276 GCF_900115235.1 Pseudomonas sp. NFACC24-1
CGCAGTCACGACAGCCAACACGCCTGAGCAAAACGCGGAGGCGTACCGCACGACCGAGAATCGGCAAGTCACGAACGGTACGCTCGCAATACTCATGAGTGCTTGAACAGGTTTTCTGGCACCCGCCGCAGGATGGGAATCGGGTGGGATGGGGAATCAGGTCGATCTGAAGCGCGTCGCCATCAGGCTTGATCGTAACGACAGAAAAGCCCTCCCAAAAAGGAAGGAAAGTATTAATATCGCGCATAAGAACGCCGGTTTGTTAGATGTGTTTGCTCGCACGAACATCATCAATCAAATCGGCGTTCTTGTTTCTGTGTTTCCCGGGATTCCGTGAAGAACCAAAAAAAAGCCACTCATCTGAGTGGCTTTTTTCTGAATCTTGGAGCGGGAAACGAGACTCGCATCTGGTGTCCGACCCATATGAAATATAAGGGGGTTTGTTTTCTTTCCGGAGCAGGAAAAAACTTAATTCTGGACTCATTTTCGAGGAGTATCAGGACCAGAAAGGCGTGATTCCGGGCTGTACCATTTTCTTCTACCCATAGCCAGTCGGGCGGAAAGCGTCCGGTCTGGACAGTTACTCAGGGATTTCTTGGATAACTAAATGGGGTCGTGAAGCTGCTCCTGCTGTGGCGCCCCCATGAGTTCAATGAACCGTATCCGGGGATTGCAAACTGACCTAAGCCGCACACCGTCATTCCAGTCACGGGCCTTGCCATCCAACGCCTGAATGATCGCTCGGAGAACTGCTTTCGGCCAAGTCGCTCATATGGATTGACGTAGGGATATGACCTGAAACGGTAACAATAAGACTCTTAATATTGAGAGCGGCAAAAATCTTTGCCATGTACAGAATCGGACAACACCCCCCTACCAAATGGACTTCCATGATCTACTTCGCCAGGATCTGCGGCATTTTGAGTTGTCTGCTGTGCAACTGCCTGTGGGCCGCTGCCAATCCATCTGACAAAACCGCAGATTTGCTAGGCATATACCAGCAAGCAGTTATCAACGATGCGACCTTGTCTGCATCCAGACATGCAGTCGCCGCACAGCGTGAAGCTGTTCCCCAGGCGCGCGCTGGCTTGCTTCCTACTCTCAGCGCGGGCGGTAATATTGAGTCCGTACGACTGGAGCGTGATGCCCCGACATTAACCCGCACTCGCAGTCAATCAGTCTTCCAGGCGAATTTGAATCAACCCATATTTCGCCTCGATCGCTGGTTTGCTCTCGAGGCGGCTCAGGCCAGTACCAATCAGGCGGAGCTGGAGCATTCGGCCAAAGAGCAAGAGCTGATTCTAAAAGCTGCCCAAGCCTATTTTGAGGTGTTGCGCACACGGGATTTGCTGGCAGCGTCAAAGGCAGAGGAGTCGGCTCTTAAGCGACAACAGGAGCAAGCTCAGTCTCGTCTGGAAAATGGTGCCGCAAGTCTCACAGACGTGCTAGACGCCCAAGCTGCATTTGATAATGCCCAGGCTAATCGCAAGCTGGCTGAACGCAAGGTTGACGACGCCTTCGAGGCCCTATCGCGTCTAACACGACAAGACTATTCGACGATCGAGGGTATAGAGCATCAGCTCCCTATTGAGACGCCGCAGCCCAATGATGCCAATGCATGGGTAATGACTGCTGTACGGCAAAACCTTTCACTGCTGGCGAGCAGCTTTGCAGTCGCCGCCGCCGAACATGTTCAACGTCAACGTAAAGCAGGTTTCGCACCAACCTTAGATGCGGTGGTTTCATATCGCAGAGGTGACAACGACAGCTTCGGCTATAGCAATCCCACCGATTTCAATCGCTCCGATTATCAAGGTAATGTGGCGCAACGAAGTGTCGGGCTTGAGTTGAATATCCCCCTGTACTCGGGCGGCTCAACGCGCTCGCAAGTGCGAGAAACGACTGAGCGCCTATCCCAAAGCGAAGATGAGAGAGAAGATCTGCGCCGTGAGGTTGTGCAGAACGTGCGCAACCTGCACCGTGCGGTCAATTCGGATGTTGAACAAGTCATCGCCCGTCGGCAGACAATTCTGTCCACTCAGGCATCGGTAAAGGCCAGCCAGGTAGGTCGGGAGTTGGGAACACGCAATACAGCCGACGTACTCAACGCCCAACGTCAGCTCTATAACGCCGTCAGGGAATACAACAATGCGCGTTATGACTACATCATCGACACGTTAAAACTCAAACAGACGGCCGGCACACTTAGCCCCGCCGACCTGTCGAGCTTGGCCATGTATCTGACTAAAAGCTACAACGCTGAACGCGACTTCCTCCCGCCCGATGCCCGTAAGCCCTTTTAGCCAAAGGCTAGGCTAGCCCCGGCGGACGACCCATCGATAATTCACAAGCTTCATAAGGCCATCATATGAGTGGCGTACACATCTCTTAACGGATGGTTGAGACCCGGGTCATCACAAACTTGCAGGCATGGACGCGATATGAATGAACAACAAGCAAACGATGATGTGCCAGTAGATACAGGCCTTATCTGCCTAGTCATGCTTGCTCGGTTGCACAACGTTGCTGTCAGTGCTGAGCAACTGACTTATGAATTTTGCAGCGAGGGAGGCCTTTTTAGCTCACGAGAGATGCTGCTAGCCGCTCAACGAGTAGGTCTTAAAGCCAAATCCGTACAAACGACTGCAAGCCGTCTGGAACATACCCCCCTTCCCGCGATTGCCCTTGATCATAACGGTGATTTTTTCATTATTGCCAAGGTCGACCAAAGCAAAGCGGTTATCCATGACCCCCGTGTGGCACGAGCAGAGGTCATAGCGCTGGAAGCGTTGCAGGGACGGTGGTCGGGTACTTTGATCCTGGTACGCTCCGATGCGAACCTACAGCGTGAAAACTCCCGCTTCGACTTTACCTGGTTCATTCCTGCCATCGTCAAATATCGCAAGCTATTAGGCGAAGTACTGCTGGTTTCCTTTGTACTGCAAGTGTTTGCATTGGTCACACCGTTGTTTTTTCAAGTGGTCATGGACAAAGTCCTGGTGCACCACGGGCTGACCACGTTGGACGTTGTCGCCATCGGTCTACTGGGGATCATGGTGTTTGAGTCCGCATTGAGCGGGCTGCGCACTTACCTATTCGCCCATACCGCCAGCCGTATCGACGTAGAACTAGGTTCACGGTTATTTCGTCATTTGTTGAACTTGCCCTTGGCGTATTTTCAGGCTCGACGTGTGGGGGATTCAGTAGCGCGTGTTCGCGAACTGGAAAACATCCGCAGCTTTCTTACTGGGAACGCCATCACCGTCGTTCTTGATGTGTTGTTCTCGGTAGTGTTCATCGGCGTGATGTTCTATTACAGCGCCTGGTTAACATTGATCGTCCTACTATCCCTGCCCCTGTATTTCCTGGTGTCTCTTATTGTGACCCCCCTGCTACGAGCTCGATTGCAGGACAGTTTCAATCGTGGAGCCCAGAATCAGGCTTTTCTGGTGGAGACCGTTAATGGTATCGACACGCTAAAGTCCATGGCGGTTGAGCCTCAAGTGGTACGCAAATGGGAAGACCAGATTGCGGGATACGTTGCAGCGGGGTTCAAGACACAAAACTTATCGGCTATTGCCAATGAAAGCGTGTCTTTCATTGGCAAGCTAGTGACCGTCGCGACACTCTGGATGGGCGCGCGGTTGGTGATTGAGGGCCAATTGACGGTAGGTGCGCTAATTGCCTTCAACATGATGGCCGGCCGAGTATCCCAACCAATTATGCGTCTTGCTCAGCTATGGACCAGCTTCCAGCAAACCGGGGTGTCAGTGCAGCGTCTGGGGGACATCCTCAATACCCCCACAGAGCTGTCGCAAACGGCGCGCAGCGCATTACCCTCACTTCAGGGTCACATCGAATTTGATCAAGTGCATTTTCGATACCGCCTCGATGGATCAGAGGTTTTGCGAGGCGTCAGTGTGCAGATCCAGGCTGGTCAAGTAATTGGTGTCGTAGGTCGTTCAGGTTCAGGAAAAAGCACGCTGACACGCCTGTTACAGAGGCTTTATGTCCCGGAGCGTGGACGGGTGCTGGTTGATGGCATGGATCTGGCGCTGGCCGACGTGTCGTCGTTACGCCGACAGATCGGCGTAGTGCTTCAGGACAACATGCTGTTCAACCGCAGCATCCGTGAAAACATCGCATTGACTGACCCTGGCTGCCCACTAGAGAACGTCATGCATGCCGCCAAAATGGCCGGCGCGCACGAATTTATCCTCGAGCTACCGGAAGGCTACGACACTGAAGTAGGCGAACATGGTGCTTCGCTCTCCGGCGGCCAGCGGCAACGGATCGCTATTGCTCGGGCGTTGATCGGCAATCCACGCATTCTGATTTTCGACGAAGCCACCAGTGCTCTGGATTATGAATCAGAGCGGGTCATTCAACAGAACATGCAAAGTATTTGTGCTGGTCGCACGGTTATCATCATTGCCCACCGGCTGTCAGCAGTACGCGACGCCCACCGTATTCTTGTAGTGGATCGCGGGCAGATCGTTGAGCAAGGTACCCATCTCGAATTGCTGGCCCACCAAGCGGGGCATTATTCACGCTTACACCGCATGCAGCAGAGTTGAGTGCAGGTAAGGAGTCAGTAGAAATGGACTTGGCACTATTACAACGGTATCGACAAGTCTGGGGTGAGTCCTGGCGACAGCGCAAACGTATGGAACCCCCAAAGCGTTTGCCCCATGAGTTGCAGTTTTTGCCGGCGGCTTTGACGCTGCAAGAAAGCCCCTCCCACCCAGCACCCAGAATTTTAGTCTGGGCCATCATTGTGTTTGCTGTTCTAGCACTGTCTTGGGCGTATTTTGGAAAGATCGAGGTGGTGGCCGTCGCCCCTGGAAAAATTGTTCCTAGCGGGAAAACCAAGCTCGTCCAGTCCAGTGAAACAGCCGTGGTCAAAGCGATTCATGTCAGCGACGGCCAGCCTGTCAGTGTTGGTGAGGTATTGATTGAACTGGACCCCACTTCGGCGGATGCAGAGGTTCGGCGCCTTCAAAGCGACTTGCTGGCAGCGCGCATTGATCAGGCTCGCAGTACCGCCATGTTAGAAACCATTAACAATCCGCAGGAACCAAGGCTTCCCCATGAAAGCCTGCAAGACGCAAATGCTGATCAGCTCCTTGCCACTCAGCGATGGTTACAGGGGCAATATCAGGAGTACAGAAGTCAGCTCGAACTAGCAGACGCCGAGATTCTTCAACGCAGTGCAGATATCCAGGCGGCCCAGGTTCAGGTATCGAATTTACGCACTACCCTGCCGATCGCCACTCGACTGGCTGAGGACTATGAACGCTTGCTCGCCCAGCAGTACGTGGCGCGTCACGAATATTTGCAAAAAGAGCAGGCTCGTCTGGATGTATTACGACAACTCAGCGTGCAACAAGCGAGCGTGGCACAGTCCACAGCGGCACAAAATGAAGCCCAGCGGCGCCGCGAAGGTGTGGTGGCCCAAACCCGGCGAGCCATGCTTGATCTGCAACAGGAAGCTAACCAAAAAGAAGCGAGCCTGGTTCAGCAGCTAGCGAAGGCGCATTACCAAGAGACCTTGACCCAGCTTAAGGCTTCAGTGGCAGGCACCGTACAACAGCTTGCCGTACATACGGTGGGCGGTGTCGTCACTCCGGCGCAAGCCCTGATGGTCATCGTTCCTATGGATCAGCCCGTGGAAGTAGAGGCGATGCTGGAAAACAAAGACGTTGGTTTTATCCGCGCCGGGCAAGCAGTCACCGTAAAGGTAGAAACCTTTACGTTTACTCGCTACGGAACCGTCGAGGGTGAAGTACTCAGCGTCTCCAATGACGCTATCGAGGACGAAAAACGCGGACCTATCTACAGCAGCCGTATTCGCCTCAAAACCAACAGCCTCATCATCAACGGACAAAGCGTAGCGTTGTCGCCGGGGATGTCTGTCACGGCCGAAGTGAAAACCGATCAGCGTCGAGTGCTCGATTACTTTTTGAGCCCCTTGCAGCAGCATATCGATGAGAGCTTGAGAGAGCGTTAAGGAGCCAGCATGAGTTTTTCTCCAAGAGCAGGTTCGGTCTTCGGTTTCGAAAACAGTCTTCTGTGTGCGCTCACAAAAATAGATCTATCTATGAGAGTTTCTTTTTTCCCTATGGCAAGTGTTTGGCTGACATATGGACTGGCGCTAAGCGGTTGCAGCCTAGTCGAGCCACATTCCCGGACAAGCTGGGAGACAGATTCGCGGGTATCGGCTCAGGAAGTTATTTCATGCGCACAAAAAACCGTTCAAGAACTATCCGTTAAAAACCCCAAATGGGACACAACCATTACTAGATCAGAGGATCACAACGGAACACTAGAGACGGGCAATTATCCAGACACCAACGCCACTGAACTAAGAACTCGCGTCACTTTCCAACCCGAAACGCACCAACTTGCAGTAGACATTAAAGCTAGCGGCCCCTACTACATGGACCTTGGAGCCAAGGAGGGAGCAAACCATTTCAGGCGCGACATTGAAAACTGCCTAACTATAATCCAAAACATTTGCGCAGAAACGTTTATTGTCCCCTACAGCCCAACCTTCAGAGAATGAGACTTCAGAAATGAATAAACCGTACACGCCTGCCTCGGCGAGGCACTGCACAAGTTATTTATTAACTATATTTTTTATTTTTTCAGGATTTTTCACTAACGCCTTCTCTCGCGAACTCGAATGGGAGGAAAACGGGTCGATTGTGAGAACCATAGAAGATCCAGAAAAAATCATTGAACGCACAGAGTCATTCAATAGAAGCTTGAAGCAAAAAGGTTATGCAGGAACGATACAAGACTGCTCTGAGATCTACGATTTCCCCGTTGGAGTTGCAAATGGAAATCATAGTTTTGGCAGCATCTGCACTTATCAACACGATCAAACGAAAGAAAAAATTTTTGTCTGCAACGATGTAATGGTGGGCCATTTTTCAATACTAAATAAATTCACTGACACGGACCAATGGAAGCTCAAAGCTATTTACGAGAACTGTTACGGCGGATAGGCACGCACTCAACTACCGCCCGAGCCAAATCAATATACCTTGAGAGGGACCTATGCTCGACAATCAGCAATTACGAGATTTCATTAAGAAATCAGTATCCAGCTCAGAGATTGGCAACACTAGCCCTTATGTCTCCGTGCTATCCACCGGAAATAGTGGACTGTCCTTCGGAGCCCTCCAAAATGATGTTGGCAATAACTCTATAGCTCGGACTGCCTTCCGAAAAATTCTGGATGCGGAAGTTGAGCTAGACGCCTTAACATCAGCACAGGCGGACAGTCTATATTCAAAAGCCAGCCAAAATTTTCAGCTAAGTAGCGCTGAGCGGGTCTTGGTGGATAAAGCGTTATTAGCACATACTAGCTTAGTCGACGCCGCAGACGAGCAACAACTTATTATTATTGAACGCTATGTAAATCTTGCCCTAGACGCTGCCAGCAAGAATCCAAATGGTCCTGGCAGCTTGGATCGAAACAACTTGGATTTGCAATTCGTCGCCGAATTAGCCATGTGGGGCAATCGAACTGGCGGGCTGAGTAGCACTGCCCTGTTTCTTGAAACTGCTACTGAGGTCAGCCGGCAAAACTACGAATCAGAATATCTTTCAAAACAAGCTCAGTTCACAAATACTTCTGAAGACTTTTCCCGCTGGCAAGAAAGAGTAGACGAAGCCACGCTGTCAGGGTTATTAAAAATCACGATAGATGCATCCAATAAGGGTTTATTCACTCCGCTTGGCTGGGACGCCACCCTTGAGCATTTTGGCATAAAGCTTTCTGGCCTATCAGACATCATTGACCAGAACGCTTTTAACGTTCTGCTTGATGACATCAAAAACATTTCAATTGACAGCATTGGCAACGTTGAGCTTGATGCAAACGGAAATATCAAACTAAATTTAGTATCAACCGAATTTGGCAATGCAACATCTGTTTTATACAGAAGTAACGGCACTCAAGTTAGCATCGCGGGAACAACATTGATTGATGCTCCCAAAGAGGCTCAAGTGTCGATCGACCAACAAAACGTCTCCGTAATAAATCGCTACGGCGACTTATCAGCAACATATAGCTTAAGTAGAGAAGGTGTCATCGTCGCCTGGAAAAATGCCGATGGTGGATTGGCCGTTGAACAGACCTACGGTTTTAATGGGGTACCAGTCAAGACCGCTTGGAAACAGAACGGCACCACGTTTAGTGGTGCGGAGCAGGACTTGGCTGCTTTTATTTCCAAGTCTTCCATCCAAGCAAACGATTCAGCTCTGGCCGGAGCACTTCAGTCCAAACAAGCTGCAACCACAGTTACTTTCGGAACAGTTGCCGACGGGGTGGCTGCGGCAGCAGACAACGCGGCATCCTTGAGGTATCTGCAAAAGCGCCTGGGATTGGAAGGCGTTTCCGATCGCTGGGCCCCGACTGCGTTGAGCGGGGCTATTCCCGCTTCCTTGGCGTTGTCGAATAGCTTGGCGGCGGCGATCCAGCAAGCAATCAATAACGCGCAGCAACGCTGGAATACCTCGCCCAATTCTATTTTTTATGTCTCGGTGGTGAGCTTCGGTAACGAGCCGTTGGTTCATCGTTTGCCTTTGGTGTTGGATCTATCCGGCAATGGCATAAAACTAGTTGCCCCCTCCCAAAGTAACGCAGTGTTCGACCTCAACGCTGACGGAATAAAACGCCCCGTCGGCTGGGTGGGCGCGGACAACGGCATATTGGTATTTGATACCAACCGCAACGGCGTTATCGATAGCGCTGCCGAATGGTTTGGCGAAGCCTTTGTCGTGCCAGGCAGTACGGGCCCGGCCGGGAAAAATGGCTTTGAAGCATTGTCTAAGCTGACGAAGCCAGGGAGCATGGTGTTCTCCCGGGAGACATCACTGGTCAACCCGCTTACTGGCACCAGTTATTTTGACGCACTGAATGTATGGGTGGACGCCGATCAAAACGGGATTTCGACCGCTGGCGAGCTAAGAACTTTGGCGGCGCTGAACATCAAGTCCATTGATTTGACCTCCGTTCATGATGGCCGACAGATCGCAGGCGGACTAATCGACTCTACCGCTGGCTTCACGCTCAACAACGGGGCGCGTCTGGACATCGCAGATATCGGTTTGAGCGCGCCGACCTCCGGCGCCCCCACGACCTCGTCCTTCAATCCGGGAGCTCTGGTTTTTGCCGAATATGCATCCAAGGGTTTCGCCGCTATGGCGGCGGGTCAGGCACGAGGGGTTGATGCTGCATTAGCGACTCATGCACCAAATTTTACTGGACTAATGAGCGCGTTACGCACCTGGATGGCAAGCGCACGTTTACATACTTATCAAGGTTACGCGAACCCGCTCATTAAGACTGAGGATCCGGCGCTCATTACGACTTACGAAGGCAGCAACCCCGCTACTCAGCGTGGAAACACTGCTGGCAAGGATGTCCTGACGTTGATGCAACAAGGCACCGCCTACTACACGACGGTGCGTTCAACCTTGCAAGCAGTCGACGCTGGGGCCAGCGCTCTCGCTCGGGCGCAAAGCGCTGCTCAGGTGGCTAACGCGGTATCAACAGTTGACAGTCGCGCGACGGCTCAGGCCCAAGCTCAGGCAGCCGCAACGGCATGGGGTGCGGCCGCAACATCCTATTTGAATACTGTGGGCGCCTGGGCGACCTATGCTGCGCAGTTAGAGGCGCTGCGTGGCGGACTGAACAACCTGGTTCCGATCAATCAGTCCTACACCGGACATTTGCCTGGTGGTTATACATTCTTTTCTCCTCAGGACTCCGGTTTTGCGGCGGACACCTTTACTGCTTATACCGCAGTGCTGCAGTTGTTCAGGGACCTAAAAATCGGCGTAGATGCGTCCCTGGGGGCCTTTGCCCAATCGGCCGGTTACGCCAAAGCCTACACCGGTATTACCGGCGGAACGGTTACGTTGGACAATGGCTACAATCTGGTCCTTGCAGGCCAGGGAGCACAACGATTTGTGCTCAACAGCAAGGTCGACAATGTGCTGCTCAGTCAGGCCAGCGGCCAGGTCACCCTGCAGGGGTTCCAAGCAGGAAGTGCCGGCGACCAAATTCAGCTTCTGGGACTGGGAAATGCGGCTGCAATTACCAGTATTCAGGGTGGCCTTCGAGTTAGCGCCGCCGATGGGCAACGTTATGTTGATTTGTTGGGTGTCACGGCCCAAAGCCTCAACCTGTTTGCCAACTTCAGCGGCGTTCGCGCCCTCTCCTTTGCCGGTTTCAATCAGGCCGGCGTACGTAGTTTGCAAGGTAACTCACTCAACGACGGCCAAGTGCATGTCAATGAGATCACGGCGTCAAACCTCGGCGATACACTAATCGGCGGTGACTGGGCGTCGGTGCTCAGAGGTGGCGCCGCAAACGATACGTTGGTAATTAAAGGTCAAGGCTACTGGCTTGATGGCGGTGGAGGTGTTGATCAAGTTAGTTACGCCGACGCTACAGGTAGCGTCACCGCGAACCTTTCCACTGGTAAGGACAGCTTCGGCAGCACGTTATACAACATTGAAAATCTTGCAGGATCTGCCTGGCGCGACATACTGACAGGTTCCTCGACGAACAACGTACTGACAGGCGGCCGTGGCAATGATCGCCTTGAAGGCGCTGGTGGTAATGACGTTTTTGTCTTCGACCGCGGCGATGGTCAGGATACGGTATTCAACGGCGTCTCGGGCAATGCCAGCCCCAGCTCGATCTTGAAATTGCGCGCGGGCATCAAGGCTAGCGATCTATGGTTATCGCGTGAAGGCAATGATCTTGTGGTGACGGTACTCGGTAGCCATGATCGAGTAACGGTCCAAGACTGGTTTGCTGCGGACTATCGCAAGTTGGCGGCCATCGAACTGGATAGTGGTCTCAGGCTGGGCAGCAATGGGGTGGAACTTGCCATTGCGACGCAACAAACCTGGAAACAGGCCAATCCCACTTTCGATCCGCTAAATCCGAGTACTTCGGGCCGGCCCCCCTCGTTGGCTGGGTATTTCACCGCTCAGGTAGAAATCCCCCTGGTGCCTTCGGTGTCCAGCGTAGCCTTGGAAACAAAGCGAATTTTTGAATCGGGAAGCGTCACTCAAGGCAAGGGGCTGGCCGGCACAGCTGTTAACACAGCGACGACGGCGGTGACTGCTCTGAATACCAAGATCACCTCAATCCGCAGTTTAGCGGCCCAGGTTTCCTCGGTTTTCCTGAACCCGAATCAAAACACCTACCGCTATCAGACCAGCCAGGATGCTCAGACATACATCGTTTCTACGCCAAGAGATTGGAACTCTACAAACCCGCTATTAGGACGGCCAAGCTATGTCACAAGCTTTCAACGAATAACGGCCCTGAACGCCGATGCTTTCTATATTCAAAAAACGATAGATATATCTTCACCGGCATCGACCTCCACTCCTGCTGAGAAGCTTGAGCGAGGTGTTGGCGCGGTGAGTGCTTCCATCACAGACCTGACCGCTATTACCAGCTCACTTTCTACTGCCGTTACCGCGGGGCAAGCCGTCGCATCAAGCGCAACAGCTCGGCAATCGGCACTGGAACAAGCAGTAAAGGCCAACGACACGAAAAACCTGTCAACAGCCCAGCTGGCCGGGACTGCAGCAAGCGCCTTTGAACAAGGTTTGGGGCGTACGGTGGTTCTTTATCAGGATGCACTTTCCCGATTATCCGAAGCATCTTTGCTCATCACTCGGAACCGTGATCGTTTGGGCACTATCTTGCCGGCTAACAGTACGACGACCACAAAACGATTCATTCCGACCAATGCTTTGAACCCCAACGTCGGTACCTGGGTGGATGTCATCACCACCACCCGCTATGACTGGGCTTCGGCTACTGATAAGAACAAGGCAGCCGCCATCCTGTTTGCGCAGGCAGCAGCGCAGGACGCCTATGCGGCAGCCAATGCCAGCATGCAAACCTATAAAACAGCGCTGGGCTCGGCACTGGGGTATGCCAATGTCCAGTTTCTGTCCGGCACCAATGCTGTCGCGACGGCCTCTGCGACGGGAAGTCTGTTAATATCTGGAGCTGGTAGTAACCAAGGTCTAACGGGCGGCGCGGGTCGTGACATTCTTTTGTTCACCGATATAGCTGGTGCGAAAGGTCACCTAGTTAAAAACTTCCAAACCGGGCTTGGAGGCGACAGGTTGCTGCTCAGCGCTGGCTTAACAACGGCATATCTGGATCAGGATGCCTCCGCACAGGCACGTGTTTCCTATGCGACAGGGGGGCCGCTGCTCACGTTGACCGGGCTGAACCTGAACAATCTATCGCTGTATGACAATCTGCTTGGGGTCAGTACTGCGGATTATTCAAAATTGGTGCGAGGGATCGATGTATCGCTGGACTCGCTAACGCCACGTGATTTCGACGGATTTACCCATGTGCAAAACCTGACAGGAAGTGCCTTCGCCGATCGTTTGAGCGGTGACAGCCAGGACAACGTACTCAATGGTGGCGCCGGTGCGGATGTTTTGTCTGGTAAAGGTGGAAAAAACACTCTGAACGGCGGTGAAGGCGTGGATACCGTCAGCTATGACGGCGCACCTTCAGGCGTTCTAGTTGACCTGTCGAAAGGCACCGCGAGTAATGGTTATGGTGGGGTTGATCGCCTGACGGGAATCGAGAATGTCCTGGGCTCGGCGTATGACGACATCTTGTCCGGTGATGCAGGCGCAAATCGTCTTCAAGGTGGCGCAGGTAACGATCTTCTGAGCGGTGGTGGTGGCTATGACCGTTATGTCACTACCAGAGGCAAGGGGCATGACACTGTCGTCAATGGTATTGGCGGAGTACGGGGCGAGCTTCAGGTCGACAATGAAACTCGGCAATCATTGTGGTTCGCTCGATCTGGCAATGATCTGCGTGTCCAATTGCTTGGCAGCGATACGGATATCACCGTTCAGGGTTGGTACGACGCTTCCGTTAGCAAACTTGAAAAAATTTCACTGGGGGGAAGTAGTTCTGGCTATGTGCTGGGTGCTCAAGTGGATCAATTGGTTCAAGCCATGGCTGGATTTAGCGCTAGCCATCCTGGATTCGATCCGAAAACCTCCAGTGTGATCTCGGATGCGTCTTTACTGGCAACCGTAAACAGCAGTTGGTTGACCATCCCTGCTACATGAAAGATACAAAGACCCTAGGGTTGTTACAGATATCTGTAACAACCCTAGGGACTCCCTGAGGAAGCGCAACATCCCTGACAGCCCCAAAGATCGCCCGCCGACTGCTCGACGTGCTGATCCAAGGACTTAACTGGCCATGAACAGCGGAGATAAGCCTCCCCTTTACAATCCTCAACCCCAGCGCACTCGCTGCCTACTCGGTGGCCAATTGAAGCGGAAGGTCTGGGTCCGACCAGACTATCGAGACTCACGACCGGAAACACCATGCTTAACTTTGCGTACCACTTTCTATGCTGACCAACCACTTCTTGGGCTTTTTCCGTGGCCAAGTGCCTAGCGTTACGCTCCATTTGCCGATAAACACGCGGATCGATGCCCATCGCGACCAGCGCACTCGCACATCATGCAGAGCGCGAGTATCTCGCAGGCTAATTTCAGGATAGGTTCCGAGAGAAATATGGGGCTGCTTATCCGCCCAGGACAAGCGGAAGTGCCACACATGGCGCCTTTCGTATCACGAAAAGAGCGAGGCGGCTGTAGTCAGGGAGAGTGTAGCCCTTGGTACGGGGTTTGGCATGTCGGACCGCGGTATCTGTGAGATACCATCGTACAATCTCCGTCTCGTTTGAATAGAGGAGATTTGTAAGGTTTCAGTGAGGCGGGGCCCACGAAAAAGTGATCTACTAAGCGCCGGATTAACGTACTAAAAAATGTGGCTGGGAGTGCTTTCGAGTGAACTTACTGGAACGAAAAAAGAGGCCGAAGCCGAATGGCACTTACTTAACCTTCTTCGGGTGTCCATTCTTCCTGACCTCGGCCCTTGCTGATCGACGTGTTTTCATCAGCATGGGGTAAGGCTTGGGTCTTCGTTTTATGGCGCGCGGTTCAATCCTGCCTGGACGCTTACCGACACGCTTCTGGGCAATCAGCTCAAGCAGATTCAGCATTTTGTCCTCTTGCTCTTGAGCCTCGTACTGCCTCCACGCAAGGCACAGCTGAAGGCTATGTTTGAAGCTCAGCTCGCGAGGCAGGCAGTCGGCTAACAGAGCTGATTGCATCATGAGCATCCGTATCAGGTTGTGCGCCAGCAGGTAAATCCATAACTCTTTGACGGCCATATCTGG
>NZ_FOVS01000059.1:0-15108 GCF_900115235.1 Pseudomonas sp. NFACC24-1
GCCAGGTGGTTGGCGCGACGGTTGAGCTGGCGGTAGGTCAGTTGTTGGTTTTCGCAGACCAGGGCCACGGCGTCGGGGTTGGCCTGGACCTGGGCTTCGAACAGGTGGTGGATCGGTTGTGCCGTGCCGAAATCCGTGGCGGTGTGGTTGAAGTCCGCCAGCAGCAATTGCCGCTCGGTGTCGGGGAGCACGTCCAGATCGCTGGCGAGGCGTTCGGGGGCTTGTTCAAGGGCTTCGACCAGCGCGGCCACGGCCTGGGCGAGGTAGGCGGCGATGCGTTGCGGGTCGATGCCGGTGATGGATTGGGCGGTCAGGGAGAAGCCGCTGCCCACATTCGCCACGGCAATTTCAATGGGGTAATTGGTGCGGGTTTCGGAGGCGATGAAGTGCATGCCTTCGTGGCTGCCCATGTCGGCGACGTTTTCCCCGGACGCGTTCACCAGATCGCCATGGCGGCAGTTGAGGATCACGGTGAACAGGGGCAGCGACGTATCCACGGCACTGCAACGCTGGGCCAGGGCCAGGGATGCCTGTTCGTGGGTCAGTAGCTCACTGAGCTGCTGGTAGGCGTCGCGGACAATGTCGCTGACGGTGTTCTGCTGCAAGCGAATGCGCATCGGCAAGGTGTTGATGAACATCCCCAGTGCATGGTCGGCCCCGGCGGTGCCTTGGGAACGCCCCGACAATACCGTGCCGAAAATCCCGTCGTCGCGCCCGCTGGTGGCCGCGACGACCAGGCCCCAGGCCGCATGGAACAGCACCGAGGTCGGGACCCCTTGAGTGCGTGCGGTTCGATACACCTGGGCGCTGAGATCGTCGCTCAAGTGTTTTACCGCACGCTTGATCCCCGCCCCGTTGCCTCGTACATCGAGCACACCATAAGGCGCGGTGGTGGTATCCACATCGGCCAGCAAGTGACGGAAGTAGGCTTCGTGGTCGGCCTGGGGCACGCTGGCGGCCCGGGCGATGAAGTTACGGTACGGTTGGGACGGTGGCAGGCTCTCGGCCTGGCCGGCCATCACGGCCTGGATCTCCAGCATGATCAGGCGCAAGGTCACGTTATCGCTGATCAGGTGATGGTCGAGCAATGCCAGCAGCCATTGTGCCCGGGGTTCGTCATAGATGACGTACGCTGCGATCAACGGGGCCCGTTGCAGGTCCAGTCGCAGATGATGCGTGTCCGTATGGTCCCGGAGCATCTGCAAGGCGTCTTCGCCGGGCAAGCAGTCCAAGGTCATGACGGGCAGTTGCGCCTGGCGATGAACGACCTGCACCGGCTGTGACAAGCCGTGCCAGCGCAACGCGGTACGCAGGATGTCGTGGCGGTCGATCACCACCTGTACGGCGGCCAGGAAGTCGTCGAGTACCTGGCGACGATCGAACGTCACCACGGTACGCATCAGGTAGGCGTCGCCTTCGGCCTGCAACAAGTGGTGGAACAGAATGCCTTCCTGCAACGATGACAGGGGGTAGATGTCTTGCACATTGCCGGCGCCACCGGGGACGTCGGCGACGATTTGCTCGATTTCCTGTTGGCTCAGGGTCACCAGCGGCAACATCTGTGGGACGATCGCCGTGCAATCGGCGGGGATCAGGTTCGCGGGGACCACCTGTTGGGTGGTGCTGCCACCGGCGAGGACGGCCGCCATGGCTTGGAGTGTCGGCGCCGAGAAGACCGTGCGCACATCCAATTGCAGACCCGCCTGACGCAGGTGCTCGATCAGGCTGATGACCAGGAACGAGTGGCCGCCGAGTTCGAAAAAGTGATCCTGACGGCCCACTCGTTCAACCCCGAGCAACGTCTGCCAGGCGCTCGCCAGGGTCATTTCGATTTCCCCCAGCGGTGCTTCGTAGTGCTGGCTCGCGGTGGCAGACAAGTCCGGTGCCGGCAGGGCCGCGCGGTCGAGCTTACCGTTGGTGGTCAGTGGCCAGGCCTCCAGGGTCACGAAAGCACTGGGCACCATGTGTTCGGCCAGTACGCTGGCCAGCTGGCTGCGCAAGGCCGAGGACTCCGGGGCGGTCCCTTCATGGGCGATCAGGTAGGCCACCAGGCGTTTGTCGCCGGGACGGTCTTCACGCACGATCACCAGCGCCTCGCGGACATCGGCGCAATCGAGCAGTTGCGCTTCGATTTCCCCCAGCTCGATACGGAAGCCGCGGATCTTGATCTGCGAGTCGTTGCGGCCTACATAGACCACGCCGCCATCGGCGCGGTAGCGAGCGATGTCACCGGTGCGATACAACCTTGCGTCGGGCTCCACGGCGAACGGGTCGGGGATGAACCGTTCGGCATTCAGCGCGTCGCGATTGAGGTAATGCCGGGCCACACCGGCACCGCCGATGTAGATCTCGCCATTGACCCCCACCGGTACCGGTTGCCGGTACTCGTCGAGAATACGCAGGCACAGGTCCGGCAGTGGCGGGCCGATCAGGCTTGGTGCGCCGGTGTCGATTTCCACCTGGCTGATCGGGTAGTAAGTGGCGTGCACGGTGATTTCGGTGATCCCGTACATGTTGACCAGACGGGTACGGGCCAACGTTGTGCGTGCGGTCCAGGGGCGCAGGCTGCGGAAATCCAGCGCTTCGCCACCGAAGATCACTTCGCGCAGGGTATGCTCCTGGTCGCTGCGCTCGCGGGCCTCGATGAACTGGCGGAAGGCGCTCGGCGTCTGGTTAAGGATCGTGACGCGCTGCTGGCAGACCAGGGCATAGAAATCATCGGGGGAACGGGCCACGTCGCTCGGGACGATCACCAACTTGCCGCCGTAACTCAATGCGCCCCAGATTTCCCAGACCGAGAAGTCAAAGGCAAAGGAGTGGAACAGCGTCCACACGTCGTTTTGGTCGAAGTCGAACAACCCGGCGGTGGCATCGAACAGCCGTGCGACATTGCCGTGTTCCACCAGCACGCCCTTGGGCAGCCCGGTGGACCCCGAGGTGTAGATGACGTAGGCCAGGTGCCGCGGCGTCAGGCCCAGCGCCCTGGCTTCAAGGTTGTGGTCCAGGGACACGTCCGTCAGGTCGTCTGTGGCGACGTAATCCTTGAGGTGCACCACCGGCACGGCATGCTCGGGCAGCACGGCGAGGCAGTCAGGCTGGGCCAGCAAGGCCACCGGGGTGCTGTCGTCGAGCAGGTAGCCGAGGCGTTCGCTGGGGTAGGCCGGATCCAGTGGCACGTAGGCGGCACCGGCCTTGAGCACGGCCAGCACCGCGCAGACCATTTCCACCCCGCGGCGGGCCAGGATCGCTACCCGGTCATCGGGCCGTACGCCTTGGGCGAGCAGTTCACGGGCGATGCGGTTGGCGCGGCGGTTGAGTGCCTGATAGCTCAGTTCGCGTTCGCCCAAGACCAGGGCGGTGGCGTGGGGCTGGGCGGCGGCGACCTGTTCGAAGCGCTGATGAATCAGCAGTTGCGCCGCGAACACGGCTTTGGGCGGCAGCGTCGCTGGCGAGGCCTGACGCTGTGCCGGGGTGAGCAACGGCAGGGCGAGCACCGGCTGTGCGGGGTCCTCGATCATGGCTTCAAGCAGGGTCTGGAAGTGCTGGGCGAAGCGTTCCACGGTGCGATGGTCGAACAGGTCGCTGGCGTATTCGATCACGCCGCCCAGCGTACCGCCGTCATCGTCCAGTGTCAGCATCAGGTCGAACTGCGAGGTTTCATGGGCCTGGGCCACGGGGACCAGGGTCAGGCCGGGCAGGCTCAGTTCAACGCCGCCAGGGGTATTGTTGAGCGACAGGGCGACCTGGCACAGCGGGTTGTGGCTCAGGGAGCGCGGTGGTTGCAAGGCTTCGATGACTTGCTCGAAAGGAATGTCCTGATGTTCGTGGGCCGCCAGGGTGGTTTGTTTGATCTGCTCCAGCAACTGCGCCACGCTCGGGTTTTGCCCAAGGTCTACCCGCAGGGCCAGGGTGTTGACGAAGAAGCCGATCAGGTTTTCGGTTTCGGTGCGGCCACGGTTGGCCGTTGGTACGCCGATCACGACGTCCGGTTCGTTGCCCAGGCGTGCCATGAGGACCGACCAGGCACTGAGTAACGCCATGAACAGGGTGACGTTGTGTGCCTGGCAAAAACGTTCCAGGCGTTCGCGCAACGGCGCAGCGATGTTCACCCTGACGTCGCCACCCCGGTAGCTTTGTACCGCCGGGCGCGGGCGATCGGTGGGCAAGGACAACAGCGCCGGCGCGCCGCCAAGCTGCTCACGCCAGAAGTCGGCCTGGTGGCTCAGGCGCTCGCTGTCGAGGACCTGGCGCTGCCAGGCGGCGTAGTCGGCATATTGAACCGACAGCGCGGGCAGCGGATCGGCCTGGTGTTGACTGAAGGCTCGATAAAGAGCGGCGAACTCCTTGACCAGGACACCCACCGACCAACCGTCGGAGATGATGTGATGCTGGGTGATGAGCAGCATGTGTTCGTCGTCGGCCAGGCGCAACAGCCGCCCACGAATCAGCGGTCCCTGGCGCAGATCGAACGGTGCCGTGGCCTCGCTGTCGGCGATGCGAGAGGCGCTGATGCTGGCCTGCTCATAAGGCAGGCTGCGCAAATCCTGCTCGGCCAAGGCAAAGCCGCAGTCTGCGGGGGCAATGATCTGCACCGGTTGTTCGCCATGACGATCGAAGGTGGTCCGCAGGCTTTCGTGACGCGCCACCAAGCGGTCGAGGACAGCCTTGAGCACGGCGTGGTCGAGATCGCCGCGCAGCAGCAAGGACGCGGGCATGTGGTAAGCGGTGCTGGCGTTTGCATCGAGTTGGTCGAGAAACCACAGGCGTTGCTGGGAAAAGGACAGCGCCAACGGTGCATTGCGGTCGGCGATGCCGATGGTCTCGGTGCTGACGGTTTGCAGGTCGCCGACGACCCGCGCCAGTTCCTCCACGGTGGGATGACTGAACAGTTCACGCAGCATGAGTTCGCCGCCCAACTGTTGCCGCACCCGGGAAACCAGTTGCGCGGCCAGCAGCGAGTGCCCGCCCAATTCAAAGAAGCTGTCACTGCGTCCCACGCGTTCGAGCCCCAGCAACTCTTGGAAAATCTGCGCCAGGGCCACTTCGACGGCACCTTCGGGCGCGGCATAACCGCGCTCGGACATGGCGTCCAGGTCCGGGGCCGGCAGTGCGTCCTGGTCCAGCTTGCCGTTGGCGGTGAGCGGGTAGGCCGGCAGAGTGACAAAGGCACTCGGAATCATGTAGTCGGGCAGGGTCGCCCCCAACTGCTTGCGCAATGCCGCCACTTGCAGCACCGCGCCCGTCTCAGGGATCAGGTAGGCGATCAGGCGCTTGCCCTGGCTCGCGTCCTCGCGGGCCAATACCCGCGCTTCACGCACGCCGTCACAGGCCAGCAGCTTGGCTTCGATCTCCCCCAGTTCGATGCGGAAACCGCGAATCTTCACTTGGGCGTCGATCCGGCCCAGGTGAACGATTTCACCATTGTCCAGCAGCTTGCCCAGGTCTCCTGAGCGATACAGTCGCTCGCCGGGCCGGAACGGGTCGGTAATGAAACGTTCGGCGCTCAGGGCCGGACGGTTCAGGTAGCCGCGACCCACACCCAACCCGCCGACGCAGATTTCACCGGCCACACCCACCGGCAGCAGCCGTTGACGGGCGTCGAGCACATAGGCCACGGTGGTCGGAATCGGCCGCCCGACATTGGAGACGCCGGCGGCGATGTCCGCCGCGCCAATGGCCTTGTAGGTCACGTGCACGCAGGTTTCGGTGATGCCGTACATGTTCACCAGCGCCACATGCCCGAAGGCACGGTGGAAGGCGTCGAGCTTGCCCAGTTCCAGGCTTTCCCCGCCGAAAATCACATAGCGCAAATGCTCCAGGCCCACCTGCGGCGTCGCCAGGGCTGCGGCGCTCAGTTGCAGGAACGCCGACGGTGTCTGGTTCAGCACCGTCACCTGTTCGCTTTCAAGGAAACCCAGCAGTTCCACCGGATCGCGGCGCAGGGCCTCGGGCACCAGGCTCAGGCGCGCGCCGTAGAGCAGGGCGCCGAAGATTTCCCAGACCGAGAAATCGAAGGCATTGGAGTGGAACAGCGACCAGACATCGTCGGCGCTGAACTGGAAGTCCAGTCGATTGTTGTGCAGCAGGCGCACGACGTTGCGGTGTTCGAGCAACGCACCCTTGGGTTCCCCGGTGGAGCCCGAGGTGTAGATCACGTAGCAGAGGTGGTCCGCCGCACTCGAGTTGGGCAGGTTGGCGGCGCTGACGCTGTTGTCCGTGGCAGCATCGAAGACCTCGATGCCGAGGGCCTGCAGCGCCGGACTCATGTCCTGGCGGGCGATGGCCTTGCGGGCGCCGCTGTCGCGCAGCACATAGGCGATGCGCTCCTGGGGCGAGCTCGGATCGATGGGCACATAGGCACCGCCGGCCTTGAGCACCGCCAGGGTGGCGACGATCATCTGTACCGAGCGATCCAGGGCGATGGCCACCAGTTCCTGGGGCTGCACGCCGGCCGCACGCAGGCGGTGGGCGAGGCGGTTGGCCTGTTCGTTGAGCTGTCGATAGCTCAGGCGCTCCAGGCCCAGATTGACCGCGATGCGGTCCGGGTACTGGCGCACCTGTTCTTCGAAGAGCTGATGCAGGGTCAGGGTCTCGGGCCAGGCCGCTTCGCTGTCGTTGAAGTCGAGGATCTGTCGCTGGCGTTCGGCGGCATCCAGCAGCGGGACGTCGTCGACCCGCTGCTGCGAATCCTCGACAAAAGCTTCCAGCAGGCGCACGTAGTGGCGCATCAACTGCTGGATGAATTCGGCGTCGAAGAATTCCGCGTTGTACGCCAGGTGTCCGGCCCAGTGTGATTCATCGGCCGTGATCAGCAGGTGCAGGTCGTTCTTGCCATAACCCAGGTTGGTTTCCAGCGTATTGACCGCCAGGCCCGCCACCAGTGTGTCGTGGTCGGTGGTGCGCTGGAAATTGAAGAGCACGTCGAACAGCGCGGTGCGGCTCATGTCCTTGGCCGGGTTGAGGGCCAGCACCAATTGGTCGAACTGCATGTGTCGGTGGCGCAGGCCCTCGGTCAGGTTGTTGGCGGTCTGCTCCCAAAGCTGTTGCAAAGTGGTGTCGCTGTCGCACAGGCCACGCATGACCAGCAGATTGTCCAGCGGCCCGACGACATCCCGCAGGGCCGGTTCACGGCAGGCGGCCGTGGTGCCGATCACCAGTTCATCGTGGCCGGCGTAGCGGCGCAACAGGGCGGTAAATGCGCTCAGGGCCAGGCTGTCGCTGCTCACGCCGACTTCCCGGGCCAATGCTTCGAGGCGCCGCGCCAGCGCTGGTTCAAGGGTGAAACCGTGGGTGGCTTCGGCAAACACATGCACCGCCGCCCGAGGTCGATTCAGGGGCAGCTCCAGGGCTTGCAGCTTGCCGCGCAGTTGATAGGCCCAATAGGCCCGCAGGTTTTCCATCACGGTGGCCGGCAGGTTGCGTTGCCAGGCGGCAAAGTCGCCATAGTCCAGCGGCAATGCCGGCAGGTCGGCGCTGCGCTCGGCGCAGGCGGCTTCGTAGAGGGCCAGCAGGTCGCGCTTGAGCAACTGCATGGCGCTGCGGTCGGCCAGCAGATGGTGCACGGCGATGGCCAGGATCCCATGCTGATCGCTTGCCCGAACCAGGCTGGCACGTACCAGGCTGCCGCCGTCCATGTTCAACGGGCGACGGGTCGCGGCCAGGGCCTGGCCCGCCAAGTCGTCGGGGTTGCCCTGGAGCAGTTCGAGCGTCAGGCTGGCCGGGCCGTCGAAGTGTTGCCAGGCCCGGCTACCGTCGCTCAATACCCGGCAGCGCAGGATGTCGTGGCGGGCCAGCAAGCCGTCGAGGGCGGTTTGCAGGGCCGGTTGATTGATCTCACCGGTCAACTCCAGCAGTAACGCAATGTTGTGATAGACCGGATTGGCGTCATACAGGTAGCCGGTTTCGAAGGTATCGACGAACCAGAGCCGCTCCTGGTGATAGGACAGCGGGGTCTGTCCTGGCCCGGAGACTTGGGCGGTGACCTTGGGCAAGGCCTGGGTCGGGTCCAGTTCCAGGGCTCCGATACGGGTGTCGGGGGCGTCGGTAAAGCAGTGCAACAGGCGCTCGAAGCGCGCGGCGAGGCGTTCGATGGTGGCGGCGTCGAACAGCGCGGTGGAATACGACAGGCTGCAGGACAGGCTCGGGCCGCCTTCGTCGATGTGCAGGGACAGGTCGTGCTGGGTGTTGTCCTTGCGCGACGGCAGGAACTCCAGGTTCAACCCCGGCAACTGCAACTGGCCCCCGGCACCTGCGGCATTGGTGTAGAGCATGGTCTGGAACACGGGGCTGTAGCTGGCGCTGCGCGGAGGCTTGAGGGCCTCGACCACCAGTTCGAATGGTGTGTCCTGCTGGGTGGAGGATTCCAGCATCAATTGCTTGACCTGCTGCAGTACCTGGTCAAGGGTCGGGTTGGCTTCCAGGCGCACGCGCAGGGCCAGGGTGTTGACGAAGAACCCGATCAGCGACTGTACGTCGTGGCGGTCGCGGTTGGCGGCGACGGTGCCGATCACCAGATCCTGTTGACCGCTGATGCGGGCCAGCAAGACCGCCCAGGCAGCCATCAAGGTCATGAATGGCGTCGCGGCGCGGGACTGGGCGAACTGGACGATGGCGGCGGACAACGACGCCGGCAGGTCGAAGCCCAGGGTTTCGCCGCGGTAGCTCTGGACCGCCGGACGCGCCCGGTCGGTCGGCAATGAAAGCAGCGCCGGGGCGCCGGCCAGGTGGGCGCGCCAGAATTCCACTTGTCGCTCCAGGCGCTCGCCTTCCAGGTGCTGGCGCTGCCAGGCCGCGTAGTCGGCGTACTGCCGGGTCAGCGGCGGCAGCGGGTCGGGCTGCCCCGCGCTGAATGCCTGATACAAGCTCGCGAATTCCTTGACCAGGATGCCAATGGACCAGCCGTCGGAGATGATGTGGTGCTGGGCGATCAGCAGCCGGTGCTCATCGTCCGCCAGGCGGAGCAGGGTGCCGCGGATCAGCGGCCCGTGCAGCAGGTCGAACGGCGCCGCGGCGGCGTTTTCGCTCAGGTGTGCGGCCTCGGTTGCGGCCTGCTCCCGGGGCAGGTGTCGCAGGTCATGGGTCACGAGGCTGAAGCCGCAATCGGCCGGGGCGATGACTTGCACCGGTTGCTCGCCTTCGCGGCGGAACGTGGTGCGCAGACTTTCATGCCGTGCCACCAGGCGATCGAGGGCTGCCGTGAGGGCCGCCTGGTCGAGGGCACCTTGCAGCAACAACGAGGCGGGTATGTGGTAGGCGGCGCTGGCGGTCGGGTCCAACTGGTCGAGAAACCACAGCCGCTGCTGGGCGAACGACAGCGCCAGCGGCGCGGCGCGATCGACGCAGGGCATGTCCTCGGCAACGGTTTCGATGACACGCGTCGCGCCACGTTGCTTGAGCAGTCGCAGCAGTGCGGCACGTTTCAACTGGTCGAGACTATCGTTATGTTCGTTCAATTTATTAAGCATCCTTGGAGACGATAGCGAGCAGTTCGCTTTCAGACAGCGAAGCCATTTCTTGTTGCAGGTCGAGCAATTCATCCGACTCGTACTGCGCCAGTTGCAGGGTGTTGATCAGGTCGGCCAGGGCCAGCAGAGAGGGGTGTTCGAACACGCCCCTGAGCGGCACTTCGACACCGAAGATTTCCCGCGCCCGAAGCGTGACTTGCACCGCCAGCAACGAGTGACCGCCGAGTTCGAAGAAGTCGTCGTGCCGGCCGACCCGTTCCAGGCCCAGCAAGTCGGCCCAGAGCTGTGCCAGCAGCGTCTCGGTTTCACCGTTGGGCGCTTCGTACTGGCGGCGGGCAAAGTCTTCGTTGCCGGGCGCGGGCAGGGCACGCCGGTCCAGCTTGCCATTGGGGCTCAACGGCAACCGCTCGACCACCACGAACGCCGCCGGGACCATGTAGTCCGGCAACTGCGAAGTCAGGTAAGGCCGTAGCGTGCTGCTGGCATTACGGCCAGCCAGGTGCGGCTCGACGCTCAGGTAAGCCACCAGGCGCGTCGCCCCCGGGGTGTCTTCGCGAGCGATGACCGCGGCCTCGCGCACCCCCGGCAGGGTCAGCATCAGTGCCTCGATCTCACCGGGCTCGATACGGAAACCGCGGATCTTGACCTGCTGGTCGTTACGCCCGAGGAATTCGACCACCCCATCGGCGCGCAGGCGCACCAGGTCGCCGGTGCGGTACATCCGTGGCTCGTCGCCCGGGGCGAACGGGTCGCTGAGGAAGTGTTCGACGTTCAGTGCCGCCCGGTCCAGGTAGCCGCGGGCAACCCCCGCGCCGCCCACGTAGAGTTCGCCCGGCACGCCGAGCGGTACCGGCTGGCGCTGTTCATCGAGCACGTACAGGCGGCTGTTGGGAATCGCCCGCCCGATGGGCACCGCGCCAAAGTCCGCGGCGGTGCAGCGATGCACCGTGGTCCAGACGGTGGCTTCGGTGGGGCCGTACTCGTTGTACAAAGTGATCGCCGGCTCAAGCCCGGTGCATTCCTGCACCAACTGCGCGGGACAGGCTTCGCCGGCGACGATCATCTCTTGCAGGCTGCCACGCCCGTTGCCGCTGGCAAGGCTTGCCAGCACCAGGCGACCCAGGGACGGCACACACAGCAGCGAAGTGACGGCCTGTTCGCCAATGAAGCGGGCGATGGCCTCGGGGTTGCGGGCGGTTTCGGCATCCGGGATGCACAAGGTGCCGCCACTGACCAGCGTACCGAAGATCCCGGCCACGGAACTGTCGAAGGCAATCGACGACAAGAGCAGGAAGCGCTTGCCGGTCGCCGGTCCATACACCGTGCCCCGGGCCAGCGTCGAGGTCACCAGGTTGCGGTGCTCGATCATCACGCCCTTGGGCTTGCCGGTGGAGCCGGACGTGTAGATCACATAGGCCAGGTGCTCTGGCGTCAGGCCGACGCTATCGGGTTGAGGATCGCGGCTGTTCGACGGTGTCGCCAGCGCCCGTTCGATGGCCAGGTAGCGAGTGCCTTCCTGCAATGTGCCCACGGCCGCGCGACCGACCGGGTCGGCCAGCAACAGGCGTGGCCTGGCGTCCTCGATAATCGAGGCCAGGCGCTCGGCGGGGTAGGTCGGGTCCAGCGGCACGTAGGCGCCCCCGGCCTTCAGGATGCCCAACAGGCCACTGATCATCGCCACGCCGCGTTCGACGCAGATGGCCACCAGGTCCCCCGGCAAGACGCCAGCCGCGATCAACTGCTGGGCGAGGCCGTTGGCCTGGGCGTTGAGCTCGGCATAACTGAGGGATTGGCGGCCGTCGAGGGATGCACAGGCGTTTGGCGTGCGGCGAACCTGTTCTTCGAACAGCTGTTGAATGCACAGGCCAGTCGGGTAATCCACCTCGGTCTGGTTAAAGGTGTCCAGCAGCAGGGTGCGCTCCTGGGCAGGCAGCACGTCCAGCTGCGTGAGTGGGATCCGAGGCGTGTACATCAAGGCCTGGGCCAGTTGCTCCAGCGCCCGTTGCATCAGGGCGCAGATGCGTTGCGGGTCCACTGCCTGCACGCTTTGCACGGTCAGGCCCAGGGAGTCGCCGTAGTCGTTGACCGACAGGGTCAGCGGGTAATTGGTCCGCTCGGCGCTGTCCAGGATGCGCATACCTGGCCATTGCAGTTGGCTGTCGTCGCGCTGGTGCCGATAGTTGAGCAAGGTGGTGAACAGCGGCAAGGCACTGGGCACGCCACTGCAACGTTGGGCCAGGGCCAGGGAGGCCTGTTCGTGGGTCAGCAGTTCGACCAGGTCGCGGTGAGTGGCCAGCACCTGTTCGTTGGCACCGGCGGTCAGTGGCACGCGCACTGGCAGCGTGTTGATGAACACGCCCAAGGCCCGTTCGGCCCCGGCCGAGCCTTGCAGGCGCCCGGCGACCACGGTTCCGAACACCACATCATCGCGGCCGGTACAGCGGGCCAGTACCTGCGCCCAGGCGACATGGAACAGCGTCGCCGGGGTGATGCCCCGCTCCCGGGCCAGGGCCCGCAGACGCAGGTTGAGCTCGACGCTCAAGGTCACATTGGCTTCCTCGATGTGACGGCCGTCGCCTTGTACCTCCAGCAGATCGAAGGGCGCGGTGGGTGCATCCACATCGGCCAGGCGGCGGCTGAAATAGGCTTCATGGACGTCGGCGGGGATGGCCTGGGCCTGGGCAATGAAGTCACGATAGGGCTGCGGTGCCGCCAGGCCCTCGGCTTGGTCATGGAGGATCGCGTGGATTTCTTCCAGGACGATTTCCAAGGTCACGTGGTCGCTGGCCATGTGGTGGTTGAGCAGCGCCAGCATCCAGCGCTCGGAATGCGGATCCTGGGCGATGCAGGCACGCATCAGCGGCGCCTGGCGCAGATCCAGTCGCAGTTGCCGCGGATCGCTCAGGGCTTCGAGCTGGCTGAGGGGGTCCTTGTGGCTGTCGAGGGAAACACTGTGCACCGGCAAGCGCGCCTGGCGCTGTACGACCTGCACCGGTTGAGGCAAACCGTCCCAATGCACGCAGGTGCGCAGGATGTCGTGGCGATCGATCACCTGCTGCAAGGCGGCGGTGAAGGCATCGAGGCGCTGGCGGTTGTCGAACTGCAGCATCGAGCGCACCAGGTAGGCGTCGCCTTCGTGTCCCAGCAGGTGATGGAACAGGATGCCCTGTTGCAGCGGTGCCAGGGGGTAGATGTCCTGGATGTTCGCGGCACCGCCAGGTACGGCGCCGACGATACGTTCGAGTTGGTCCGCGGTCAGCTCCACCAGCGGCAACATGTCCGGGGTCAGGGCGGTGCACGCGGGCGGAATACGGTTTGCCGGTGCCTGGAACGTCGGTTGTGGGGCGTTCGTCAGGGCTTGGGCGAGTTCGGCCAGGGACGTGCTGCTGAAGATCGTCCGGACATCCGCGTGCAAGCCTTGCTCGCGCAGACGTTCGATCAGGCTGACCGCCATCAGCGAATGGCCGCCCAGCTCGAAGAAACCGTCATGACGCCCGATGCGCTCGACACCCAGCAGGGCTTGCCAGATCCCGGCAATGATCAGTTCGACGCGACCCTCGGGCGCCTCAAAGGCCCGGCTGGCGTAGGCGTCCTGATCCGGTTCGGGCAGGGCGCGACGGTCGAGCTTGCCATTGGGCGTGAGCGGCAAGGTGTCGAGCACGACGAAGGCGCTGGGCACCATGTGCTCGGGCAGGCGCTTGAGCAGTTCGGCGCGCAATTGCCCGGCGGCGGCCGGCTCGCCACACAGGTAGGCAACCAGACGCTGGCCGGACGAGTGCTCGCGAGCGATGACGGCGGCTTCGCGCACACCCGCCAGTGCGGCGAGGGCGGCTTCGATCTCCCCCAGTTCGACCCGCAGGCCACGGATCTTCACCTGATCGTCATTGCGCCCCAGGTACTGCAAGGTGCCGTCAGGCAACCAGCGGCCGAGGTCGCCGGTCTTGTACAGGCGTGCGTCGGCCTTGCCGTAGAACGGGTCGGCGATGAAGCGTTCGGCGCTGAGTTGCGGCAGGTTGAGGTAACCGCGGGCCACACCGACACCGCCGATATGGATCTCGCCAGGCACGCCCACTGGCAGCAGTTGCCCGTGGGCGTCCAGCACATGCAATTGCATGTTTCGGACTGGCCGGCCAATGGGGATCGACTGGTGCCGGTAGGTCTCAAGGTCGCTGTCGACGGTGTACCAGGCGACCACGTCGCTGCACTCGGTCGGTCCGTAGCTGTTGATCACTGTCGGCCGTGGCTGGGCGAGTTTTTCCAGCATCGCGACCTGGATCGGCTCGCCCCCCAGGACCACCCGTTTCAGGCAGGCCAGGGCTTGCCCGTGGTCGGCGTCCACCAGTGCGTGGAAGGCGCTGGGCGACATATTGAGGTGGGTAATCCCGGCCTCGGCGACCTGGGCGACGATGGCGCCTGGGTTGAAGGGTTCGGCGGCCAGGTGCAGCGAGGCCCCGACCATCAGCGGTGCGAGGATGTTCTTCTGGGTCAGGTCGAAGTTGTAGGAGGACGCCAGAAGCACCGCGTCGCCGGCGTGGAAAGCCAGGTCCTCGAGGTACCAGTCCAGCAGGTTGCGCAAGCCGCGATGCTCGACCATCACCCCTTTGGGCAAACCGGTGGAGCCGGAGGTGTAGATCACGTAGGCCAGGTGACTGAAATCCAGCCCCTTCACCTGAGGGTTGTGGGTCGGGGCCTGGGCCAGGGACGCGCTGCCCAGTTCCAGCGTCGCCAGGCCTTGTGGCACCGGTAACTCGTCCAGGCCGGGTTGGTGGACCAGGGCCCGCGGCTTGCTGTCGGCCAGCATGTGGGCCAGCCGTTGCGCCGGGTACTGCGGGTCGAGCGGCACATAGGCCGCGCCGGCTTTCAGGATACCCAGCAGGCCGATCAGCATGTGCGGGCTGCGGCGTGCGCACAGGCCGACGGTGTCGTCGGGCTGCACACCCAGTGCGATCAAACCGTGGGCGACGCGGTTGGCCTGGGCGTTGAGTTCGGCATAGCTCAGGGTCTCCCCGGCGCAGACCAGCGCCACGGCGTCCGGGGTGAGGCTCGCCTGGGCCTCGAACACAACATGAGGGAAGCGGTTCGGGCTTTCGTCCAGGGCAACACTGGCCGGGTTGAAGGTTTCCAACAGTTGCTGGCGCTGTGCGTCATCCAGCAACGGCAGGGTCGCCAACGGCTGCGTGGCATCGTCGAGCAGGGCGTCGAGCAGGTGCAGCAGGTGCTGGCCCCAACGGGCGATGGTGCTTGCGTCGAACAGGTCGGTGGCGTATTCGAACTGACCGCTGATGCAGTCGCCGTCATCGTTGAGGGACAGGCTCACGTCGAACTGGGTGGTGCCGGTGGGCTGGGGCAGTGGGGCCAGGCTCAGGCCAGGCAATTCCAGGGCCTGGTCGCGCGGGGTGTTACCCAGCACCAGCATGGCTTGGAACAGCGGGCTGTGGCCGAGGCTGCGCTCCGGTTGCAAGGCTTCGACGACCTGTTCGAATGGCAGGTCCTGGTGGCTGTAGGCGTCGAGGGTGGTGGCCTTGATCTGTTCCAGCAACTGGTCGACGCGGCTGTGGGCCTGGACGTCGATGCGCAGGGCCAGGGTGTTGACGAAGAAGCCGATCAACGCCTCGGTTTCCCGGCGTGGGCGGTTGGCGACCGG
>NZ_FOVS01000057.1:0-16180 GCF_900115235.1 Pseudomonas sp. NFACC24-1
AAGCTGCTCGACGAAGGTCGTGCTGGCGAGAACTGCGGCGTACTGCTGCGCGGCACCAAGCGTGACGACGTTGAGCGTGGCCAGGTTCTGGTCAAGCCAGGCACCGTCAAGCCGCACACCAAGTTCACCGCAGAAGTTTACGTTCTGAGCAAGGAAGAAGGCGGTCGTCACACTCCGTTCTTCAAAGGCTACCGTCCACAGTTCTACTTCCGTACAACTGACGTGACTGGTAACTGCGAGCTGCCAGAGGGCGTTGAAATGGTAATGCCAGGTGACAACATTCAGATGACTGTTACCCTGATCAAGATCATCGCGATGGAAGACGGCCTGCGTTTCGCTATCCGTGAAGGCGGTCGTACCGTCGGCGCCGGCGTCGTAGCCAAAGTCATCGAGTAAACAGTTGTAATGTCTTTTTCGGGCCGGCATAATGGTCGGCCTGATTTTGTTTTAGGTCAGTAGCTCAATTGGCAGAGCGACGGTCTCCAAAACCGTAGGTTGGGGGTTCGATTCCCTCCTGACCTGCCAGATTCACTCAGTGTGTCTGGCTTTCTTTTCACAGGATCTTCATAGATGACTCCTAAAGCTGAAGCTCAAGGCTCTCGCTTCGATCTGCTCAAGTGGCTAGTGGTAGTCGCTTTGGTGGTTATTGGCGTTGTTGGCAATCAGTATTATTCTGCTTCGCCGATCCTGTACCGTGTACTTGCATTGCTCGCCATTGCTGCTGTTGCTGCCTTTGTAGGTCTGCAGACGGCCAAGGGCAAGTCTTTCTTTGTACTCGCTAAGGAAGCTCGCACTGAGATTCGTAAAGTCGTATGGCCGACTCGCCAAGAAACCACGCAGACCACGTTGATCGTTGTGGCTGTTGTTCTGGTAATGGCGTTGCTGTTGTGGGGGCTAGATTCCCTGCTCGGCTGGCTTGTTTCCTTGATTGTTGGCTAAGGGTGTCCCGTGGCTAAGCGTTGGTACGTTGTGCATGCTTACTCGGGTTACGAGAAGCATGTCATGCGCTCGCTGGTAGAGCGCGTAAAGCTGGCTGGCATGGAAGATGGCTTTGGCGAGATTCTGGTCCCCACTGAAGAAGTGGTTGAGATGCGTAATGGCCAGAAGCGCAAAAGTGAACGCAAGTTCTTTCCGGGCTACGTGCTGGTACAGATGGATATGAACGAAGGGACTTGGCACTTGGTCAAGGATACCCCTCGGGTGATGGGTTTCATTGGCGGTACTGCCGACAAGCCTGCGCCGATCACGGATAAGGAGGCAGAAGCGATTCTGCGTCGTGTCGCTGATGGTAGCGACAAGCCGAAGCCGAAGACGTTGTTTGAACCGGGTGAGGTTGTACGTGTCACCGACGGTCCATTCGCTGACTTCAATGGCACGGTTGAAGAAGTTAACTACGAAAAGAGCCGGATCCAAGTGGCAGTGCTCATTTTCGGTCGCTCTACTCCGGTAGAGCTTGAGTTCAGTCAGGTCGAAAAGGTCTGATTGAACAGGCATCCCAACCCCGCAGCCCAAGGCTGTGGGGTTTTGTCGTCACTGGGATAAACGCGCAAGTAACCGGGGAGCCTTTCGAGGCGTTCGAACCCGTAATTGGAGTGCCTCATGGCCAAGAAAATTACCGCTTACATCAAGCTGCAAGTGAAGGCCGCTCAGGCTAACCCAAGCCCACCTGTTGGTCCTGCACTGGGTCAGCACGGCGTGAACATCATGGAATTCTGCAAGGCCTTCAACGCCCGTACTCAGGGTCTTGAGCCAGGTCTGCCGACTCCAGTGATCATCACTGTCTACAGCGACCGCAGCTTCACCTTCGAAACAAAAAGCACCCCAGCTTCGGTTCTGCTGAAGAAGGCTGCAGGTTTGACCAGCGGTTCCGCTCGTCCAAACACCGTTAAGGTTGGCACCGTTACCCGTGCTCAGCTGGAAGAAATCGCGAAAACCAAAAACGCGGATCTGACTGCAGCTGATATGGATGCAGCCGTGCGTACTATCGCCGGTTCTGCTCGTAGCATGGGCCTTAACGTGGAGGGTGTGTAATGGCTAAGCTGACCAAGCGTCAAAAGGCTATCGCCGGCAAAATCGAAGCAGGCAAGGCCTACAACTTTGTAGACGCCGCCGCTCTGCTGGCTGAGCTGTCGACTGTCAAGTTCAGCGAGTCGTTCGACGTTGCTGTAAACCTGGGCGTTGACCCACGTAAATCCGACCAGGTCGTTCGTAGCGCTACCGTGCTGCCACACGGCACTGGCAAGACCGTTCGTGTAGCAGTCTTCACCCAGGGCCCAGCAGCTGAAGCTGCTCTGGCTGCTGGTGCTGATCGCGTCGGTATGGACGATCTGGCTGCCGAAATGAAAGGCGGCGACCTGAACTATGACGTAGTGATCGCATCCCCGGATGCCATGCGCGTTGTAGGCCAGTTGGGTCAGATCCTCGGTCCACGTGGTCTGATGCCTAACCCTAAAGTCGGCACCGTAACGCCAGACGTAGCCACCGCGGTTAAGAACGCCAAGGCTGGTCAGGTTCGTTATCGCACCGACAAAAACGGCATCATCCACACTTCCGTTGGCAAGATCGGCTTCGATGCCGTCAAGCTGAAGGAAAACGTTGAAGCCCTGATCGCTGATCTGAAGCGTATCAAGCCGGCTTCTTCGAAAGGCATCTACGTCAAGCGCGTTACCCTGAGCACCACTATGGGCCCAGGTCTGGTCATCGACCAGAGCTCGCTCGACGCGTAAGACTCAGGTTGGCGCGAGCGATCGCGCCAATCAAAAAATTGGGGTCCCTGCCTGGCGGGGGCTGTCCAAGACCGTAGGCGACGCAAGTCTTAAACCACAAGCCTACGCAGATGGTGCTCCCGGTTCCTTACCGAATCAGACACCAAAACGACATTCGGTTTCGACCGAATGAAACGGTAACAAGCAGGAGTTAAACCCGTGGCAATTAAACTCGAAGACAAGAAGGCCATCGTCGCTGAAGTCAACGAGGCTGCCAAAGCTGCTCTGTCCGCTGTCGTGGCTGATGCCCGTGGCGTAACAGTAGGCGCTATGACCGGACTCCGTAAAGAGGCTCGTGAAGCTGGCGTTTACGTACGTGTTGTACGTAACACCCTGCTCAAGCGCGCTGTTGCTGACACTGAATACAGTGTCCTCAACGACGTGTTCACCGGCCCGACCTTGATCGCGTTCTCCACCCAACATCCTGGTGCTGCTGCCCGTTTGTTCAAGGAATTCGCCAAAGGTCAGGACAAGTTCGAGATTAAGGCAGCTGCGTTCGAGGGCAAGTTCCTCGCAGCTAACCAGATCGACGTACTGGCAACTCTGCCGACCCGTGACGAAGCAATTTCCCAGCTGATGAGCGTGATTCAAGGCGCAACCAGCAAATTGGCTCGTACTCTGGCGGCACTGCGCGACCAGAAAGAAGCTGCCGCAGCCTAAGGCTCGACACTCCTTTTCGCGTTTTTTGTTTATTTCGATGGTCGCGTAGGCCGTCCCCCAATCCAGGAATTTAGAGTCATGTCTATCTCTCAAAACGATATCCTCGAAGCCGTTGGCAACATGTCCGTAATGGAAGTTGTTGAGCTGATCAAAGCTTTCGAAGAAAAGTTCGGTGTTACCGCTGCTGCTGCTTCCGCTGGTCCAGCTGCTGCTGTTGCCGTTGCTGAAGAGCAAACCGAATTCAACGTCATGCTGACCGAAGCTGGCGAGAAGAAAGTAAACGTGATCAAGGCAGTACGTGAACTGACCGGTCTGGGCCTGAAAGAAGCCAAGGCTGTAGTTGACGGCGCTCCTGCCATGGTTCTGGAAGCTGTTGCCAAAGACGCAGCTGACAAAGCCAAGGCCGCTCTGGAAGAAGCAGGCGCTAAAGTCGAGCTGAAGTAAGCATCGACTTTGCGTCTCCAGCCCGAGCGTTAAGCGACAGGCTGATGGCTGGTGGCTCTTGCCACCGGCCTTTTTCCGTTATTGGCAGCCGACTGGGTCGGTGCCGATAGCGAGCTGTAACCACCCGATGTGGTGGCGCAAACCATGGGGTTTGCACGATTTTCTGGCTGCTCCCGTCGGGAGGGGCCAAACAAGCAGGTGACCAAGCTGGGGAACGCTGATGGCTTACTCATATACTGAGAAAAAACGTATCCGCAAGGACTTTAGCAAGTTGCCGGACGTCATGGATGTGCCGTACCTCCTGGCCATCCAGCTGGATTCGTATCGTGAATTCTTGCAAGCGGGAGCGACTAAAGATCAGTTCCGCGACGTGGGCCTGCATGCGGCCTTCAAATCCGTTTTCCCGATCATCAGCTACTCCGGCAATGCTGCGCTGGAGTACGTCGGTTATCGCCTGGGCGAACCGGCATTTGATGTCAAAGAATGCGTATTGCGCGGTGTTACTTACGCCGTACCTTTGCGGGTAAAAGTGCGCCTGATCATTTTCGACAAAGAATCGTCGAACAAAGCGATCAAGGACATCAAAGAGCAAGAAGTCTACATGGGTGAAATCCCCCTGATGACTGAAAACGGTACCTTCGTAATCAACGGTACCGAGCGTGTAATCGTTTCCCAGCTGCACCGTTCCCCGGGCGTGTTCTTCGACCACGACCGTGGCAAGACGCACAGCTCCGGCAAACTGCTTTACTCCGCGCGCATCATTCCTTACCGCGGTTCGTGGCTGGACTTCGAGTTCGACCCGAAAGACTGCGTATTCGTGCGTATCGACCGTCGCCGCAAGCTGCCTGCATCGGTACTGCTGCGTGCGCTCGGCTATACCACTGAAGAAGTGCTGGACGCGTTCTACACCACCAACGTCTTCCACGTGCAAGGTGAAAACCTCAGCCTGGAACTGGTGCCTCAGCGCCTGCGCGGTGAAATCGCTGTCCTCGATATCCAGGATGACAAAGGCAAGGTTATTGTCGAGCAGGGTCGTCGTATCACCGCTCGCCACATCAACCAGCTGGAAAAAGCCGGGATCAAAGAGCTTCAGGTACCGATCGACTACGTCCTGGGTCGCACCACGGCCAAGGTCATCGTGCATCCGGCCACCGGCGAAATCCTTGCAGAGTGCAATACCGAGCTGACCACCGAGATCCTGGCGAAAATCGCCAAGGCCCAGGTCGTTCGTATCGAAACCCTGTACACCAACGACATCGACTGCGGTCCGTTCATCTCCGACACGCTGAAGATCGACTCCACCGGCAACCAACTGGAAGCCCTGGTCGAAATCTACCGCATGATGCGTCCTGGCGAGCCGCCAACCAAGGATGCGGCCGAGACCCTGTTCAACAACCTGTTCTTCAGCCCTGAACGCTATGACCTGTCTGCGGTCGGCCGGATGAAGTTCAACCGTCGTATCGGTCGTACCGAGATCGAAGGTTCGGGCGTGCTGAACAAGGATGACATCGTTGCGGTCCTCAAGACCCTGGTCGACATCCGTAACGGCAAAGGCATCGTCGATGACATCGACCACCTGGGTAACCGTCGTGTTCGCTGTGTAGGCGAGATGGCCGAGAACCAGTTCCGTGTTGGCCTGGTGCGCGTAGAGCGCGCGGTCAAGGAACGTCTGTCGATGGCTGAAAGCGAAGGCCTGATGCCGCAAGACCTGATCAACGCCAAGCCTGTGGCTGCGGCGGTGAAGGAGTTCTTCGGTTCGAGCCAACTGTCCCAGTTCATGGACCAGAACAACCCGCTGTCCGAGATCACCCACAAGCGTCGTGTCTCCGCACTCGGCCCAGGCGGTCTGACCCGTGAGCGTGCAGGCTTCGAAGTTCGTGACGTACACCCGACTCACTACGGTCGTGTCTGCCCGATCGAAACGCCGGAAGGTCCGAACATCGGTCTGATCAACTCCCTGGCCGCCTATGCGCGCACCAACCAGTACGGCTTCCTCGAGAGCCCGTACCGCGTGGTGAAAGACGCCCTGGTTACCGACGAGATCGTGTTCCTGTCCGCCATCGAAGAAGCCGATCACGTGATCGCCCAGGCTTCGGCCACGATGAACGACAAGAAGGTCCTGGTCGACGAGCTGGTAGCTGTTCGTCACCTGAACGAGTTCACCGTCAAGGCGCCGGAAGACGTCACCTTGATGGACGTATCGCCGAAGCAGGTAGTGTCGGTTGCAGCGTCGCTGATCCCGTTCCTCGAGCACGACGACGCCAACCGTGCGTTGATGGGTTCGAACATGCAGCGTCAAGCTGTACCAACGCTGCGTGCCGACAAGCCGCTGGTTGGTACCGGCATGGAGCGTAACGTTGCCCGTGACTCCGGCGTTTGCGTCGTGGCTCGTCGTGGTGGTGTGATCGACTCCGTCGACGCCAGCCGTATCGTGGTTCGTGTTGCCGATGACGAAGTTGAAACCGGCGAAGCCGGTGTCGACATCTACAACCTGACCAAATACACCCGCTCCAACCAGAACACCTGCATCAACCAGCGTCCGCTGGTGAGCAAGGGTGATCGGGTTCAGCGCAGCGACATCATGGCCGACGGTCCGTCCACCGATATGGGTGAACTGGCGTTGGGTCAGAACATGCGCATCGCGTTCATGGCATGGAACGGCTTCAACTTCGAAGACTCCATCTGCCTGTCCGAGCGTGTGGTTCAGGAAGACCGCTTCACCACGATCCACATTCAGGAACTGACCTGTGTGGCCCGTGACACCAAGCTTGGCCCAGAGGAAATCACTGCGGACATCCCGAACGTGGGTGAAGCTGCACTGAACAAGCTGGACGAAGCCGGTATCGTTTATGTAGGTGCTGAAGTAGGCGCAGGCGACATCCTGGTGGGCAAGGTCACTCCGAAAGGCGAGACCCAGCTGACTCCGGAAGAAAAACTGCTGCGTGCCATCTTCGGTGAAAAAGCCAGTGACGTTAAAGACACTTCCCTGCGCGTGCCTACTGGCACCAAAGGTACCGTCATCGACGTACAGGTCTTCACTCGCGACGGCGTTGAGCGTGATGCTCGTGCACTGTCCATCGAGAAGACTCAACTCGACGAGATCCGCAAGGACCTGAACGAAGAGTTCCGTATCGTCGAAGGCGCAACTTTCGAGCGTCTGCGTTCCGCCCTGGTCGGCCACAAAGCCGAAGGTGGCGCCGGCCTGAAGAAAGGTCAGGAAATCACCGACGAAGTCCTCGACGGTCTTGAGCATGGCCAGTGGTTCAAACTGCGCATGGCTGAAGATGCTCTGAACGAGCAGCTCGAGAAGGCCCAGGCCTATATCGTTGATCGCCGCCGTCTGCTGGACGACAAGTTCGAAGACAAGAAGCGCAAACTGCAGCAAGGCGATGACCTGGCTCCAGGCGTGCTGAAAATCGTCAAGGTTTACCTGGCAATCCGTCGTCGCATCCAGCCGGGCGACAAGATGGCCGGTCGTCACGGTAACAAGGGTGTGGTCTCCGTGATCATGCCGGTTGAAGACATGCCGCACGATGCCAATGGCACCCCGGTCGATGTGGTCCTCAACCCGTTGGGCGTACCTTCGCGTATGAACGTTGGTCAGATCCTTGAAACCCACTTGGGCCTCGCGGCCAAGGGCTTGGGCGAGAAGATCAACCGGATGATCGAAGAGCAGCGCAAGGTCGCGGACCTGCGTAAGTTCCTGCACGAGATCTACAACGAGATCGGCGGACGCAACGAAGAGCTGGACACTTTCTCCGACCAGGAAATCCTGGATCTGGCGAAGAACCTGCGCGGCGGCGTTCCAATGGCTACTCCGGTGTTCGACGGTGCCAAGGAAAGCGAAATCAAGGCCATGCTGAAACTGGCAGACCTGCCGGAAAGCGGCCAGATGCAGCTGTTCGACGGCCGTACCGGCAACAAGTTCGAGCGCCCGGTTACCGTTGGCTACATGTACATGCTGAAGCTGAACCACTTGGTAGACGACAAGATGCACGCTCGTTCTACCGGTTCTTACAGCCTGGTTACCCAGCAGCCGCTGGGTGGTAAGGCGCAGTTCGGTGGTCAGCGTTTCGGGGAGATGGAGGTCTGGGCACTGGAAGCGTACGGTGCTGCATACACTCTGCAAGAAATGCTCACAGTGAAGTCGGACGATGTGAACGGCCGGACCAAGATGTACAAAAACATCGTGGACGGCGATCACCGTATGGAGCCGGGCATGCCCGAGTCTTTCAACGTGTTGATCAAGGAAATTCGTTCCCTCGGCATCGATATCGATCTGGAAACCGAATAACACGTGACGCGAATCGAGAGCGGGGCTGTTTTGCCCGCTCTCTGCTCCGCCAGGAGGAAAGGCCTTGAAAGACCTACTGAATTTGCTGAAAAACCAGGGTCAAGTCGAAGAGTTCGACGCCATCCGTATTGGATTGGCCTCGCCTGAGATGATCCGTTCGTGGTCGTTCGGTGAAGTTAAAAAGCCGGAAACCATCAACTACCGTACGTTCAAACCTGAGCGTGACGGCCTGTTCTGCGCCAAGATCTTTGGCCCGGTCAAGGATTACGAGTGCCTGTGCGGTAAGTACAAGCGCTTGAAGCACCGTGGTGTGATCTGCGAGAAGTGCGGCGTTGAAGTTGCGCTGGCAAAAGTTCGTCGTGAGCGCATGGCGCACATCGAGCTGGCCTCGCCGGTTGCCCACATCTGGTTCCTGAAATCGCTGCCGTCCCGTATCGGCCTGCTGATGGACATGACCCTGCGTGATATCGAACGCGTTCTCTACTTCGAGAGCTACGTCGTTATCGATCCAGGCATGACCACCCTTGAAAAAGGTCAGTTGCTCAACGATGAGCAGTACTTCGAAGCGCTGGAAGAGTTCGGCGACGATTTCGATGCCCGCATGGGTGCCGAAGCTGTCCGCGAACTGCTGCACGCTATCGACCTGGAGCACGAGATTGGCCGCCTGCGCGAAGAAATTCCGCAAACCAACTCCGAAACCAAGATCAAGAAGCTGTCCAAGCGTCTGAAGTTGATGGAAGCCTTCCAGGGTTCCGGCAACCTGCCAGAGTGGATGGTGCTGACCGTTCTGCCGGTACTGCCGCCAGACCTGCGTCCACTGGTTCCGCTCGATGGCGGTCGTTTCGCGACTTCCGACCTCAACGACTTGTATCGTCGAGTGATCAACCGTAACAACCGCTTGAAGCGCCTGCTTGATCTGTCCGCTCCGGACATCATCGTGCGTAACGAAAAGCGTATGTTGCAGGAAGCTGTCGATGCACTGCTCGACAACGGTCGTCGTGGTCGCGCTATCACCGGTTCCAACAAGCGTCCTCTGAAATCCCTGGCTGACATGATCAAGGGTAAGCAGGGTCGTTTCCGTCAGAACTTGCTCGGTAAGCGTGTTGACTACTCCGGTCGTTCGGTTATTACCGTAGGCCCGACCCTGCGTCTGCACCAGTGCGGTCTGCCTAAGAAAATGGCCTTGGAACTGTTCAAGCCGTTCATTTTCGGCAAGCTGGAAATGCGTGGTCTCGCTACCACCATCAAAGCGGCCAAGAAAATGGTCGAGCGCGAGCTGCCAGAGGTCTGGGACGTTCTCGCCGAAGTGATTCGCGAACACCCAGTATTGCTCAACCGTGCACCGACCCTTCACCGTCTGGGTATCCAGGCGTTTGAACCGGTACTGATCGAAGGTAAGGCTATCCAGCTGCACCCGCTGGTCTGTGCTGCGTACAACGCCGACTTCGACGGCGACCAAATGGCCGTGCACGTGCCGCTGACGCTGGAAGCCCAGCTCGAAGCGCGCGCGTTGATGATGTCGACTAACAACATCCTGTCGCCAGCCAACGGTGAGCCAATCATCGTTCCGTCGCAGGACGTTGTATTGGGTCTGTACTACATGACTCGCGAAGCGATCAACGCCAAGGGCGAAGGTCGTGTGTTCGCGGATCTGCAGGAAGTTGACCGTGTGTTCCGTGCCGGCGAAGCCGCACTGCATGCCAAGGTCAAGGTGCGGATCAACGAAACCGTGAACGACCGTGATGGCGGCAGCGTGACCAACACCCGTATCGTCGACACCACCGTCGGCCGTGCGCTGTTGTTCCAGGTTGTGCCAAAAGGCCTGTCCTTCGATGTCGTCAACCTGCCGATGAAGAAAAAGGCGATCTCCAAGCTGATCAACCAGTGCTACCGCGTGGTTGGTCTGAAAGAGACCGTGATCTTCGCTGACCAGTTGATGTACACCGGTTTTGCCTATTCGACCATTTCCGGCGTTTCCATCGGCGTTAACGACTTCGTTATCCCGGATGAAAAAGCCCGCATCATCGGTGCTGCCACCGAAGAAGTGAAAGAGATCGAAAGCCAGTACGCCTCCGGCCTGGTAACCCAGGGCGAGAAGTACAACAAGGTGATCGACCTCTGGTCCAAGGCGAACGACGAAGTATCCAAGGCGATGATGGCCAACCTCTCGAAAGAGAAGGTCATCGACCGTCATGGCAACGAAGTCGACCAGGAATCGTTCAACTCGATGTACATGATGGCCGACTCGGGCGCACGGGGTTCTGCTGCGCAGATCCGTCAGCTCGCCGGTATGCGTGGCCTGATGGCCAAGCCGGACGGCTCCATCATCGAGACCCCGATTACTGCGAACTTCCGTGAAGGCTTGAGCGTACTCCAGTACTTCATCTCCACTCACGGTGCTCGTAAGGGTCTTGCGGATACCGCGTTGAAAACCGCGAACTCCGGTTACCTGACTCGTCGTCTGGTAGACGTTGCCCAGGATCTGGTCGTGACCGAGATCGATTGCGGCACAGAACATGGCCTGGTCATGACGCCGCACATTGAAGGCGGTGACGTTGTAGAGCCGTTGGGTGAACGCGTATTGGGTCGTGTCATCGCCCGTGACGTATTCAAGCCGGGTACCGAGGACGTGATCGTTCCTGCTGGCACCTTGGTAGACGAGAAGTGGGTCGAGTTCATCGAACTCAACAGCATCGACGAAGTGATCGTACGTTCGCCGATCAGCTGCGAAACCCGCTATGGCATCTGCGCCAAGTGCTACGGTCGCGACCTGGCTCGTGGTCATCAGGTGAACATCGGTGAGTCGGTCGGCGTTATCGCGGCCCAGTCCATCGGTGAGCCGGGTACACAGCTGACGATGCGTACGTTCCACATCGGTGGTGCGGCAAGCCGGACCTCCGCGGCTGACAGCGTCCAGGTGAAGAATGGCGGTACTGTCCGCCTGCACAACCTCAAGCACGTAGAGCGCGTGGACGGTCACCTGGTTGCGGTATCCCGCTCCGGTGAGCTGGCCATCGCTGACGACTTCGGTCGCGAGCGCGAGCGCTACAAGCTGCCGTACGGTGCTGTGATTTCGGTCAAGGAAGGTGACAAGGTCGACGCTGGCGCCATTGTGGCCAAGTGGGACCCGCACACCCACCCGATCGTGACCGAGATGAAAGGTACCGTGACCTACGTGGGCATGGAAGAAGGCATCACGATCAAGCGTCAGACCGACGAATTGACCGGTATGACCAACATTGAAGTGCTCGATCCAAAGGATCGTCCAGCTGCCGGCAAGGATATCCGTCCGGCCGTGAAGATGGTCGACGACAACGGCAAGGATCTGTTGCTGCCAGGCACTGACGTAATCGCTCAGTACTTCCTGCCAGCCAACGCCCTGGTCGGTGTTGCGGACGGTGCGCGGATCGCGATCGGTGATGTTATCGCCCGTATCCCGCAGGAAACTTCGAAAACCCGCGACATCACCGGTGGTCTGCCGCGTGTTGCCGACTTGTTCGAAGCCCGTCGTCCGAAAGAAGCCTCGATTCTGGCTGAAGTCAGCGGCACCATCGCGTTCGGTAAAGAGACCAAGGGCAAGCGCCGCCTGGTCATTACACCGAACGACGGTAGCGATCCGTACGAAGAGCTGATTCCGAAGTGGCGTCACCTGAACGTCTTCGAAGGCGAACAGGTAAACCGCGGCGAAGTTATCTCGGACGGTCCGAGCGATCCACACGATATCCTGCGTCTGCTGGGTGTGAGTGCGCTGGCCAAGTACATCGTGAACGAGATCCAGGACGTTTACCGTCTGCAAGGCGTGAAGATCAACGACAAGCACATCGAGACCATCCTGCGTCAGATGCTGCGTAAGGTCGAGATCGCTGAATCTGGCGACTCGAGTTTCATCAAGGGCGACCAGATGGAACTGACTCACGTACTGGTGGAAAACGAGCGCCTGGCGACCGAAGACAAGTTTGTCTCCAAGTTCACTCGCGTGCTGCTGGGTATCACCAAGGCGTCGTTGTCCACCGAATCGTTCATCTCGGCGGCTTCCTTCCAGGAAACCACCCGTGTACTGACCGAAGCGGCGGTAACCGGCAAGCGCGATTATCTGCGCGGCCTGAAAGAAAACGTGGTCGTGGGTCGTCTGATCCCGGCCGGTACCGGTTTGGCCTATCACAGCGAGCGCAAGCGTCGCCGTGATGCCGACAAGCCGTTGCGCGTAAGCGCCAGTGAAGTGGAAGCTGCACTGACCGAAGCGCTGAACTCGAGTGGTAACTGAGTTCTGCGGTAATTGAGTGCCAGGCCCTGGTCGCTCCGTTCGGCGGATCGAGACAAATTGTCGAGATCCGGCGGGCGGGGAGGTCGGGGCCTTGCCTTGACTGGGGACAAGATCCTCTTTAGACTCTTGATCCCCTAAATTTGGCGGGAATTCGTTCCTGCCATTTTGCTTTTCTTGTAAGACAATAGCGTCGCAAGACAACAGTGGAGCTAGTAGATGGCAACTATCAACCAGCTGGTACGTCAGCCGCGTAAGCGTATCGTCGAGAAATCCGACGTGCCTGCGCTGCAGAACTGCCCGCAACGTCGTGGCGTATGCACCCGTGTGTATACCACCACGCCGAAAAAACCTAACTCGGCACTGCGTAAAGTATGCCGTGTGCGTCTGACCAACGGTTTCGAGGTTTCCTCGTACATCGGCGGTGAAGGCCACAACCTGCAAGAGCACAGCGTGGTCCTGATCCGCGGCGGTCGTGTAAAAGACTTGCCAGGTGTTCGTTACCACACCGTTCGCGGCTCTTTGGATACTTCCGGCGTTAAAGGTCGTAACCAAGGTCGTTCGAAGTACGGTACCAAGCGTCCGAAATAATCGGCCGTTTAGCAGTTTTTAATTTTATTGAGTCGATAAGAGTAAGGTCGGGCACGCATCCGCTGTCCCGGGCTAACCTGAAGACCGTTTGAGGGCTTATCAATGCCAAGACGTCGCGTAGCAGCCAAACGTGAGATTCTGGACGATCCGAAATACGGAAGCCAGATTCTCGCCAAGTTCATGAACCACGTAATGGAAAGCGGCAAGAAAGCCGTTGCCGAGCGTATCGTTTATGGCGCACTGGACAAAGTTAAGGAACGCAAGAACAGCGATCCCCTGGAAATCTTCGAGAAAGCTCTCGACGCCATCGCTCCGCTGGTCGAAGTGAAGTCGCGCCGTGTAGGCGGTGCTACTTACCAGGTTCCGGTCGAAGTTCGTCCGTCCCGTCGTAACGCCCTGGCAATGCGCTGGCTGGTAGACTTCGCCCGCAAGCGCGGCGAGAAGTCCATGGCTCTGCGTTTGGCTGGTGAACTGTTGGACGCTGCTGAAGGTAAAGGTGCTGCAGTTAAGAAGCGTGAAGACGTGCACCGTATGGCTGAAGCCAACAAGGCTTTCTCGCACTACCGCTTCTAATTTTAGCGTCACTCAATTTGCGAGGGCTTTATGGCTCGTACTACACCGATTAACCGCTACCGTAACATCGGTATCGTTGCTCACGTGGATGCTGGTAAAACCACCACCACCGAGCGCGTCCTTTTTTACACCGGCAAGAGTCACAAAATGGGCGAGGTGCATGATGGCGCCGCGACCACAGACTGGATGGTGCAGGAGCAGGAGCGTGGTATTACCATTACTTCTGCTGCTATCACCGCCTTCTGGAAAGGTTCCGAGAAGCAGTACCCGCACGAGCACCGCTTCAACGTTATCGATACCCCGGGCCACGTAGACTTCACCATCGAAGTTGAACGTTCCCTGCGCGTACTCGACGGCGCTGTCGTTGTGTTCTGTGGTACTTCGGGTGTTGAGCCTCAGTCGGAAACCGTATGGCGTCAGGCCAACAAATACGGCGTTCCACGTCTTGTTTATGTAAACAAGATGGACCGTGCTGGTGCCAACTTCCTGCGCGTGATCGCTCAGATCAAGCAGCGCCTGGGTCACACTCCGGTGCCGATCCAGCTGGCTATCGGTTCCGAAGACAACTTCCAGGGTCAGATCGATCTGATCAACATGCAAGCTGTCTACTGGAACGATTCCGACAAGGGCATGGTCCCTGTTCGCAAGGACATTCCTGCCGAACTGTTGGAAGAAGCCGAGCAATGGCGCAGCAACATGGTTGAGGCTGCGGCCGAAGCCAGCGAAGAGCTGATGAACAAGTACCTCGAAGGTGAAGAGCTCACCAACGAGGAAATCAAGGCCGCTCTGCGTCAGCGTACTATCGCTGGTGAGATCGTTCTGGCTGTTTGCGGTTCTTCCTTCAAGAACAAGGGTGTTCCCCTGGTTCTCGACGCCGTTATCGACTTCCTGCCTGCTCCAACCGACATTCCTGCTATCAAGGGTTCCAACCCGGATAACGAGGAAGAGGAAATGGAGCGTCACGCAAGTGACGACGAGCCGTTCGCGGCTTTGGCGTTCAAGATCGCTACCGACCCATTCGTGGGTACCTTGACCTTTGTTCGAGTTTACTCGGGCGTGTTGGCCTCCGGCGACGGCGTGATCAACTCGGTAAAAGGCAAGAAAGAGCGTGTGGGTCGTATGGTGCAGATGCACGCAAACGCCCGTGAAGAAATCAAGGAAGTGCGCGCTGGCGACATCGCGGCCTTGATCGGCATGAAGGACGTCACCACCGGTGAAACTTTGTGCAACGCTGACAAGCCAATCATCCTGGTTCGCATGGACTTCCCGGAGCCGGTTATTTCGGTTGCCGTTGAGCCTAAGACCAAGGACGACCAGGAAAAAATGGGTATCGCTCTGGGCAAGCTTGCTCAGGAAGACCCGTCTTTCCGCGTCAAGACCGATGAAGAGACTGGTCAAACGATCATCTCCGGCATGGGTGAGTTGCACCTGGACATCCTGGTTGACCGGATGCGCCGTGAGTTCAACGTCGAAGCCAACATTGGTAAGCCTCAGGTTTCCTATCGTGAGCGCATCACGAAGAGCTGTGAAATCGAAGGCAAGTTCGTTCGCCAATCCGGTGGTCGTGGCCAGTTCGGTCACTGCTGGATCCGTTTTGCACCGGCTGACGAAGGTCAGGAAGGTCTGCAATTCCTGAACGAAGTCGTAGGTGGTGTGGTTCCTAAGGAATACATCCCGGCGATCCAGAAGGGTATCGAAGAGCAGATGAAGAACGGCGTTGTCGCCGGGTATCCGCTGATCGGCCTGAAGGCGACTGTGTTCGATGGTTCTTACCATGACGTCGACTCCAACGAGATGGCGTTTAAGGTGGCTGCCTCCATGGCAACCAAGCAGCTGGCCCAGAAGGGTGGCGGTGAGTTGCTTGAGCCGATCATGGCGGTGGAAGTCGTTACGCCTGAAGACTACATGGGTGATGTCATGGGCGACCTTAACCGTCGTCGTGGCATGATTCTGGGTATGGAAGATACGGTTTCCGGCAAAGTGATTCGTGCCGAGGTGCCGTTGGGCGAGATGTTCGGTTACGCAACCGACGTTCGTTCCATGTCTCAGGGTCGCGCAAGCTACTCTATGGAATTCAAAAAATACAATACAGCTCCGTCGCATATCGTCGAGACTGTTACCAAAAAGCAAGGCTGATTCAGCCCCTTTAAGCTAGGAGTTAATTGTCGTGGCTAAAGAAAAATTTGAACGGAACAAACCGCACGTCAACGTTGGCACCATCGGTCACGTTGACCACGGTAAAACCACGCTGACCGCTGCTCTGACCCGTGTCTGCTCCGAAGTTTTCGGTTCGGCCAAGGTTGACTTCGACAAGATCGACAGCGCCCCGGAAGAGAAAGCTCGTGGTATCACCATCAACACCGCTCACGTTGAATACGATTCGGCCGTGCGTCACTACGCACACGTTGACTGCCCAGGTCACGCCGACTACGTAAAAAACATGATCACCGGTGCTGCCCAGATGGACGGCGCGATCCTGGTTTGCTCGGCCGCTGATGGTCCGATGCCACAAACCCGTGAGCACATCCTGCTGTCCCGTCAGGTAGGCGTTCCGTACATCGTTGTCTTCCTGAACAAGGCTGACATGGTTGA
>NZ_FOVS01000056.1:0-23754 GCF_900115235.1 Pseudomonas sp. NFACC24-1
ACAACGCTGTTGTTCGAATGCAGATCTATGCCACAGAATTTCATCACGGCCTCCTCAGCAAAAGTCTAAGTTCGCACCTTGAATTTTGCGCCACCTCTGTGAGGTGGGGAGGCCGGTCAGATGATTCTCAGATTTATTTTACCGACTCAACTATCGGTCGCCCCCGGTAAAACATTCTGGTCATATAAGGATCCTCCATCCGTGGAAGCTTTCAGCGTAGCAGAGCATTTAAAAATAAATCCCTTTTCGGTCATTACTTTTCACTAGTCACTCTCCTTTTCTTCATGACGAAAAATAATTCCCTTTATCATCTACCCAAATCACACCAGGAACCTCATAAAAATAAAAAGTTAGATCCTCATCACTATCACTTACAACATCTTTAGGCCACCTGCCTTTCAAATAAGAAACTATTTTCCCCGCTTCCAAATTCCAATGCGCCGCGCTATCAGCAACAGAAAACCTAGGATTCTGATTATCCGGCGAAATATAACAATCTGCACCCGGGGCGATAAATTTTATTCTTCCATCATTCAATAAACTCTCAATCACGAAAAAAAACTCATCTCTTCGCTGATCGAAAGACAACTCAGGACGCCACGACCCGATAGAACTAAAGATAGCGATCAACCCCAAACCGAAGGAGTCACGCACTATTTTTTCAATAAAATCCACAGTCATTATTTACCTCCAATCAGAAATTTTATTTCCGGATTATACGTTGTACCTGTCACAGCCTTGGGAATATCTATGGTCCATGCAGGCCCCGTTTGCCCGGTTGAAGATGCGAAATTACGAAGAGTAAAATTCCCTCCAGGAGTGTTAACCACGTATATATTCCCCTTCCCAGGGATAACACGAGGAGCAGGTAAATTAGGTGAACCTGTCAGCTCTGAAAAATACTGCTTAATTTCTATATCGGTTGCACCAGAAAATATTTTCGCATTCCCGGGGTTTGGAACTTCGATAAGAGAGCGATTGCCAATTTGTATACCATTCCGAGGGCTGGAGGAGCTAAACAACTCCATTATCTCCATACCGCGCTCAATGCTTGGAATGCCCTTTCCACCATTGTTCACTAGCTCGTAGGCATTTTTCAATCTTGACTCGACAGCCCGTACATTGTTTCTAATGCTGCCAGCCCCCGCTGCGGCGCCCCCCATCAACGCTAGCCGGTCCAGCGTCGGCCCCCAATCCCCAATCACCTCCGTCAAATACTCGACGACCTTCAATGATCGATTAACGAGGATAGCCTTATAGACCTCACACGTATCATTCTGACAGGGCATTGCCAGAATCGAATCCACAGAATCCATCACCCGATCACGTGTTTCCTGCGCACGCATCGATCCTGCAATTTCCTCTGCATACGCGATGTTGGCCAAGCTGTCTTCGTTATACTTCCCTTCCTCCCAGCGTTTTTTGGTGCAGACATCATCGGTGCCGCACCCGCTCATATCCTTCACGAACAGTTGTCTTTCACCATGCTCCAAATAGTTGAATTTGGTCGCCTGCTGCGCAACCCACGCTGCGACAGCCTGATCCTTATCCGATCCACCCGCCGCCGCCGCAACCGTTAAACCAATCAATTGGGACGTCATAGCCAACAATTGGTCGTGTGAGTTCCCAGCAAAAATCTTGTCGCCTACCAAGGAAACAAAGGCTTCGTTAGCCCCGGCGGCCAAAGCTCCAGTTCTAAAATCGCCACCCGCGAGTTCAGCAATCAAACCACCCACCAGGGCATGCGCCCCCACTTTGGCGGGAAGCCCTGAATACTCCAGTTGCGTGCCGAGCTTGTTATATATCCCCGCACTCAAAACATCCGCAGCGGAGCTGATAGCCATTTGGGCGAGATTATCTTTGAGACTGCCGCCGTTTATCGCTGTGCTGGTTACTGTGTTGAAACTGTTTTGGGCCAAGGTGTAGCTAGCAAATTTGGTAAAACCATCCAGATTCCCGAGTTCAAAACCATGGGTCGCCTTACTTGCATCCGCAGATGAAACTCCAAAGGCCCTATCAAGTACTCCGGTAGCAAAGCCTGCCGCGATTCCATTGATTAAGTAGCCTTTCATACTCTCAGCTGACGTAACATCCTTAAGTACGGCGCCCAAATCGCCTTTATTGTTAATCACGCTTATAGCGGCTTGCGATATGGCTCCTGAAATAGCGGCTGAAGTTGCCGCGCTCGCAGCGGCGGCGATGGTAGCCGCAGTCGCCTCGCTAAGACCTGCTGCAAGTGCGGCAGTTTGAGCCGAAGCCCCAGCTGTAGCTCCTAATGCACCAACACCAGCAGTACCAGCACCTGCCGTTAAGACGGTAACGACAATAATTATCGCCAGCATCGCCCCCTGACCGAGGCTTGAGCTGCTGTATTTGAACGACTCATGGGTTTCCTTAATCAGCTGCCAATCTACATCACCACGTTGTTCGGCCTCCTTGAGCCAAGCCAATTGCGGGTCGGCCTTGACCATGGTGTCGATAGTCTGGCTGACTGTTTTCTGGTTAATTTGCTTGATGTCGATGTGCAAGCCGTTGACGGCTTGAATGACTAGTTCGCCTTGAGCTACCAGTTGGGTTTGGCGCAACGTTTCATCAGTGTGGCCTTTACCCTTCATCGAGTTCCAAGTCAGGCTGGTATCACTCTTCGTATGACTTTCCTGGCTCAGATCCTTGACGCCCTCGAAGGTAATCGAACCACCGCTCTGCAGCGTCAAATCATTGCCGCTGTTCAGCTTGGCAGCCTGATAAAGCTGGTGATCCCCACTCAGCAGCGTCAGATCTCCTCCCGTGGAGATCTGACTACCTACATGGGTTACTTTGGTGAGCTCATCACGCCGGAGCTGTTTCTTCCCCCAGCTCCCCTTCTTCTTTTTGTCATACAGCGAATAATCGCTGTCCTGCGCGGCCAGAAGCGCCAGGCTTTCTCCAGCCACCAGATAAGCTTCATCACCGGCGTTGATACGGCTGGAGATAAGCGCCATATCCTTCCCGGCATCCAACCTCACGTCGCCTCCAGCACTGATAGCGCTGCCGATCTGTTTGACGTGGTCCTCTTGGGCCGTGACCTTTTTCGACTTGTAGTAAGAGTGGGTTTCGTTGGCGCCGGAGGAGATTGTCATGTTCTCGTCGGCGGCCAGCGCTACATCGCGATCAGAACTGATCTGGCTCGCGATGGCGTTGAAGTCTCGACCGGCATTCACAACAACGTCGCGCCCCGCATCCACCTCCGAGCCCAATTGAGTGATCGAACTTCTACGGGTGCCACCGGTGTTAGCGGTCTGTTGTTGCGCGGAAACGATATTGACATCCCGCCCTGCATTGATTTGGGTGTCGCGTCCGCTGACCATGACGCTGCCAACGCTATTGACGTCTCTACCGACGCCCATGGTCAGGTCGTTGGCCGCCTCGATACGCGAGGTGTTATCCGCGTAGTCCTGCTGCTGGGTGTAGCCCTTATTGCTGACAGTTGCCGTGGTCAACGTGCGCTCGTTGATTACGTCACCAACTACCGCATTCATGCTGATGTCACGGCCGGCGATGATGCCGCCGGATTTATTGACGATGTTGTTGCCGGCCAGTAGGTCGAGACGGTTTCCGGCTTCAATCAATCCGCTGTTGGTCAGGTTCTCGCCAGCGGATGCGGAGAGGTTATTCGTAGCCCGAAGCGTACCGGCGTTCTCTAGATCCTTGCCGGCAATCAACGTAACGTTCTGACCAGCAATCAACGCACCATTAGGCGCCAGGCGATTATTGGCCTGGGCCAAGTACAGCACCGGCACCAGCACCTTTTCACCGTTCACTTCGTGCTCTTCGAGCCAGACGATGTCGTGGGTCAGGGCGGCGACTTGTTGGGCGGTGAGGGTGACGCCTACCGACAGGTTGAGGGCGTCCTTGCTGGCGATGGCGTTATTCATCAGGTACTTGAACATCGCCTCGTCGGAGGTTTGGCCGTCGATGAAGCGTTGGCCGGTGCGGGCGACGACGGCTTGCTGGATCAGACGTTGTTCAAACAAGCCATCGCCCAGGCGCTTGGCGCTGGTGTCGGCGTCGTAGCCGAGTTTCGTCAGCAAATAATCCGAGCTGGTGAATGACTTGAGGTCGGTAAGGACCGGGTTGGTCTCGATCAAGTATTTATGTGGCGTCGAGGCAACCGTCGTGCTTGGCAGGCCCGTTACCCGTGCCACCGTTTGGCCGTTGACAGGCGCTGGCGCGCTTACCGAGGCGTCGGTTGGACGACTTACGCCGATCGGCGGCGTGCTCGAAGTGTCCAGTGCAATGTCGACGCCACGGGTGATGGTGCCGTCAAGGGAACGCCCTGGCAGTTGCGGCGTGCCTGTGGACGAGTCCGTTGGAGCGGTGACCTGAATGGCGGACGCGCCAGCCGTAACGCCGCCGTTTTCACGATTCAGCAGTTGCACCTGTCGTTCGGCGGTGGAAACCTGGGTGGCATCGGCGATCTGGATGTCGCGCACATTGGCGGTCGGGGCGGCGGTGGATCGATTCGATGCGCTCACGCTGGCGCCGCCGATTGTCCAATTCTGCGACACGGCCGGCGTCTGGGACACTGACGCGTCGCTGGCGCCCTGCCCGCTCAGCCGGAACAGGCCGTTTTGCCCGGTGGGGAGGCTGAAACCGGGGAGTGTCAGGGGGTTTATTTGTTGTTGGGCCAAGTCCGGTGGGAGTTGGCTGTTCAGGGTCACGACCGTGGTTTTGCCTGATCCTGCGGCGGCGGTTGTGGTGTTGCGGGACGACGTTGTTATGCCGGTGGAGAATGGGCGCTCCACACCGTTGGTGATTTTGTTTGTTGCGGTAATGGAGACGTTGCCGCCGGCTTGGATGATAGCTGGAACCAAACTATCGGACGAGGTAGACGAGACAACGACTTGATTGAATGGAGTAGAGTTTTTTATGAAGTCAGGCACCGCCATTCGTGTACCGGTCGAATATTGAGACTCCGTAAACTTAATTTCGGTACGAACCCTTTCCACAAGCATACCGATATTTATAGCGATCGGACCAAATCGTTGCCAATATTCTGATTCGTTCGGCTTACCTCCGTCTCGACCTATTTGGGTATAGGTAGTCGACTCAATACCTGATGAATTCCAGAAACGCATACCCTCATTGTAGCCAGCATCATTGTATATATTGTATTTTACGAGCGCAGCCATATCCTGATAAGTAGGATTGGAATACGCAATAAATTCTCTACTTACATAATCACCTAAAGCAGATCCCGAATTTTCAAAACCGCCCACAGAAATATCTACATTACCTGCCGCAGAAACAGATGAATTCGAGTTTAAAAATGATCCACCTTTAATGCTCATATTTCCAGATGAGCTCAACGAAGCTGCTTTAGAACTGAGGTCCCCCGAAAGCGATACACGATATTTTTGTTCATATACATAATACGAGTCAGGTTGCCGCTCATCCATAAAATATTGAGGAAGAGCGTCACAACTGTAGCAGCCGAACCCTATCGACGACGAATACAACTCCGCCTCAGTCTTAAAATCCCCGCGCTTATTAATAATCGAATCCGCATTAATTGAAAAATCCCGCCCACTCTCCATGGTGCCCGAATCATTCTCCATCAACGCCGACCGTCCCCCCAGGTCATTGCGCGCTACATCAATGTTCTCTAGGGCATAAACATCCGACTTACGGTTGGTAAAACTCCCCACCCGCAATTTCATGTCCGCCCCACTGAACAAAAACCCACCTTGATCGTTCAGCAAGGTCGAAGCCGTCAGTTTCAAACCATCTGCACCGGCAACCGTCCCATAGTTATTAATGGTGCCCGCAGTGATATTCAACGCACCCGCCGATGTCAGCCGCCCGTAATTGTTCAGGCTGCCCAGGCCACCGCGCCCACCGATCGTCGTGGTCCCGCCGCCGGTGATACTGGCCACACTACTCAAGTCGATCGCAGCGGCATCTACCGTCATGTCACCCAGGCTGGTGACCCGGCCATTGCCGCTATACCGCCCAGTCAACTGCAAGCCCAGGCCACCATCACTGGCAATCAACCCGTTGTTAACCCAGTTCCCGCCTTTACCCTCCAACTGCGTCGAGGCCAGCAGTTGCCCAGTCTCGGTCTGGGTGAAATTGTTGACGTCGACCGTCAGCCGTCCGGCCTGGATGGCGCTGGTGTTGGTCCAGGTGTCGGCCTTGAGCGTCAGGCCGCCACGGGTGACGATGTCGCCGCCGGCGCCGGTGACGTTGGCCAGGGAGATGTCGAACGTGCCGTCGCCCAGATGCAGTAATTGGCCGCCGCCATTGAGGAAGCTGTTGGCGGACAGGGTCAGGTTACTGTTGACGCTTTCCAGCTTGCCATTGCGGTTGTCGAAGAGGCTGCCGATCTGGAAGTCGGTTTTACCCGTTACCCCAAGGGCTCGCAGTTGGCCGGTCTGGTTATCGAGGCTGGCGGCGCTCACCACCAAGGTGCTGTCGCTTTCCAGAATGCCGCCACGGTTGGTCAGGGCGCCGTCCAGGTCCAAATTGATGGCGTTGCCGGCGATCTGGCCGGCGGTGTTGTCTAGGCTGGCACCGGTGCCGGAGACCTTGATCAGCCCAGAGGCATAGAGACCGCCACTGCGGTTGTTCAGGCCGGCGGTGTCGATGACGATATCGCCCGTCTGCGCGGCAATCCGGCCACCGTTGTTGTTCAGTCCGGCCAAGGCGCGCAGGTCAAGGCGTTGGCCTTGAATCACACCGCCCTTGTCGTTCACATCGAAGCCGTTACGCAGCACCCCCACGGTTCTCGCCTCAAGGGCGCCCTTGAGGCTGGCGAGGGTGCCGCCACGGTTATCGATGTTGGCCGCGGTCACGTTGACATCGCCGGTTTGGGCGATGAGTTTGCCGCCCTGGTTGTCCAGGTCCGCGCGCAATTCAAGACTCACACCCGTCTGGCCTTGCATCTCGCCTTGGCCGTTGGCAAGGCTCGCGGCATTGAGTTCAACGTCCGCCGTCTGGCTGTAGATCAGCCCGTTGGTATGGTTCTGCACGGCTCCGGAGGCAGTGACCGTCAGCGCATTTTTCGCGGCGACAGTGCCGGTATGGCTGTTGTCCAGGGTGCCGGTGCCCAGGGTCATTTCGCCCTGGCTGACCAATTGACCGCCTTGGTTGTTGATCGCGGTCGCATCTTTAACCGTCAACGGACCAGCGCTGGCAAGCTTGGCGCCGTGGTTGTCCAGGGCCCCCTTGAGGTTGAGGGTCACGGCGGCATTACCGATCAGGTTGCCACCGCTGTTGTCCAGGCTGGTGCCGGTGAAGCTCAAGGCTTTTTGTGCATTGACGGTGCCGCCGGCATTGCCCAGGGTCATGGCCTTCATGACCAGAATGGCGCCGCTGTCGATCAAGCCGCCTTGGGCGTTGTTCAGCAAACCGCCAGTGACGGTCAGGGTCTGGTCGCCACCGCTGGACAGAATCCCGCCCCGGTTATCCAGGCTGGCGGCGCTGACAGTGAGTTTTTTCTGGCCGACCAGGGCACCGGCAGCGCTGTTGAGCAGAGCCCCGCTGAGGGTCACGCCAACGTCGCCATTGCGGCTGGAGAGCGTGCCGTTGTTGCGGTTGTCCAGGCTGCTGCCACTGACCTGCAAGTCTTGCCATCCAGAGATCAAGCCGTTCTGGTTGACCAGGCTATCGCCATCAAGGCTCAGGTTCTGACTGCTGATCAGCTTGCCGCCGCTGTTATCGATCGTCTGGCCGCTGAGGTTGAGGCTCTGGCTGCTGGAGATTTCGCCACCCTGGTTATCAAGGTTGCGCAGGCCGTTGACGGTCAGCAAACCTTTGGCAGTGATCAGGCCGTTGCGATTGTTCAGGTCATGACCGCCGAGGTTCAGCGTCACGGCTTGCTCGCCCAGTAGACGTCCACCGTTTTGGCTGAGCGCGGCCAGGGTCAGGTTCATATCGCCCTTGGCCGACACTTCGCCGCCATCGCTGGAGTCCAGCGCGTTGGCAGTGAGCGTGAGGTCACCCTGGGCATTGATCAGGCCGTTGGCGCTGTTGTTGAGCGCCATGGCGTTGAGCAGCAAGGCACCGCCGGCCAACACGCTGCCGCCCTGGTTGTTCAAATCGCCGCTGTTGAGCGTGAGCAATTGCGCGGCGCTGATGAGACCTTGGGCCTGGTTATCCAGTTGCTGATCGATCGCCAGGACGAGGTTGCCGCGGCTGGTGAGGACACCCCCGTTGTTGTTCAGGCTCTGGGCGTGGGCATCGACGGTTGCCGCGCCGATCAGGCCTTTGACGTTGTTCAGCGCCTGGGCGATGCGCAGGGTCAGGCTTTGGCTACTCAGCACTTTGCCGTTGTCGTTGGTGAGGTTTTGTGCCGCCAGGGTGAAGGCTTGGGCGCTGGAGATTTCACCGCCCTGGTTGTTCACGCCGAGGAGGTTTTTCAGCAGCAACGTACCGGGGGCGTTGATCAGGCCGTTCTGGTTGTTGAGCTGGCCGTTGTTCAAGTCCAGGCTCAGCGAGGTGTTGCTGAACAACTGCCCGCCCTGTTGATCCAGGCCGGAAACCGAGGCAGTCAACGCGCCCTGGCTGCCGATGCGGCCGCCATCCTGGTTGGTGACCTGGGCCGCCTTGAGGTTCAGCGTGCTGCCACTGTTGAGGCGTCCATTCTGGCTGTTGTCGAACGCGCCGGTGGCGACGTTGACCGCGCCTTTGCCGCTGATACTGCCTTGCTGACGGTTGTCCAGGGCCGTGCTGCTGAGCGACAACGCGCCGTCGGTCACCAGTTCGCCGCCCTGGTTGTCGAGGCGGCCCAGGCTTTTAACGGTGAGGTTGGCGGCGCTGGACAGGCTGCCGCCGCTGTTGCTCAGGTTGGCGGCGCTGACGTCGAGGGTACCTTCACTGCTGAGTTGGCCCTGGGTGTTGATCAGGTCGCCACTGAGGTCGATGCGTTGGTTCTGCTGGCTGACCAGATAGCCGCCGCTGTTGTCCAGGGAACCGCCGTCGAGGCTCAATTGGGTCTTGGCACTGAGCAGGCCTTTGGTCCGGTTGAGCAGCTTGTCCACGGTGAGCTTCAGGCTTTGCCCGGCGAATATTTGGCCGCTGTCGCTGTTGTCGAGGTTTTTGCTCACCAGTGTGACGCCAGTGTTACCGCTCAGCTCGCCGCCACGGTTGTCGAGGTCGTCAACGTTGAGATCCAGCGCTTTTGTAGCACCGATCAAACCGGCCTGGCGGTTGTCCAGGCTCGACGCTTGCAACGTCAGGTCCGTGGTGCTGACCAGCGTGCCTTGACGGTTATCCAGCGCGGTGACGGTAGCGTTGAGCCCGGCTTTGCCGGCGATGTTGGCGGCACGGTTGTCCAGGCGATCAGCGTTCAATGTCAGCGCGCCGTCGGCGATCAGCGAACCGCGCTGGTTGTCGAGCAGTGCATCTACGTTCAAATCGAGCTGATCGAGACTGCTGACCAGGCCATCGCTGTTATCCAGGCTGGCGCTGTGGCTGTCCACGGACGCGGCCGAGATGATCCCTTTGGCGTTGTTCAGGGCCTGGGCTGTCCTCAGGACCAGGCCTTGATTGCTGAGCAGTTTGCCGCCGCTGTTATCGAGATTCCGCGCCGCCAGGGTGAACGCTAGCCGGCTGGAAATTTCACCGCCCTGGTTGTTGACGTCCTTGAGGTTGCTCAGCAGCAACAGGCCCGGGGCGTTGATCAGGCCGCCCTGGTTGTTCAACTGGCCCTGGTTCATGTCCAGGCTGACGCTGGTGTTGCTGAACAACTCCCCTTGCTGTTGATCCAGCCCGGTGACCGATGCAGTCAGAGCCTGGCTGCTGGCGATACGGCCGGCGGCGTTGTTCACCTGAGCGGCGGTGAGCTTGAGGGTGTTGCCCGAGGTCAGGCGACCGCCTTGACTGTTATTGAAAGCGCCAGTGCGAACCTCAGTGGCGGCGCTGCTCGAGATCAGGCCTTTCTGGCTATTGTCCAGGCTGGCACTTTTGAGGCTCAGGCCGGCGTCGGTGCTGACGGAGCCGCCCTGGTTGATCAGCCCACCCTGGCTGACGATGGACAACGCGCCAGCGCTGCCGAGGCTGCCGGCGGTGTTATCGAGGCTGCCGGCGTTGACGATCAGTTCACCTTCGCTGCTGATCAGGCCTTTGTTATTCAACAATGCGTTGTCGAGTGTGATCACCAAAGCATTCAGGCTACTGAGTGCGCCACCGCTGTTGTCCAGCGTATTGCCCGTGAGCATGAGGCGGCCTTGGGCGTGGATCAGGCCCTTGGTCTGGTTGATCAGTTGCGCGACTTTCAATTCAAGCGCGCTGCCGGCAATCAGTTTGCCGCCGTCGCTGTTGTCCAGGCGTTGAGCGCCAACCTTGACGTCCAGCCCTGCGGACAGTTCGCCCGCCCGGTTATCGATCTGCTCAACCTGCAAATCCAGCGCTTTTGTGGTGCCGACCAAGCCACCGTTGCGGTTATCCAGAACGCTGCCGGTCAGGCTCAGGTTGCCTTGTGAGACCAGCGCGCCGCCCTGCTGTTGCAGGGTATCGATCAGCGCGGTGAGGTCGGTTTGGCTGGAGATACGGCCAAGGGCGTTTTGCACCTCATTGGCCTTCAAGTTCAGCGGGCCGACGCTGCTCAGCAGACCACCGCGGTTGTCCAGCCGCGTGACTTCGACGCCGACGCCGGCCTTGCCGGTGATGATCCCGTTGTTACGGTTGTCCAGTTGCGCGACCGTCAGTTGCAGCGCTTTATCGGCGCGGATGTTGCCGCCACGGTTGTCGAGGGAATCGCTGCGCACGGTCAGCAGGTCGACCCCGGTGAGACGACCGCCGCGGTTGTCGAGGCTACCGGTTTGCAGGTCAAGTGCGCCCTTGGCGATCACTTCGCCCTGGCTCTGGTTGTCCAGCAGGCCGCTGATGCGTGCGCTCAGGCTGCCGTCGCTGATCACTTGGCCGGCGTTGCCGTTGTTCAGGCTCGCGGCCTGGATGTCCACGACCTTGCCCGAACCGAGCACGCCCTCGCGGTTGTCCAGCGCGCCGCCCAGGCTGATGTTCAAGGCGTTATCGCCCAGTACCTGACCGTTGCGGTTATTCAGGGTCATCGCGTTGAGCCGGGTCAGGCCGGCACTGGACACTTCGCCCTCGAGGTTGGTCAGCGTTCCATCGACGTTCACGCTCAGGTCGGCGTCGCTGCTCAAGGTGCCGCTGCTGTTGTCCAGGCTGGCGGCGCGCACGGCAAGGCCATTGGCCGAGACCAATCCTTGGGCGTTGTTCAACGCCTGAGCAATGGTTAGGTTGAGGCCCTGCTTGCTGACGACCTTGCCGGCGCTGTTGTCCAGGCTGTTTGCATTCAGGCTGAAGGCTTTGTCGCTGGAGATCTCACCCTCGCGGTTGTTCACGGCGGCGAGGTTGTTCAACAGCAGCGCGCCGGGGGTGCTGATCAGCCCGCCCTGGTTGTTCAGTTGCCCATGGTTGAGGTCGAGGGAAAGGCTGGTGTTGCTGACCAATTGGCCGTTCTGTTGCTCCAGCCCGGTGACGCTGGCATTCAAGACTTTGGCACTGGCGATGCGGCCGGAGGTGTTGTTCACCTGACCGGCCTTCAATGACAGCGTGTCACCGCTGATCACGCTACCGCCCAGGTTGCTCAAGGTCGCGGCGCTGTCGATGTTCAACGCAGCGACGCTGGTCAACTGGCCCGCATCGTTATTGATACCGGCGGCTTTGACGCTGGCGCTGGTGTCGCTTTTGAGGCTGCCTTGGGCATTGAGCAGTTGCCCGCGCAGGTCCAGGTTCATCCCTTGCCGGGCGTACAGCGAACCCTGGCGGTTGTCCAGTTGCCCGGCATTGACGGCCAGGGCGCCTCGGGTGGAGATCAACCCTTGGCTCTGGTTGGTCAGGCGTTCCAGGGTCAGGCGCAAGTCGCCGTAGGCAATCAGTTTGCCGTTGTTGCCGTTGCTCAGCTCGGTGCCGGTCAGCGCCAGGACACCCTGGCTCGACAGCTCACCGCCGCGGTTATCCAACGTGCCTACGGTGAGGCTGGCAGCCTGGCTTGTGGTGACGACGCCGCTCTGGCGATTGTCCAGGCTCGCCGCGTTGAGGGTCAGCAGTCCGGCGGAGGACAGCAATCCCGCCTGATTCAGCAATTGCGCCGAAATGCTGGCGGTGAGCGCACCGTCACTGAGCAAACGGCCTGCGGTGTTATCCAGCGACGCAGCGCTGAGCTGCACGCTCTTGCTTGAAGTGATCCGGCCGCTGCGGTTGTTCACTTGGCCGCTGGCGTTGATAGCCAACCCCTGCCCTGCCGCGACCAGACCCGCTACGTTGTCCAGCGAAGCAACGCGCAACGTAACGCCGTTCAAACCGGTGAATTCGCCACTGGTGTTATTCAACTGCCCGACATTGGCCGTCAGGTTGCCGTTGCTGCTGACCGTGCCCTGGGTGTTGAGCAGTGTGTTGGCGGTGATGTTCAGTGTATTGCTGCTGAGTACCCGTCCTTTACTTTGATTGTCCAAGGTCGCGGCGTTGACCGTGGTGGTCTGCCCGCCGCTCAGGGTTCCGCCTTGGTTACTCAGAGTCTGCGCCACGTTGGCTGTGAGGTTACGACTGGCAACAACGCTCTTACCCGTGTTGCTCAGATTCTGCGCCGTCAGGCTCACATCCCCCGCCGCGTTACGGGTGTTATCCGCGTTGACCCCGGCCTCGATAATGCCGTTGTTGGTCAACTGCCCACCCGCGTTCAGCGTAATGCTGTCCCGCGCCGCAAGACTCTGCTGGTTGCTCAGGTTGCCCTGGGTCTGGGCGTTCAACGTGGTGCCGGCGTAGGCCGGACCTCGGGCATCAAGGCTCGCGGCTTTGACATTGATGGCGCCACTGGCCGAGGTCTCTGCCAGGCTCAGGCGGCCGTTGGCATCGAGCTGAATGTCGCCGCCGCTGGCGATCAGTTTGCCGTCCAGTTTCACGCCGACGCCGGCTTCGGTGCCCACCAGTTTGATAGCGCCTGCGTACATGCCGCCCAAGGCCGAGGAGTCGATGGCCAGTTGCGGTTTGGCGCTGCCGTCGTCCGCCCGGGCGGTAGCATTGAGGGTATTGGCGTTGACGTCGTTGCGCCCGGCGACGATGGTCAGGTTCTTGGCCTGGATCTCGGCATTGATCCTGGCACTGCGAGTAATGATTTCGAAACTGTCGACGTTGTTGGCGTTGAGGCCCGCGCCTTCGATGGCGACGCTGCCTTGGTCCACCTGATAGCGGCTCACCTGGCCGTTCTCGATGATTGGCTTGCCGGTGGTCAGGGTCGCTTTCGGGGTATTGATGAAGCCGCAGCCGTTGCAGGTAATTCCGTAGGGGTTGGCCACGATCACGCGGGCCGATTGCCCAGCCACTTCCGTATAACCGCGCAACTGGCTGGGGTTGCCGCCGTTGACTTCATTGAGGATGGTGGTGGCGGCCGTACCGTTGAGGTTCGGGTTGCCGAGAATGATGCCGCCCAGTTGCGTGGATTGTGTGCGGGCGGTGGCGTTGTTGAGGATCACGCCGTTGCTGCCGACGTTGTAGTCCGTGAACTGGTTGTGCGACAGGCCATTGCCGTTGGGCTTGGCGATATTGACGATGGGCACGCCGTTGCCCGCCCGGTCCAGCCCGGTGCCCGGGGCGCTGACGACGATGCCATCGGCCTGGGCCCACAGCGGTTGCCAGAACATGACATTGACCAGCAGGAACGCCAGGCCACGCTTGGGCATGCCGCAGAAGCGGTCACGGGCTTGCAGGGCTGCGGAAGGTTGGCGGGCCAGGAAGGCGTGTTGGCGGTCGTCCATGTTCAGGTCTCGTTGCAGCAAAATTTAAAGGAGTACGTCCACGCGGAAGTAGATCGGCGCTTCGCGCTCGGTGAGGGCATCCGGGCGTTCCAGGGAGTGGGCGAAGGTGACGCTGGCGCTCAGGTGCTCACCACGGGCGAACAGCTCCAGCGAGTTGCTCGACATGCGCCCGTGCTGGCCGCCGTTGTAGCGGTCGCCGCGAATCACGCCCTGGTCATAGCCGAGGCTGGTGCCGTATTCGGCGAACACCGGGCGCAGCCACTCCAACGCTATCGGGCGGCTCCAGCGCAGGTCGTTGCGCCAGTAGCCGCCGCTGTCGCCGGACAGTGATTGGTCCTTGTAGCCACGAATCGACGATTGCCCGCCCAGGCTCATGCGTTGCGGGCTGAACAGCACGTCCTCGCTGCGCTGGCCGGTCATCAGGCTGCTGAAGCTGAAGGACTCGTCCCACAGCTTGAAAGGCTGCAGGTAGCTGGCGGTGGCGGTGTATTTGCGATAGCGCGCATCCGGCACACCAGGGCCCGGGTCGTGATCTCCCTGGGCGTCCAAGGCACCGATGCCCTCCTGCATGCCCAGGTCGAGGTTGACGAAAGCACTGCCGACTCGCCGTCCGTGGTTGATCCCGAACTGCGCCTCGCTGATGCGATTGCTGCTCTCGCGAAGCTTGCTGTCTTCGATGAAGTTGTTGGTGCGCAGGTACGAAAGGCCGGTGTTGAGGGACGTCTTGCTCAGCGCATCGCGATGGATCACCCGCTCGACCCGCAACTGATGGTTCTGGCTGTCGCCCGTCTGCTTGAAGTTGAAACCGTTGGCCGGGATTTGCGAGCGGTATTCGCTCTGGCTGTAGGTGTAGCTGACGTTCCACCAGCCCCAAGGCAGGTTGTAATAAAGCATGGCGTTGTTGGAGGTGTGCTGGTGATCGGTCATCCCATCGTGACCGCCACGCAACATCAACTGGTCGGCCAGGCCCAACGGGCTGTCCCACTCGAAGCTGCTGCCCCACTGCTGTTCACCGGTGCTGCGCTGGCCGTCGTTGCTGCGCGACAGGCCGGCGCGCCAAGGCTTTTTCGGTTCATTGGTGACCCGCACTTCACTGCCACCGACTTCCTGGCCGGGGGTCAGCTCCATTTTGGCCTGGTTCGACGGCAGGCGATTGAGCTGATCCACCATCTGCTCGATCTCCCGCAGGTTGACCAGGTCACCGGCCTTGCCGGGAAACGCCATCGCCAATTCACGCTCCGATAGCTTGCTGTTCTCGGCCCCCTTCAGGCCTTCGAGACGCCCTTCCACCACCAGCACGCTCAGATGCCCACCAGACAGGTCTTGCTGCGGCAGATAGGCACGGCTGGTGACCAGCCCCTTTTCGATGTAGTGGTCGGTGATGACTTTGAGCAGTTCGTTAAGCTGCGGCACACCCAGGCATTGGCCGATGTAGGGCTTGAGCAGATGCTCGCGCTCGCTGGCGGAAAGACTGTTGGCGCCTTTGAGCTCGATGGTCTTGATGGGGAAGCAACGGGTATCGACAGATGCGGTGGGCTGGGCCGGCTTCGCCTCCTGGCCGGGCAGGTCCTTGAGCTCCTCCAGGCGACGACGCTGCTCTTCGAGCAAACGGTTCTGGCGCTCGCGGATCAGGTCCGTCTCGCCTGGAGTGGGGGCGGCGTGAGCCAGGGTCAGCGGAGAAAGGCACAGCAAAGCCACGCACAACCTCGCCCAAAAGACGGGTGAGGACATGTTCGATCCCTCGAGTGGAAAATGACATCAAAATAGTGGCGCGATATTAATGAGCCATCATTTTGACGTCAACTAAATGAATTGGGCTTTAAGGCTATTGCTGGAACCATTCATCTGAAATCGGACGGCTCCGGTACGGGGGTACGAAAGGTCCCGAGACAACTCTGGAAACCTCCTACAAAACGGACAAGCAGCGTTCACCGCAGGTACTTTGTGCCGACGCTGGAGTGCGTAGGAGCCGTGTAGGAGCTGTCGAGTGCAACGAGGCTGCGATCTTTCCCAATACACTTGAATCTCAAGCGAAAGATCAAAAGATCGTAGGCTCCGTCAGCTCCTACAGAGCCCAGCGGGAGCAAGCACCCTCATCACGAGGGCTGTGGCGAATCCAGGTTGGGCTTCATAAAAAAACCGGACTCAAGGTCCGGTTCTTTATGAAAGAGCTAGGCATCCGCCTCTGCCCAGCACGGATACCCTGCTGGGCAGAGGTTTGACGACTACTTGCTTGCCTCCTCGACGGCTGCTGTGTTCTGAGGACCGAAAGAATATTTCAGGGCCCGAGCCTTCATGGTGCGCGGATCAGGTAAGCCTACGGTCTCTGGGCCCGCAAAGCCGGTGACACCTTTGCTGAACGTGGGATTGATCGCATCGAACAGGAAGCTGAAACCTTGTTTGAGCGAGCTCTGGGCGATGCCGTGACACCCCATGCAGCCGCCCATGGTCAGGCTTTGGGTGCTGTGGTCGTAATCCGGTACCTTGATGTTCGGCTGGTTGCGCGCATTGGTCAGGGTGTTGTTATTCGGGATGGGGAATACGTTGCTCCCACGAAACAGCTGAATCCCCGGCTGGCTGCTTTCGACCATGATATTGGCCAGGTAGTAATCCGGATCGGTTTGAGTGCTCGACGGGATGGCTTGAACGCCTTTGAGCCGATAATGCTTCCAGACCGAATTGTTGAATTCGCCGCTGCCGTCCATCAACTGCTTGACCTGGTTGTTCACCGCCGCGACCTCGACATCCATGGTGAGCGGTTGCACGACCCGGATCGGGCCGGCCTGCCCTTCAGGGATCCCGTTACTGCCGGAGTAGACCGGCGGATCAAGGCTCGCGTTTGCGACTGCGCCCGCTTTTGGCAGGGAAACCGTATAGGTCTTGTTGCCGTCAGAGAACGTGGCGGTCGGGGGGTTGTTTATATCGAAACCGGGGTAATCAATCTTGTTGTAGTTGGCAATGTAGTAGAGCCCGGTCGGTGAGTTACCGTCGGGCAGCATCAGGGCATCTTCGTGTTCGAACGTGGCGAAAATGAACGTCGGGTAGTTGGGCGTCTTATGGATGATATGCAAGGCGACCAGTGCATAGTCTTCGTTCTGCGCCACCGGGTCACTGTCGAGGCCCTTGTAAGTCACCACCGTCGCCGTGTGGTAGCGCCCACGATTCTGTACCGGGATGTCTGCCAGCTTGCGCCATGTCGCCTTGACCTCCACCGCACCGTCGGGCAGCACTATGTTATCCGGGAACTTGCTCAGGCCTTTCGCATACTCGTAGACGACGGGGTTCGCCTTGGCCTCGAACAGGATCTGGCTGTCGTTTGAAGGAGCATAATCGCCTCCTGTCTTCGCCACATTTGGCGGATTGACCGGGAAGAAAATAGCGTTTTGTCCTATTTGGGTCGCCTCATCCAGATTGTTGTAATGATTAAAGGTGGCGCCAGGCGCCAAACGAATACCCTGGGGAAATTGGATATAGCTGTATTGCGGGTCAGAACCGAACGGGCGCGTCGGACCACCTGCGGTGTTTTTTTGTGGTCCCGCGGGAAACAACTCGGTACGGTGCGCGAAGGTTTGCCATAACAAGGGGCTGGGAGACTTTGGCACCTTGCCCGAATCAGCAAAACTGCTGGCGGGATTGCCGACGCCGCGGTTAGCGGGCAATGGTGCCGCAGCTGTATTGTTCAGTGCGAAAAAGCTCCGCCAGGCGAAGGTTGCATAGTCGGTATGGCTGAGGCCTGTGGCCAGGTCCGACGGCAGTTGCGGGTTGCGTACGGTTAGATCGCTCGTGGTAATGCCATAGGAAACGCCCAATCCCGAAGGGTAGGCAGAACGCCCGGGAAAAGCGAAATAGGGTGCCCATCTGAGCCCATCGGTTGAATAAAAAGTGCTGGGGCCACTGCTGATGAACACGCGCTCATTAACCATCGTCGCACTGTTCAGGGGACTCTTGTCAGGTATACCTGTCAGCCCCTGCTTCTCGCCCCAGCTACCACTCCGGTCATAAGTGCGCGCGAACAGGCCGCCGTTAAGAAATGTGTAGTAGAGCCTCAAATCACCGTTATAGACGATCGGTACCAGGTTCCCAATCGTGTTGGGGCCTTCTTGGAATGCGGTTTTTTCCGGGCTCCATTTAAGGCCGTCATAGGTCACGTAGTAAACAGCCTTGCCACTGTTTTCGTTATACAGGACGAACAACTGGCCGTTGTACACAACGGCTTTGTTATTGAGGGCAGTATGGATTGTATTGACTGAATCAACAGGGGACCAATTGACGCCGTCCTCGGAACTGATGGTCTTTAACTGTTGGCGCGGGGCGTCGGCAAAGGTCAGTACCAGTTTTTGCTTGAATACGGTGGCGGAGACTCCACTGTAGATGTTACCGACCGGGATGGGCTTCGGCGCAGACCAGACTTTCCCCTCTACGGAAGAAGAGAAATAGATATTTTTCTGATCATTGTTGCTGGCCCAGAACATATAGACCTTGCCCTTGAACGACTGCACCACCGGGACAAAGTACGATGAACTGTAGCGCACCACGCTCGTTGAGGAAGGCTTGCCACCGGAGTCATCCGGATTATCAAAGACATCCACTTCGATCCCTACGCCTTGTTGCGGTGTCGCGACAATCACACTTTCCGCATAGGTCGAGGAGACAGTAAATAAACCACACAAGCACAACATCAGCCGACTGAGTATTGCTTTAATGCTCATCGATTCATTCCTTGAGTAAGTGCTACCCAGGCCGTACGTCTGCCTGCGGTAGTTAGTCCATTGGTAACGTGTGATCTGTACTGACAGCCATGTGTCCAGGCCCAGCCGTTTTTTGTACTCACCTCCATTGTTGTGCATGGATAACGCATGGGGTTGGAAGGCAACGATTGCAGGCACGCTCTGGCTTTTGCAGGCGGGTGTGCGATAGGTGCATATTCCATGGTAGACGACTGTTTTACATCAGCTAGGCGAACGCCGAAAAAGAATCAAGCGATGGCGGCTTGAGGTGAACTTTCCAGCCAATACCGGCCTCAACCCATTACCTGCCCAACAAGGAATACGAGGCCCATCCATGAAAACCCTCTTGAAACTCACCCTCGCAGCCACCCTCACCTGCGCCCTGCCCGCCTGGGCCACTTGCACGCCAGAGGAAGCGACCGCCAAGCGTGAGCAACTGGCCCAGGAGGTGACCAAGCTCACCGAGCAGAACCCGGCCAAGGCCAAGGAAATCAATGACGAACTGCAGGCCATGGACCTGGAGACTGCCAGCAAGGATGTGCCAGACAAGTGCCAGTTGATCGATAAGCGTCTGCAAGAGCTGAAGCAAGCAGAGAAGAAGGCTGGGTGATTAACCACAGCCGAGCACAGCCCGCTTTTGTGGCGAGGGAGCTTGCTCCCGCTGGGGGGCCAAAGGAACTGCAGGAACTGCGTAGGAGCTGTCGAGTGCAACGAAGCTGCGATCTCTCCCCAGACGCTTGAGTCCCAAGCGAAAGATCAAAAGATCGCAGGCTTCGCCAGCTCCTACAAAGCCCAGCGGGAGCATGCTCCCTAGTCACGGGTGTTGCATCAGATTCTGTTGCCCATGAAAAACCGGACCCAAGGTCCGGTTTTTCATGAAGCACTACCGCGGCTTCACTCAGCCGCCGGCGCTTCCGGCTTGCGGCGCTTGAGCGGGGCCATGCCGTCCTTGCTGACCAGCGACGGGGCGTCGGTCTTCGGGCGGTTGGCGGTCTTGCGCTTGGTCGGGGCCTTGGCGCCGGTTTTCTTCTTGTCACCCTTGGCGTCGACCTTTTTCTTCTTCACGCCAACGGCCTTGCCCGAGGCCTTGACCTTTTTCGGTCCGCCGTAGGTGCCTTTGACTTCCTTGATGGTGCGGCGCTCGAAGCTCTGCTTGAGGTAGCGCTCGATGCTCGACATCAGGTTCCAGTCGCCGTGGCAGATCAGCGAGATCGCCAGGCCATCGTTACCGGCGCGGCCGGTGCGACCGATGCGGTGCACATATTCGTCGCCGCTGCGGGGCATGTCGAAGTTGATGACCATGTCCAGGCCATCCACGTCCAGGCCGCGGGCGGCGACGTCGGTGGCGACGAGAATTTTCACGCCGCCCTGCTTGAGGCGGTCGATGGCCAGCTTGCGGTCCTTCTGGTCTTTCTCGCCGTGCAGCACGAACGCCTTGTATTCCTGAGCCACCAGGCGACCGTAAATGCGGTCGGCCATGGCCCGAGTGTTGGTGAACACGATGGCTTTTTCGTAGGTCTCGTTGGCCAGCAACCAGTTGACGATCTGTTCTTTGTGCTGGTTGTGGTCGGCGGTGATGATCTGCTGGCGGGTGGTGGAATTCAGCTGGCTGACCGCGTTGAGCTGCAAGTGCTCGGGGTTGTTCAGCACCTTGGCGATCATCTCGCGCAAGCCCGAACCGCCGGTGGTGGCGGAGAACAGCATGGTCTGCTGGCGATTGACGCATTCGTCCACCAGGCGCTGCACGTCTTCGGCAAAGCCCATGTCCAGCATGCGATCGGCTTCGTCCAGCACCAGCACTTCGACTTCCTTGAGGTCGAGGTTGCCGGCGTTCAACTGCTCGATCATCCGCCCCGGCGTGCCGATCAGGATGTCCGGCACCTTGCGCAGCATCGCGGCCTGGACTTTGAAGTCTTCGCCGCCGGTGATCAGGCCGGACTTGATGAAGGTGAATTGCGAGAAGCGTTCCACTTCCTTCAAGGTCTGCTGGGCCAGTTCGCGGGTCGGCAGCAGGATCAGGGTCTTGATGCTGACGCGCACCTTGGCCGGGCCGATCAGGCGGTTGAGGATCGGCAGCACGAACGCGGCGGTCTTGCCGCTGCCGGTTTGCGCCGTCACCCGCAGGTCACGCCCCTGGAGCGCGAGCGGAATAGCCGCTGCCTGCACCGGCGTTGGCTCGACAAATTTAAGCTCGGCCACGGCTTTGAGCAGGCGTTCGTGCAGGGCGAATTGGGAAAACACGGGTGCTACCTCGAAGAAATGCAAAAAAACAGCTGCATAGGGTAACGGTTTCGAGCGCGAAGGCCGAGTTTCTTTATACAAACGGCGGTAAATCAGTGCATTTTTATAAGCCGATTTGTCATCAACAGTCACTTGACCGGGCTTAAATGCTCTAATCGTCCCGTCGCGTCTTTATAGAAGAACCGTTTCGTCCATGGACATCAAACAACTCTGGGTCAACATCCAAGACCTCTGGGGTGCCCTTGACCAGCACCCGCTCCTGCATTCCAGCCTCGCCCTGATGTTGCTGCTGGTCATCGCCCTGGTGCTGGGGCGGGTGGCGCGCTACCTGATCCTGCACGCAGCTAAACTGCTTGGACGCCAACCGGCCCTGCACTGGGTCAACGACCTGCGCCAGAACAAGGTTTTCCATCGCCTGGCGCAGATGACGCCGTCACTGATCATCCAGTTCGGCCTGCACCTGGTGCCGGAACTGAGCAAGACCAGCCTGATTTTCCTGGGCAACGTCGCCCTGGCGTTCACCATCCTGTTCATGGTGCTGAGCCTCAGTGCCCTGCTCAGCGCCCTGCTGGACGTGTACGCCCGCACCGAACATGCGCGTACCCGCTCGATCAAGGGCTACGTGCAACTGACGAAAATGGTGCTGTATGTGTTTGGCGCGATCATCATCGTCGCCACGCTGATCGACCGCTCGCCGCTGTTGCTGCTGTCGGGCCTGGGTGCGATGTCGGCGGTGATCCTGTTGGTCTACAAGGACACCCTGCTGTCATTCGTTGCCAGCGTGCAGCTGACCAGCAATGACATGCTGCGGGTCGGCGACTGGATCGAGATGCCTCAGGTCGGTGCCGACGGCGATGTGGTGGATATCACGCTGCACACGGTGAAGGTGCAGAACTTCGACAAGACCATCGTCTCGATCCCGACCTGGCGGCTGATGTCCGAGTCGTTCAAGAACTGGCGTGGCATGCAGCAGTCCGGCGGGCGACGGATCAAGCGCAGCCTGTTCATCGACGCCAGCGGCGTGCGCTTCCTGCATGACGAGGAAGAACAACGCCTGACCCAGGTGCGCCTGCTGACCGACTACATCGGCCGCAAGCAGGCCGAGCTCAAGGCCTGGAACGAAGCCCAGGGCAACGTCGCGGCGATGTCGGCCAACCGTCGGCGGATGACCAACCTGGGCACCTTCCGCGCCTATGCCCTGGCCTATTTGAAGAGCCACCCGGAGATCCAGCCGAACATGACCTGCATGGTCCGGCAGATGCAAACCACCGCCCAGGGCATCCCGCTGGAAATCTACTGCTTCACCCGTACCACGGCGTGGGCGGACTACGAACGCATCCAGGGGGATATTTTCGATTACCTGCTGGCGGTGATGCCGGAGTTCGGATTGAACCTGTACCAGCAGCCCAGCGGCATGGACTTGCGTTCGGGGTTGTTGCCGGCGGTGTTGGGGGCGAGTCACCTGCCGGAGCCGCAGAAGCAGGTGATCTGACCCTCAGCCAAGATCTCCATGTGGGAGCGGGCTTGCTCGCGAAGGCGTCGCCTCAGTCGATATATTTGTTGCCTGACACTCCGCCTTCGCGAGCAAGCCCGCTCCCACAAGGGGGTTCAGTGTGAAGGCTGAGGCTGGCGTCCCCCCAACCGACTGATCCACACCGCCGCCAGTATCACCGCCCCACCCAGCAGCAACCGCCCCAACGCCTCGTGCTGGTTCCAGATCAGCAGGTTCATCAGCAGCCCCACCGGCACGTGCAGGTTGTTCATCACCGCCAGCGTCCCGCCGTTGACCAGGCAGGCGCCTTTGTTCCACCAGTACAACCCCAGTGCAGTGGAAACCAGGCCGAGGAACACCAGCACGCCCCATTGCAACGGCGCTTCTGGCCAGAAATTGGCCTTGCCGAACAGCAGGAATGCCGGCAACGCCACCATCAACGCACCGAGATAGAAATAGCCGAAACGCCGGTAGTGCGGCAGGTCGCTCGGATGACGGGCCACCAAGTGTTTGTAGAGCACCTGCCCGGCCGCGTAGGTGAAGTTGGCCAACTGCAGCAGCAAGAAGCCCATGAAGAAATCCGGGTTGATCCGGTCGTAGCGAATCACCGCCGCACCGGCCACGGCCACCAGCGCCGCGATCAGCGCCCAAGGATTGAAGCGCCGGTTCAGCGCATCCTCGATCAAGGTCACATGCAAAGGCGTAAGGATGGTGAACAGCAACACCTCGGGCACCGTCAATACGCGGAAGCTCAGGTACAGGCAGACGTAGGTCACTCCGAACTGCAAGGCACCGATCAACAGCATGCCGCGCATGAACGATGGTTCGACCTGACGCCAGCGGGTCAGCGGAATGAACACCAGCCCGGCCAACAGGACCCGTACCAGTACAGCGAAGTAACTGTCCACATGTCCGGCCAGGTACTCGCCGATCAGGCTGAAGGAAAATGCCTGGATCAATGTCACAAAAAGTAGATAGCCCATATCGCCCCTCGTTTCGGATGGCGGCGAAGATAGCGGTTTTGAGCTTTGGGGGCGAGTTCGCTCGCGATGGCGTCGGTACATTCATAGATCGATGCAAGCTGACCCACCGCCATCGCGAGCAAGCTCACTCCCACGCAGGGCGGTGTGGTGAGCACAGTCTCGCGGTCACCGCCAAACCCTGTGGGAGCGAGCTTGCTCGCGATGGCGCTGCATCAGAGACATGGCGGCTGACTGATACTCCGCTATCGCGAGCAAGCTCGCTCCCACAGGATCATTCAGCGGCCAGTAAATCGCAGGCAAAAAAAAGGTTCTTCACGGATTACCGGGAAAGACGCTCTTGATCTTCATGAAAAAGAATTCGCTATCCCGGTAACCGTACGCCATCCGCTTGATGACCTTTATTCGATTGTTTATTCCTTCCAACTGACCGGTGTGCATCGGCCAGCGAACCCGGCTCACGATGCCCCGCCAGTAACCCTTTAGCCGTTTGGCGAACTGGATCAGAGCTGGTATTTCGCTTTCATGCGCATGGCGCAGCCATTGCTTCCAGG
>NZ_FOVS01000055.1:0-24745 GCF_900115235.1 Pseudomonas sp. NFACC24-1
TCGCCGCCCTCGGTGTCGAGGCCGGTGATGATCACCGGGTCGTCGTTGTTGTGCACTTGCAGCACCAGGTTCGCGGTGCTGGTGTCGCCGTCGGCGTCGGTGAGCGTGTAGGTGAACGTCTCGGTACCGCTGCCCCCACCATGCAACGCGACGAATTGCGGGTCGCTGGTGTTCAGTGTGTAGGTGTACGTGCCGTTGGGGTTGAGCACCAAGGTGCCGTAGGTGCCGGTGAACGTCCCGCCAATGATCGGCCCGCTGTCGGGGCCGGTGGGGATCCGATCGGCGCCCTGGTGATCGTTTGGCAATACGTTGCCGGTAAGAGTGACCAGGGTTTCCGACGCCGTGTTCGCGTGGCTGTCGTCGATCGCCTGGGGCACGTCATCGGTGATGTTGACGTCCAGGGTGCCGGTGGCCGTGTCGCCGTCGGTGTCGACGGCCACCACGGGGAACTGCTCGGTAATGTTGTTGGCACCGCCGCCGGCAGGATGGGTTTCATTGTCCTTCAGGGTGTAGGTGTAACTGACCACCCCCGTGGTGGGGTCATAGCCCGTGATGGTCAACGTGTTGCCCAGCGCCGACGTGATGGTCTGAGGAAAGCCTGCGGGCACGCCGCCACTGATCACGTTGATGCCGCCGATGCTGAGGCTGCTCAGCCCGTCAGGCGCGGACACCGTGAAGGTGCCATTTTGCACCAGCGCCCCCGGATTGCTGGCCGAACCATCGGCCAGATTGGCCTCGTTGGTGGTCAGTTCGCCGCCCTCGACATTGACCCCGTCGAGGGTCACGGGGTTGTCCGGCGTCTCTGGGGTTACCGGCGGGGTTGCATCGTCGCCGGTGTTATCCGGGTCACCGGCCAAGCGTAGCTGTGGAAATTCGGGAATCCCGTTGAACCCGGCCGTCGGAAAACCGATCAGCGGATCGACCTCCCCGCCGACCTCTTCCAACAGCACAAAACTGTGCCCACCGCCTACACCACCCGGGTTGCCACCTTCAGGGCCGGCGGCCGTGGCTTCGCCGGTCTGGGTCGGGTCGGCACCGGCAGCGATGGCTTGCTGCAGCTTCTGCACATCGGTCAGTTGCGCGTCACTCGGTGCCGTCGTGTCGGGCGTGTCGACATGAGGCGCCTGGTTGGCCAGCAGCTGCGGGGTCAGGGTCAGGTTGCTTTCGCGGCCCAGGGTCAACGACTGGCCGTTCTGCAGATGCACAGCCACGGCCCCTTCGGCACCGGTGACCAGGTGTTCGCCGGCATAGAGCCGATCGCCTTCGACCAAAGGCCGCCGCAGGCCACCGGCCGCTTCTGCGAAAACTTGCCCGACCACTTTGCTGACGATACCGATGAGCGCTGCCATGTGCATTTCCTCCGTTGCCGACCGCAATCGGCACCTGTCTGGGTGAAGAATTCGTCCTCGGGTTAGGCGACCCCAAAAGCTGGAAAATCTGCCAGCTTTCGCGAAAGCAGAAGGTGCTGGCAATTCGCCTAAACGACAAAAAACCGTCACAAAAAACCGCTTCTCACATCGCCATTTCGGCACTTCTTCACGTCGCTTAAAAATCTGCATGAAACTTTTATTGACGCCTAAAAGCCGTCAGAACCCGCAGATTCAAAGGCTTTCGCTTTGAACAATGTGCCGGTTTTTTTCAAGCTCATAAGTTTTTTTCGGAATAATCATTATGAGAAATTCTTCTTAGGTTTTGCTCAGGATGTTCTTAGCTGTGTTGTTACAAGGTTGAAACGGTTTTGATCTTAAATACGTCAATATTTTGGCGACAAGCGAAGCACTACAGACCTCAGGAGATGCACCCCATGCGCGTTCTAACCCCCCTCTGCAGCGCGGTTTTGCTGGCCATGGCCTGCTCTTCTCAGGCGCAGGCCATGTCGTTGACCGAGGCGATCCAGAGCACCATCGCGACTCACCCGGAACTGGCACAACGGGTGGACAGCCGTCTGTCGGCCAATGAAGACGTCAAGGTCGCCAGAGGGGGCTTTTTCCCATCGGTGGACCTCAATGCCGGTTACGGCCGCGGCTACAGCGACAACACCAACACCCGTGCCCTGGGCAACCACCACACCAATATCCTGACCTACACCCAATCGGAGCTGCGCCTGCGGCAGATGATCTTCGACGGGTTCAACACCGCCAATGAAGTGCAGCGCACCCAGGGCGTGGTCAATTCCCGGGCCTATTACGCCCAGGGCACCGCCCAGGATCTGGCGCTGCGTACCATCGAGGTCTACCTGGAAGTGCTCAAGCGGCGCGAGCTGGTGACCCTGGCCAAGAACAACCTTCAGGCGCACCTGCGGGTCAACGACCAGATCGGCCTGCGCACCGAGCGAGGGGTCGGCAGTACGGCCGACTCCGACCAGTCCAATGCCCGTCGGGCCCTGGCGGAAAACAATTACGACACCGCCCAGGTGGACCTGGCGGACGCCGAGGCGAACTTCTACAGCGTGGTCGGACGCATGCCCGATGAGCTGGAGGCGCCGCCCTCGACCAAAGGCGAAATCCCCGCCGACCTGCGCGAAGCCCAGCAAAGCATGGTGGATAACAACCCGTACCTGAAATCGGCCCAGGCCGACATACAGTCCGCCGAGAGCCAATATGAAGTGGCGAAGTCGCCCTTCTACCCGCGCTTCGATGCCGAAGCAGCGGTGGGCGCCAACAACAACCTCGGCGGCGAAGAAGGCCACGACAACAACTGGCGCGTGGGTGTGGTGATGAACTACAACCTGTTCCGCGGTGGCAGCGACAAGGCGCGGCTGGCGTCCAACGCCCACCAGATCAACCAGGCCATGGACATTCGCAACAACGCCCTGCGCCAGCTCAACGAAGACACGCGCCTGGCCTGGAACGCGATGCTCAACGCCCGCAAACAGACCCCCACCGCCCGCGAATATGCCGACACCACCGCCCGTGTGCGCGCCGCGTACCAGGACCAGTTCGGGCTCGGCCAGCGCACGCTGCTCGACCTGCTCGACAGCGAAAACGAGCTGTACAACGCCAACCGCCGCTACACCGAGGTGCGTTACACCGAGGAGTACTCGATGTACCGGGTGCTGGCGAACATGGGCCTGCTGTTGCACAAACAACGGATCGTGCTGCCGGCCGATGCGGTCGCGCAGACCGAAGTCAAGAACCAGGCACGGCTGCCGGAACTGAAGTAGCCCCCTCCAAAAAAAATGGGAGCGAACACTGTGACCAGCATGGAACCCACCACCCTCGGCGCCGATCCGCGCCTGAACTTCGATGATCCCTTGCTGGACGGCCTGTTGATCCTCTGCAAACTCCATGGCGCGACGGTCAGCCGCGCCAGCCTCAGCGCCGGGCTCCCTATGGCGCACCAACGCTTGAGCCTGGACCTGCTGCCCCGCGCAGCGGCCCGGGCGAGCTTGCAGGCGCGGTTGTTGCGTCGTGAGCTGGCGGACATCTCCCCCCTGAACCTGCCGGTGATGCTGATCCTGGCGGGGGGCCGTTGCGCGGTATTACGGCGCTGGGGCGAGGATGGCAAGGCGCTGATCCTGCCCAGCGAAGCCGATGGCGGCGAGCAGTGGGTCAGCCGCGAGGAACTGACCACCGATTACAGCGGCCAGGCGTTATTCGCCCGGCCGCGCCATGAACTCGAAGACCTGCGCTCGCCCCTGGTACCCCGGGTCGAGGCGTGGTTTCGCGACACCTTGAAACTGTCGCGCTGGCTGTACAGCGACGCGATCCTGGCGAGTTTCCTGATCAACCTGCTGGGGCTGATGGTGCCGCTGTTCGTCATGCAGACCTACGACCGCGTGGTCCCGAACCAGGCCACGTCCACCTTATGGGTACTGGCCGTGGGGCTGTTGATCGGTACCGGCTTCGAACTGGTGCTGCGGGTGGTGCGCGCCCATCTGCTGGACACCGCCGGCAAGAAAACCGACGTGATTCTGTCCGCCACCCTGTTCGAACGCATCACCGGCATGGCGATGAAGGCCAAGCCGGTGACCATCGGCGGCTTCGCCCAGAGCATCCACGACTTCCAGGGCCTGCGCGAATTCCTCACGGCAGTGACGCTCACCAGCCTGATCGACCTGCCCTTCGCCCTGCTGATGCTCGTCGTAATCGGCCTGCTGGGCGGCTGGCTGGTGGTGATTCCCGTGATCGCGTTTCCGATCACCATCGTCTTCGCCATGATCATCCAGGTGCGCCTGCGCGACACCGTGCAAAAAAGCCTCGCCCTCGGCGCCCAGCGCCAGGCCCTGCTGATCGAAACCCTCGGTGGCCTGGAAACCCTCAAGGCCTGCAGCGCCGAAAGCGAGCGCCAGCATCAATGGGAAAGCACCCACGGCGCTCTTACCCGCCTGGACAGCCATGCGCGCAACCTCTCGGCACTGGCGACCAATGGCACCTTGTTCCTGCAGCAACTGGCCGGCATGGCGACCATCGTCGCCGGGGTCTACAGCATCATTGCCGGCAACCTCAGCGTCGGCGCGCTGGTGGCGACCTACATGCTCGGCAGCCGGGTGCTCGCCCCGCTCGGGCAGATCGCCGGGCTGATCACCCGCTACCAGCAAGCCCAGCTCACCATGCGCAGCACCGATGCCTTGATGGCGTTGCCCCAGGAGCGAGACGCCAAGCAGCGGCCGTTGGACCGTACCCAATTGCAGGGCGCACTGGACGTCAACGGCGTGACATTCCACTACAACGGCCAGAGCGCCCCGGCGCTGGCCAATATCAGTTTCAGCCTCAAGCCCGGCGAACGGGTCGGGGTCATCGGCCGCAGTGGCTCGGGCAAGAGCACCCTGGCGCGCCTGGTGATGGGTTTCTATGCCCCGGAGGAAGGCCAATTGCTGCTCGATGGCCTGGACCTGCGGCAACTGGACGTCGCCGACCTGCGCCAACAGATCGGCTACGTCGCCCATGACCTGCCGCTGCTGGCCGGCAGCCTGCGGGACAATCTCACCCTGGGCGCGCGCTACATCAGTGATACGCGCATGCTGGAAGTGGCGGAACTGACCGGAGTCACCGAACTGGCGCGCCAGCATCCCCAAGGTTTCGACCGCCCGGTGGGCGAGCGCGGGCAGTTGCTGTCCGGCGGCCAACGCCAAGCCGTGCTGCTGGCCCGGGCCTTGTTGCTCGACCCGCCGATCCTGCTGCTGGACGAACCCACCAGCGCCATGGACAACAGCAGCGAAGACGTCCTGCGGCAGAAGCTTCACACCCATGTACAGGGCAAGACGGTGCTGCTGGTCACTCACCGCACCTCGATGCTGAGCCTGGTGGACCGGTTGGTGGTGCTGGATAACGGCCGGATCGTGGCGGATGGGCCGAAGGAAGCGGTCATCGATGCATTGCGCAAGGGACGGGTGGGGACGGCGACGGTTTAACAACCCACACCGTACCTGTGGCGAGGGGATTTATCCCCGCTGGGCTGCGAAGCAGCCCCAATACCATTTTCCTGACACACCGAGCTTTCAGGTTTTAGGGCCGCTTCGCGCCCCAGCGGGGATAAATCCCCTCGCCACAAAAAACCGCGACCAGCTCCACTTCACTTAACCGACGGGTACCGCCCATGTCTGCCCAAACACCGGATTCAACCGCCCGAAGCTACTTCGGCAGTTTCAGCAAAAGCGCCGAAAGCGAGTTCATGCCGGAAACCGCCGGCGCCACGCTGCAGGATTCGCCCCGGCGCTCGCGGGTTACCGTGTGGCTGGCCGCCGGGTTGATCATCACCGGGCTGGTCTGGGCGAAGTTGGCGGTCTTGCAGGAAGTCACCACCGGCGAAGGCAAGGCGATTCCGTCGAGCAAGATCCAGGTGATCCAGAACCTGGAGGGCGGCATCATCACCGAGATATTCGTGCGCGAAGGCCAGATGGTGAACAAGGGCGACACCCTGCTGCGCCTGGATGACACGCGATATCAATCGAACAAAGGCGAGAGCGAGGCCGACCGCTACGCGCTGACAGCCCAGGTCGAGCGTCTGTCGGCCGAGGCCGAAGGGCGGCCATTCGCGCTCTCGGCAGAAGTCACCGCCAAGGCCCCGCAAGTGGCAGAGGACGAGCGTTCGCTGTACGAACAACGCCAACGGCGCCTGGCCAGCGAACAACGGACCCTGACCGAACAGCTGCGGCAGAAGACCCAGGAGCTGGCGGAGTTTCGCTCCAAGCAAGGCCAGTTCAGCTCGGCCCTGGCCTTGCTGCAGGAAGAAATGAACATGTCCGCGCCGCTGGTGCGCACCGGGGCTGTGTCGCCGGTGGAGATCCTGCGGCTCAAGCGCAGCGCGGTGGAAATCCGCGGTTCGCTCAACGCCACCACCCTGGCGATTCCCCGGGCCGAATCGGCGATCAACGAGATCAAGAGCAAGATCGACGAATCGGAACAGACCTTCCGCTCCGAGGCGGCCAAGGACCTCAACGAGAAACGTACCGAACTGTCGAAAATCACCGCCTCGAGCATCGCCATCGACGACCGCGTGACCCGCACGACGGTGGTCTCGCCGGTACATGGGGTGATCAAGCAACTGAAGGTCAACACCATCGGCGGCGTGGTGCAGCCGGGCAACGACATGGTGGAAATCGTGCCCCTGGAAGACAACCTGCTGATCGAAGCCAAGGTCCGCCCCCAGGACGTGGCGTTCCTGCATCCGGGGCAGAAAGCCATGGTCAAGTTCAGCGCCTACGACTACACGATCTATGGCGGGCTGAGCGCCAAGCTCGAACTGATCGGCGCCGACACCATCACCGATGACAAGGGCAACAGCTTCTACCTGATCCAGGTGCGCACCGACAAAAACCACTTGGGCGGGGATGCCAAGCCGTTACTGATCATTCCGGGAATGGTGGCGACGGTGGATATCATTACCGGGGAGAAAAGTGTCCTGGATTACCTGCTCAAGCCGGTGTTGAAGGCGCGGACCGAGGCGATGCGCGAGCGGTAGGTTTTGGCTGAGACTGATCGTTCCCACGCTCAGCGTGGGAATGCCGCCCGGGACGCTCTGCGTCCCCTTCGCGGATGTGACGCAGAGCGTCAGAGGATGCATTCCCACGCAGAGCGTGGGAACGATCATCTCCTTCCATGGTTCTTCTGGTAAGTCTCCTCCCCCATCGCCACAATCTGCCCTTCGATCAGCGCTTCGAAGGGCCTCAACAACGGTTCGAAACTCGTCGGCGCCTCCAGCGTCTGCAACGCCTGGACAATCGCCTCCACCGTCGACAACGCCCCCGGCCCGGGCGCCTTGCGCAAGCGGTAACGGGACACAGCGCCTTCGGCCAGGGTCACCCTCGGCAGTGCCGCCAGCAGCGGATTGAGGTGCAGCAGCTTGCGCGCCTTGCGCCAGGTGCCATCCGGGACGACCAGCAGGATCGGCTCATCGGACGGCGCGCGGGCCTGCAACGGTAGCGCCTCGTCGCCAGGAAACAACAACCGCGCCTGATAACCCGGTGGGTTCAGCAGCCGGGGCAAATCCTCGAACACCTCGCCCACGATCAACTCGGCGTTGCTCAGCCCCAACGCCGCCAGCCGGGCGGTATTCAAGGCGTGGTTCACTTCACTGGGATGCTGCAACAGCAAGACGCGGGTGCGGCTGTCGAGGCTGGGGATCAGCGGGCACAGGCAATGGTTTTGTGGCCTGTGGCAACGCGGGCATTGGACTCTGGACATGGTCAGGCCTGGTTCAGTTGAGCTTTGAGCAAATCACGGAAGGTCTGGATCAGCGGCTCGCGGCTGCGGCCACGGCGCACAATCATTGAAAACGGTGCCTGATAGCCGAAAGTGGCCGGCAGCAATACCCGCAGATCGCCCTTGTCGGCCCAAGCCTGGGCGTAGTGCTCGGGCAGGTAGCCGATGTACGCACCGGACAGCACCAGGATCAACTGTGCCTCCATGCTCTCCACCGTCGCCGCGCTGTGCTTGAAGCCGTGGCGGGCCAGTTCGGCCTGGCTCCAGTAACCGCGCCCGACCATGCGCTGCTGGGTGATGACCTGCTCGGGAATACGCCGCTCGTTGAACAACGGGTGACGGTTGCTGCAATACAACCAGTGCTGTTCACGGTACAGCGGCATGTAGACCAGCCCGCTCATGCGCGTGGAAAACGCACCGATGGCCAGGTCCAGGCGATTGTCCTGCACGCCGAGTTGCAGCTCGTAAGGGCTCATGACCGACAGGTGCAAATGCACCGCCGGATGTTCCTGGCTGTAGGCGCCGATGGCTTCGGCGAACGGCAAGGCCTTGTCGCTGACAGTGGAGTCGATCACCCCCAGGTTCAAGGTGCCGCGCAGTTCCCCTTTAAGCGCGGCGGCGTACTGCTCGAACCCTTCGAGCTCGCCCAGCAGGCGCAAGGTTTCCTGATGGAACAGCTCGCCCTTGCTGGTCAGGCTGAAGCCACCCCGGCCGCGATGACACAACACCAGGCCCAAGGCCGATTCCAGTTGGCTCATGTAGGTGCTGATGGCCGACGTGGACAGGTTGAGTTCGTGCTGGGCATTGGCGAACCCTTGGTGCCGAACCACGCTGACAAAAATGCGCAGCAGTTTCAGGTCGGGTAGAGCGTTGGCCATTGGGGGGCTCCATACAATCGAGTCAATGCAAACTTTGTGGCGAGGGGATTCATCCCCGCTGGGCTGCGAAGCAGCCCCAATACCATTTTCCTGACACACCGAGCTTTCAGGTTTTAGGGCCGCTTCGCGCCCCAGCGGGGATAAGTCCCCTCGCCACAGGGGCCACTATTTCCCAATCCAAACAGGGGGACCGTGCTGCCGCGAAGTCTATCGCCCCGCCCGCCATTAGTTTAGAAAAATCTGAACTAAGTATTTGCCGCCAGCGATTCTTCAAGGCAACGGCTTTTCGCAGAATCGGCCCCTGATAAGTAAAACAACGATGAGGCCCTACCCGTGGACAAGATTCTTCACCAACCACTGGGCGGCAACGAAATGCCGCGCTTCGGCGGCATCGCCACCATGATGCGACTCCCCCATTTGCAAACCGCTGCCGGCCTGGACGCGGCCTTCGTCGGCGTACCGCTGGACATCGGCACCTCCCTGCGCGCCGGCACCCGGTTCGGTCCTCGCGAGATCCGCGCCGAATCGGTGATGATCCGCCCCTACAACATGGCCACCGGCGCCGCGCCGTTCGACTCACTGTCGGTGGCGGACATCGGCGATGTGCCGATCAACACCTTCAACCTGCTGGACGCGGTGCGGATCATCGAAGAGTCGTACCACAAGATCCTCGAACACAACGTCATCCCCCTGACCCTGGGGGGCGATCACACCATCACCCTGCCGATCCTGCGGGCGATCCACAAGAAACACGGCAAGGTCGGCCTGGTGCACATCGACGCCCACGCCGATGTGAACGACCACATGTTCGGCGAGAAGATCGCCCATGGCACCACCTTCCGCCGCGCCGTGGAGGAAGGCCTGCTCGATTGCGACCGCGTCGTGCAGATCGGCCTGCGGGCCCAGGGCTACACCGCCGATGATTTCAACTGGAGCCGCAACCAGGGCTTTCGCGTGGTCCAGGCCGAAGAGTGCTGGCACAAATCCCTGGCGCCGTTGATGGCCGAAGTGCGCGAGAAAGTCGGCGGCGGCCCGGTGTACCTGAGCTTCGACATCGACGGCATCGACCCGGCCTGGGCGCCCGGCACCGGCACCCCGGAAATCGGCGGCCTGACCACCATCCAGGCGATCGAAATCGTGCGGGGCTGCCAGGGCCTCGACCTGGTCGGTTGCGATCTGGTAGAAGTCTCGCCGCCGTACGACACCACCGGCAACACCTCGCTGCTGGGCGCCAACCTGCTGTACGAGATGCTCTGCGTACTGCCCGGCGTGGTGCATCGCTGAAGGTGCGGCCATGAACGATCGAGATCAAATCCTCAAGGCCGCCGCTGAGCTGGTGTCGGCCTTCGCCCGCAATGACCGCGACGCCTACTTCGGTGCGTTCACGGCCGATGCGAGTTTCGTGTTCCACACCCTTGAACAGCCCCTGCTGTCACGCGATGCCTACCAGGCGTTGTGGGATCGCTGGCGGTCCGAGGATGGCTTCGAGGTGCTGAACTGCACCTCGAGCAACGCCTTCGTCAGCCTGCAAGGGGACGTGGCGATTTTCATCCATGACGTGGCCACCGAGCTGCGCCTGCAAGGGGAGCTTCACCGTAGCCAGGAGCGCGAAACCATTGTGTTTCGCCAAGAACAACAAGGCCTATGGCTGGCCTGTCACGAACATTTGTCCGCAATACCGGAAGGGCTGCCATCCCCTTAGCAACAGGCGACATTCACATCCGATGAATGCGCCTCGATGATCGGAGCAGATCATGCATAACAATAACGATAAAAGCCTTACGTACATTGAAACCAACGGGGTCGAACAGATCCCGGACCACGAACGCACTGCCGGCCCGGGCGACCTGTTTCGCCTGATCTTCGGCGGTGCCAATACCTTCGCCACCGCCGTGCTCGGCAGTTTCCCGGTGCTGTTCGGCTTGTCGTTCCAGGCCGGGGTCTGGGCGATTGTGCTGGGCGTGTTGGTGGGTTCGATCATTCTCGCGCCGATGGGCCTGTTCGGCCCGCTCAACGGCACCAACAACGCGGTGTCTTCCGGTGCGCACTTCGGCGTGCACGGGCGCATCGTCGGCTCGTTCCTCTCGTTGCTGACCGCCATCGCGTTTTTCTCGCTGTCGGTATGGAGCTCGGGCGATGCGTTGATCGGCGGCGCCAAGCGGCTGGTCGGCGTGCCGGAAACCGACCTGAGCCTGGGCCTGGCCTACGGCCTGTTCGCCCTGCTGGTGTTGACGGTGTGCATCTACGGCTTCCGCTTCATGCTGTGGGTCAACCGCATTGCCGTATGGGCCGCCAGCCTGCTATTCCTGCTGGGCATTTTCGCCTTCGCACCGACCTTCGACAGCCAGTTCGCCGGCACGGTCAGCCTCGGCCAGCCGGGCTTCTACGCGGCCTTCATCGGCGCGGCGCTGGTAGCCATGAGCAACCCGATTTCCTTCGGAGCGTTCCTGGGCGACTGGTCACGCTACATCCCCCGCAACACGCCCAAGCGCCGCATCATGCTGGCCGTGATCGCGGCACAACTGGCGACATTGATCCCGTTCCTGTTCGGCCTCGCCACCGCCACCATCGTGGCGATCAAGGCGCCGGACTACATCGCGGCCAACAACTACGTGGGCGGGCTGCTGGCGGTTTCGCCGGGGTGGTTCTTCCTGCCAGTGTGCCTGATCGCGGTGATCGGCGGCATGTCCACCGGCACCACGTCGCTGTATGGCACCGGGCTGGACATGTCCAGCGTGTTCCCGCGGGTGCTGTCGCGGGTCAAGGCCACGCTGCTGATCGGCGTGCTGTCGATTGCCTTCATCTTCATCGGGCGCTTCGCGGCGAACCTGGTGCAGAGCGTGTCTACATTCGCCGTGCTGATCATCACCTGCACCACTCCGTGGATGGTGATCATGATCATCGGCCTGCTGGTGCGCCGCGGCTTCTACTGCCCGGATGACCTGCAAGTGTTCACCCGCGGTGAAACCGGCGGGCGCTACTGGTTCAGCCACGGCTGGAACTGGCGCGGCCTGGGGGCGTGGATCCCCAGTGCGCTGGTGGGGTTGTGCTTCGTCAACCTGCCGGGGCAGTTCGTCGGGCCGCTGGGGGAATTGGCCGGCGGGATCGACATCAGCCTGCCGGTGACCCTGGGCCTGGCTTCGGTGGTGTACTTGGTGCTGCTTGGGTTGTTTCCGGAACCGGCCGCGGTGTATGGGCCAGATGATCCGCGGAGCAAAAACCAGCCGAGCGCAGAACCTGTGGCGAGGGGATTTATCCCCGCTGGAGCGCGCAGCGCTTCCAAACCCTGACACCTCGGTGTGCCAGACGGATTGAGTTGGCTGTTTTGGGGCTGCTTCGCAGCCCAACGGGGATGAATCCCCTCGCCACAAGGGCATCACTCATCCCGACCTTCCTATAAAAAAGACAATCGGAGACACGCCACCATGGCTTTGGACTTAATCGTCGTTCTCATCTATGCCGCCGGCATGATCGCCCTCGGCTGGTACGGCATGCGCCGCGCCAAGACCCGTGACGACTACCTGGTGGCCGGGCGCAACCTCGGCCCGGGCTTTTACCTGGGCACCATGGCCGCCACCGTCCTGGGGGGTGCGTCCACCATCGGTACCGTGCGCCTGGGCTACGTCTACGGCATTTCCGGATTCTGGCTGTGCGGCGCCATCGGCCTGGGCATCGTCGGCCTGAGCCTGTTCCTCGCCAAACCGTTGCTCAAGCTCAAGATCTACACCGTGACCCAAGTGCTGGAACGCCGCTACAACCCGGCGGCGCGCCAGGCCAGTGCGCTGATCATGCTGGTTTACGCACTGATGATCGGCGCCACCTCGACCATTGCCATCGGCACCGTGATGCAGGTGTTGTTCGGCCTGCCGTTCTGGGTGTCGATCCTGGTGGGCGGTGGCGTGGTGGTGCTGTATTCCACCATCGGCGGCATGTGGTCGCTGACCCTCACCGACATCGTGCAATTCTTGATCATGACCGTCGGCCTGGTGTTCCTGTTGATGCCGATGTCCATCAGTGACGCGGGCGGCTGGGATGCCATGGTGGCTAAGCTGCCGGCCAGCTACTTCGACTTCACCGCGATTGGCTGGGACACCATCCTCACCTACTTCCTGATCTACTTCTTCGGCATCTTCATCGGCCAGGACATCTGGCAGCGCGTGTTCACCGCCCGCAGCGAAGGCGTGGCCAAAGTGGCCGGCACCGCCGCCGGCCTGTACTGCGTGCTGTATGGCCTGGCCGGGGCGTTGATCGGCATGGCGGCCAAGGTGTTGCTGCCGGACCTGGAGAACGTCAACAACGCCTTCGCCAGCGTGGTGCAGACCAGCCTCCCCAACGGCATTCGCGGCCTGGTGATCGCTGCGGCCCTGGCGGCCTTGATGTCCACCGCCGCCGCGGGCCTGCTCGCCGCGTCCACCACGGTGGTCCAGGACTTGCTGCCCCGTCTGCGCCAGGGCCGTGAGAGCGGCAGTGGCGACGTCCACGAGAACCGCATCGCGACCCTGCTGATGGGCGCGGTGGTCCTGGTGATCGCCCTGGTGGTCAGCGACGTCATCAGCGCCCTGACCCTGGCCTACAACCTGTTGGTGGGCGGCATGCTGATCCCGCTGATCGGCGCCATCTACTGGAAACGCGCCACCACCGCCGGTGCGATCACCAGCATGTCGCTGGGCTTCTTGACCGCGCTGTTCTTCATGCTCAAGGACGGCCTGGACGCCAACACGCCGATCTACTACAGCCTGAGCGTGGCGCTGGTGAGTTTTGTGCTGGTGAGCGTGCTGTCGCCACGGCCGAGTGCGGTGGCCAAGGCGGTTTGATCGACAACTCAATCAAGCCGAATGCACCTGTGGCGAGGGGATTTATCCCCGCTGGGGCGCGAAGCGCGCCCAAAGCCAGGCGCCTCGGTGTGTCAGAAAGGGCTGAGGAGGCTGATTTGGGTCTGCTTCGCAGCCCAGCGGGAGCAAGCACATCGCCAATAAAAAGATCGCAGTTCCGGGCCATCTCCATTGAAATGGTCCGGAACTGCGATCTCTCCAAATTCGGCGATGTATTTACCGGCGGCGCGGTTGGCGGCGGCGTTGCTCGTCATCGGTGCGGATCGGTACCGGTTGCATTGGCGGTTCGATCAGGCCAAGCGCGACACCCAAGTCGTGAAGCCAGTTCTGGATTTTCTCTTTCATCGTGGTGCCCCCTCAGGGTGGTGCGAGCGGCAGATTTCTGTGGCCCCTTCGCACTGATAATAGTCCGATGTTCTACGCAATGCTCGTCTCAGTTTGCAATGATCTGTTACTGAATTGATCCAAATCCACCTCCCGGAGTTCAAGCCGATTGCGCCGTGAGCATTGGCCCCCGCGGCCAGGCCTGTTGTTGCAACTCGATCCAGGCGTTCAGGTTGGCTCCGACCATGCCTTTGCGCCACATCAGCCAAGTGGTGGCGCTGGCGAACGGCTCGGCCAGCGGATGCACCGTCACCCGCTCGCGGCCCGGCAGGCTCGCCAGCATCGACTCGGACATCAACGCCACCCCGGACCCGGCGATCACACACGCCAGCATCCCCTGGTAAGACTCGATTTCCATCGCCCGGCCCATGGTCGCGTGATCATGGGCAAACCAGGCCTCTAATCGCATCCGGTACGAGCAACCACGCCGGAACGTGAACACCGCGCGGCCCTGTACATCCAGAGCACTGCGTACCGGCGGATGATCGGCCTCGGTAATCAGCACCAACCGCTCGTCGCACAACGGCACGCCATCCAACCCCGCCAGCTCCAGCGGGCCGTCCACCAGCGCCGCGTCGAGCCGGTTGGTGAGCAGGCCTTCAAGCAGCTCACCACTGGGCCCCGATTGCACTTGCAGGTTCACCGCCGGGTACGCCCGGTGATAAGCCGCCAGCAGGTCCGGCAAATGCGTCGCCGCCGTGCTGTACATCGTGCCCAGCAGGAAATCCCCGGCCGGCTGCCCGCCCTGCACGGCGGCATGGGCCTCGTCGTGCAAGGCGAACAGCTTGGCCGCATAGTCCAGCAGGACTTTTCCTGCCGGCGACAACTGCAAACGCTGACGCTCCCGCAGGAAAAGGTCCACGCCCAGTTGCTCTTCAAGCTGCTTGAGCCGGGTCGAGAGGTTCGACGGCACCCGGTGCAGGCGCTCGGCGGCCCGGGTGATGGAACCTTCCTCGGCCACGGCCTGGAAAATCCGCAGTTGGCTGAACTCCATGACCTTCTCCAAAAAAGAACAAGTTACTCACTATTATTCATTTTTAATGAAAGTCAATCAGTCCTAGCCTGACGGTCATTCGCCCCGACACCGGAGAACGACCATGTCACCTCTTATTCGCCTGCTCGGCAGTTTCATCGCGCTGATGATGGCCATGGGCATTGGCCGCTTCGCCCTGACGCCCCAGTTACCTCATTTGATCGGCGAAGGTCAGGTCGACTTGACCGCCGCCGGTCTGATTGCCGCCGCCAACTACCTGGGGTACTTCATCGGTGCGCTCGATGCGATGTTCGCCCGTCGTCCGGAACAGGTGCGGCGGCGGTTGCTCGGCGGCCTGTGGCTGTGCGTGCTGCTGACCTTGGCGTCGTTCTGGGCCTGGGGCTTCTGGCCGCACCTGGCGCTGCGTTTCGGCACCGGCGTGGCGAGCGCCTGGGTGATGGTGATGATCACCGCCCTGAGCCAACCCTTGGCTACGGCGGTGGGACGGCCACGGCTCGGCGCCCTGGTGTTTGCCGGGCCGGGCCTGGGGATTTTCCTGACGGGCCTGCTCGCCCTCGGCTCGAACCTGCTGGGCCAGACCTCCGCCACCCTGTGGCTGGTGTATGCCGGTGTGGCCTTGGCGATGTTGCTGGCGATCTTGCCGATCCTGCCGCAGCCGGCCGTCGCACCACCTGTCGCTGGGCCGACCGCCCCTTCGCCGAACGCGGGCATCGCTCGACTGGGCGTGGTGTACGCCCTGTATGGCGTGGGCTACATCATTCCGGCCACGTTCCTGTCGCAAATGGCCTCGGCGCAGTTCCACGGCCAATGGCTGGCCGATCTGTTCTGGCCCTGCTTCGGCCTGGCCGCCGCCAGCGGGGTGTTGCTAGTCAGCCGGCGGCGGCCGAACCCGAACACCACCGGCCGCTGGTTGATCGGCACGCTCTGGCTGCAAGCCGCCGGGGTATTCGCCTGCCTGCTGGGCAGCGGACCGGGGCTCGCACTGGGGGTGATCCTGTGTGGCACACCGTTCCTGGCCTGCATGCAGTTGGTGATGCTGCGCTCCCGGGAACTGTCGCCCCACGCCACCCAGCGCAACGCTGGCCTGTTGACCGCCTGCTTTGCTGTGGGCCAACTCAGCGGCCCCCTGCTGGCGGCGCTGAGTAGCCATTTCAGCGGCGGCCTGCAACCGGCGCTGATCATTGCCGGCAGCGGCCTGGTGCTGGCCGGCGGCCTGGTGCTGCGGCCCGCCAGCCGGGGCGCGGCGAGCCCTTGTGCCCAGACCGCCCTGCGTTGATCAGGCCTGGCCGGCCGGGCTGAACGCCTTGCTCGACTGCGGGGCCGGCTCGCGTCGCGCCAAGGCGAAATACAACACCCCGCCGAGGAAGCAACCGGTGAACCAGGCAAAGTTGGCCATCGGTTGCAGCACGGGGGTGAAGGTGATCGCCACGCCCATCAGCGTCGCCGGAATCAACGCCCTGACCGCCGTCCAGTTGATGCCGCCGCTGTAGTAGTAGCGCCCGCTCGGCCCGTCATTGAACAAGGCATCGACGTCGATCTGCTGCTTCTTGATCAGGTAGTAATCCACCAGCAGGATCCCGAACAGCGGGCCGATGAACGCCGCCAGCACGTCCAGGGTGTAGTGGATCACTTCGGGGTTGTTGAACAGGTTCCACGGCGTGATGAAAATCGACGCCACCGCCGCGATCATGCCACCGGCGCGCCAACTGATCTTGCTGGGGGCGACGTTGGCGAAGTCGAAGGCCGGCGAGACGAAGTTGGCGACAATGTTGATGCCGATGGTGGCGGTCACGAAGGCAAAGGCCCCCAGCAAGACTGCCACGTCGTTGTCGATGCGCGCCACGGTGGCAATCGGGTCGTGGAGCATTTCACCGAACACCGGCAAGGTCCCGGAAACAATCACCACGGTGACCAGGGAGAACGCCAGGAAATTCACCGGCAGCCCCCAGAAATTACCCCGGCGCACGTCAGACATGCTCCGGCAGTAACGGCTGAAATCGCCGAAATTCAGGGTCGGGCCGGAAAAGTACGACACCACCAGGGCCGTCGCCACGATCACTTGGCCGAACGCCTGCCAGCCGGACAAAGACTTTTCCGCCAGGGTGAAGCTGATGTTGCTCCAACCGGCCTTCCACACGATCCAACCGGCCAGCAGGAACATCACGGCGTACACCACCGGCCCGGCCCAATCGATGAAACGACGAATCGATTCCATGCCGGTCCAGAACACCAGCGCCTGGACAAACCACAAGCTGAGGAAACCGAACCAACCCAGGTAGGACAAACCGGCAAAATGCGGCGTCGCGTAAACCTCCATTGAAGGAAAAAACCGCAGCACCACGATGATCAGCGCGCTGGACGCCAGGTACGTCTGAATGCCGTACCAGGCCACGGCGATCAAACCGCGAATGACCGCAGGAATATTCGCCCCGAACACCCCGAACGCCAGTCGGCAGATCACCGGGTACGGCACCGCCGCCTGCTGGCTCGGCTTGGCGACCAGGTTGGCGATCAACTGCACGATGCAGATCCCGCCGAGCAAGGCGATAAGCACCTGCCAACTCGCCAGACCCAAGGCGAACAGACTGGCGGCGAAGACATAACCGCCCACACTGTGCACATCACTCATCCAGAACGCGAAGATGTTGTACCAATTCCATTTCTGCGGCAGCGGGCCCAGGTCCTCGTTATAGAGGCGGGGGCTGTAGCCGTTGGGCAATTGCTCGGACATTGCGGGGCTCCTTTGAGTACCGCCGTGCCCCCGTAGCGACCTGCTCACCATACTGCGCACGGGAGCCGGCATGGTTTGTATACGCGCTGCTACGCAGAATGCGTGCCATAGGCGCAGGATGTGAGACAAACCGGGGTGTGTAGCGCAGCGGAACGCCGCGCAGGAACAGGCATACGCCCACGAACAGGGCGCGGGTGCATGCTAAAGGTGCAGGATTTTGTATACAGACCAAAGGCGGGCGCAGTTCCTGTGGCGAGGGGATTTATCCCCGCTGGGCGCGAAGCGACCCCAAGCAAGATGCTAACTTGCTCTGTCCGGCACACGGAGGCGTCAGGCTTAGGGGCCGCTTCGCAGCCCAGCGGGGATAAATCCCCTCGCCACATAGAATCCTTTTTGCCACGAAGCTGGGGCTAGGCTGAGATCAGCTCAATTCAATGCGATCGCCATGAATGACAATCTGCCCATTCTTGTACAGCGCACCAATGGCCTTCTTGAAGTTGCCCTTGCTCACGCCAAACAGGCTGCTGATCAGCGCCGGGTCGCTCTTGTCGCTGACCGCCAGGGTGCCGTTGTTCTCCCGCAACTTGGCGAGGATCTTGGCGTTCAGGCTGGTGGCGGCTTCCTGGCCCACCGGTTGCAGGCTCAGGCTGATCTTGCCGTCCGGGCGGATTTCCTTGATGAAGCCTTTTTCCTGCATGCCGGCGCGCATGAACTTGAAGATTTCATTCTTGTGGATCAGGCCCCAGTGCTTGTTATTGATAATCGCCTTGAACCCCATGTCGGTGGCTTCGGCGACCAGCAAATCCACTTCCTGGCCCGGCGTATAGTTGGCCGGGGTCTTGTCCAGATAACGATCCAGGCGTGCCGTGGCGGTGATGCGGCGGGTGTGCTTGTCGAGGTAGACGTGCACCACGCAGTATTCGCCGGCGGTCATCTGGCGCTTTTCTTCGGAATACGGCAGCAACAGGTCCTTGGGCAGGCCCCAGTCCAGGAACACGCCGATGCTGTTGACCTCAACCACTTTCAGGCTGGCGAACTCACCGACCTGCACTTTTGGTTTTTCGGTGGTGGCGATCAGTTTGTCGTCGCTGTCCAGATAAATAAAAACATTGAGCCAGTCTTCATCTTCGCTGGGAATATCCTTGGGGATATAACGGTTGGGCAGCAGAATTTCGCCGTCCGCGCCGCCATCCAGATATAAACCGAAGTTAGTGTGTTTAACCACTTGCAAACTGTTGTAGCGCCCGACTAAAGCCATTTCCAATACCCTCATTGCGTGGGCGGCATTCTACCCGGTTTTGCGGCGCGATTCGTGGCCGCCGGCAAGGTTTGCCTGGAAGGCCCGGCACAACCGTTGATTTTCCTGGGTTTGCGTCCGAGGCACAGCCATTCGTCAGGCCGGAGACGGTGCATGCCGTCCTTTCTCGGCACAACATTCTTCACACGGTTGTTATTTAAAACAGAGGCTTAGGGCAATTATTGCCGGATAACGGCTGATTATTCCCGTCACGCTGGCGATAATTCAGAAGGATATTTGCCAAGCAATTGTCAAGTATTTCCTGTACGATGCCTGGCCCAATTAATTATCTACAGGTTAATGGCCGTCATGCGCGTAAAAGCATCCAACAGCAAAGCAAAGCCAGCTCCAGCCGTTGAAACCAGCGAGTCGATCAACGACCAGATCGCTGCGTTCCTCAAGTCCGGCGGCGAGATCCAGCAAATTGCCAAAGGCGTCAGCGGCCAGACATTCGGCCCGTCCAAGCAGATCAGCCTGGGCAAGAAGTAACCTGCGCGTCACCTGGTCCCAAAGCGCTTTGAGTTTCGAAGCGCTTGGACTGGAACCCTCCCCGCCCTATCCATTTCCCATGAATCGACGAACGGCCTTCGCTGCCGATCATTCGCCGGTATCCTTGCACCTCTCTAGCTCAAGCGTTTCAGCTTAGTTCCTGCTCCTCGCTATTTCATGGAGTGAAGCATGCGTATTCCTATTGTTGCGCTGGCGATCAGCCTGTTGACGTGCCCCCTCGCCCAGGGGCAGGTGTTCCAACGCGAACTCGGCGACTTCGACCTCAAACTGGGCACCACCCCCAGCCGCAGCATGGCCCAGGGCCTGGTCACACCGTCGAGCACCGGTTCGTTCCATGGTGGCCTGGACCTGAGCCACGACAGCGGCTGGTACGTTGGCCAGTGGTCACCCAGCGCCGGCCTGACATCGTCCGCCGACCTTGAGGTCGATTCCTACATGGGCTTTAAACAACCCTTCGACCAGACCCTGGGCTACGAAGTCGGCCTGATCCACTACAGCTACCCCACCGTCGATACCCTCGACAGCCAGGAGTTCTACGGCGGCCTGACCGTACTCGGCAGCCGTTTCGGCGCGGCCCTGAGCAACGATCCCGACAAACAGAACAGCACGCTGTTCGCCGACCTGGGCGGCAACGTGCCGTTCGGCATTGGCATCAGCGCCAAATACACCACCCACCAGCTCAATACGCCGGTCTCGGTCGAGAACGGTTATGTAGGCAGTTTCAGCGACTGGTCGTTGAAAATTTCCCGTCCGTGGAAGGGCCTCGACCTGGACCTGATCTACAGCGACTCAAGCCTCAGCGGCAGCAGTTGCTCGGCGTATTCCGGCCACAACAGCGAATGCGACAGCCTGCTGACCCTCAAGATGGCCCATCCTTTTTACTAAGCGTTACGTATTCGATCGGCTGAACTGCTGCGTGCCTGCCATGCTCCAACAAAGCACCTACGCTTTTGCAAGGACTCGCTCATGTCGCGCTGGTTGACCCGCACCGCCCTGTTCATTGCCCTGCTGCTGACGCTGACCGCCTGCAGCCGCGTAGGCCTGGCCTACCGCAACCTCGACCTGATCATCCCCTGGACCCTCAACGATTATCTGGAGATCAAAGGCGAGCAAAAAGACTGGTTCGACGAACGCCTCAAGGAACACCTGACCTGGCACTGCACGACGCAACTGCCCGGCTACCTCGACTGGCTGGATCGCTTGAAAACCATGGTGCAAACCCATCAAGTGACCGACGAAGCCCTGCAACAACGCACCCAGGAAGCCAAGGCCGCCATCGCCGAAACCGCCCGGGCCATCACCCCCTCGGCCATCGAATTGCTGCAAGGCCTGAGTGACGAACAAGTCGACGACATGGACGCCTCTTTCGTCAAAGACCAGCGCAAACGCCAGCAGCAATACCTCAAGCCGACATTGCAGGAGCAGATCCAGGAGCGCAGCGAGCGCATGGTCAAACGCCTGAACGACTGGCTCGGCCCGCTCAACGACGCCCAGCGCCAGCGGGTGGTCGCCTGGTCCACTGCCTTGGGCGATCAGAACCAGCAATGGATCGCCAACCGCGCCCACTGGCAAAACCAGTTCAGCGAAGCCGTGGCCCAACGTCACAACCCTGACTTTCCCAAACGCATCGAGCAGTTGCTGGTCAACCGCGAAAGCCTCTGGACCCCGGCCTACCGCGAGGCCTTCAGCAAAACCGAAGCCCAGGCCCGCAGCCTGCTGGTGGACCTGATGGCCGAAAGCACCCCGCCCCAGCGCGAACGGCTGCTGAAGAAAATCGACGGGGTGAAGAAGGACTTCACTGATTTGAAGTGCCTGAAAGCAGCGCGCTCCTAAACCCATCACAAAACCCAATGTGGGAGCGGGCTTGCTCGCGAAGGCGGTGTATCAGTCGACATCATTGTTAACTGGCACACCGCCTTCGCGAGCAAGCCCGCTCCCACAGAGTCTGCGCTCAACCGTCAGGCAATCTGCGCCTTGGAAGCCAAATCATCAAAAGTAAGCTCATCCAGCGCATCCTCCTGCTCATCCAGCACCTGGCGCGGATGATCATTGCCCGGAATGCTGCTGTCGATCAGGCTCAACAACCGCGAGCCACGGGGCGTCAGCACGAAGTTCTCGCCATTGCCGCCCTCTTCCTCCGGCCGCGGCTCGATATAGCCACGCTCCAGCAGTAATTTTTCATACTCCCCGGCGACCGCTTTCAGATGATCGAGGTTCTCGATCTCCTCGCCTGCAGCAGTTTTCTCTGCCGCGTACTGCTCTGCATAAGGCCGAGGGGTAAAACTGTGGCCGGCGCCGTTCTGCACTTCGTGCAACAACTTTTCGATCAAGTCCCAGTTGTAAGTCGTCATCCTGGTCCATCCTCTGAAGAGTGAGATGCCTACCTAGGTTGTGACCGAGGTGCTGCGCCGCCGTTCAGCCGGGTTTCCGGGCGCAATGTTGTTTACTTGAGGCCTATCCAATTCATTGTGGCGAGGGGATTTATCCCCGTTGGGCTGCGAAGCAGCCCTGAATCCAACCGCGCACTGTACAAGCTTAACGGCTAGCTACTTCACAAACCGACCAACGGCCTGTCGAATTCATCCAGAGCCAGACGACCACTTACAGAAAGTGCCGACTCAGCGGCTCTGCCACGCAGGAGAATTCATCATGAATGTTGAGAATCATCCAATCGTCTCGCGAGAAGAATGGCTCGCAGCCCGCCGCCAACACCTGGCCCACGAAAAAGCCTTCACCCGCGAACGAGACAAACTCAGCGCCGAACGCCGCGCCCTGCCCTGGGTAAAAATCGACAAACCCTACCGTTTCCAAGGCCCCCACGGTGAACTGAGCCTGGCCGACCTGTTCGGCGGCCGCAGCCAACTGATCATCTACCACTTCATGTTCGGCCCCGGCTGGACAGAAGGCTGCCAGGGCTGCTCGTTCCTCTCCGACCACATCGACGGCGCCAACCAACACCTGGCCCACCACGACGTGGCCGTGGTCGCCATCTCCCGCGCCCCGTTCGCCGAGTTCCAGCCGTTCAAGCGCCGCATGGGCTGGACCTTCGACTGGGTCTCGTCCAACGGCTGCGACTTCAACCCCGACTTCGGCGTTACCCTCAATGCCGAAGACGTCGCCGCCGGAAAAGCCACCTACAACTACGAAAAAACCGACACCACCGAAGGCGAACTCCCCGGCCTGAGCGTCTTCTACCGCAACGAAGCCGGCGACATCTTCCACACCTACTCCACCTACGCCCGTGGCCTGGACATGCTGGTCGGCACCTACAACTACCTCGACCTGACGCCCAAGGGCCGCAACGAAGACGAAATCATGGACTGGGTGCGGCATCACGATAGATACGACGAGGCCAAGCCCCACAGCTGCTGCCACAGCTGATGCGCCAACCCGCACAAGTCGAGCGCGATCCCCGTGGCGAGGGAGCTTGCTCCCGCTCGACTGCGCAGCAGTCGCTTGCTTTAAACCGACAAATGCCAGGCCAAACGTCCTACATGAAGCTCGGAAAGCGGTGTCTTGTGGCACTGGAGCGGGCCAGCCTATAGTCCCCCGTCGCCCAAAAAGGCGATTCGGGTTTGGCGACTCGATTACAGAGAATGCGAAAGCTACCGGCTGATTGCAGGTACCGACGCACCCGCAAAGCCGCTATATTCCACGGCGGCTGTGCGCGGGAGATCTTCGGATCTGCCGGTTTTCTCTGTAACCGGTTCGCCAACCTGCGCACAGCCACCACCCAATCGTTTGGCGACGATTGAGTGATGGCTTTCAGCCAATCAAACAGAGATCTTCAAAATGAATCGATATATGCCCATCACAGGAATCGACTGTGTCCCCGCAACGTTGCTCATCGATACCGAAGCCCCGCTGGACGTCCTTTTCGAAACCGCCGACTACCGCATCCGCACCGTGACCCAGGTGCTGGAAAACATCGCGTTCCGCTCGGATATCAGCTCCGATACGGTGGTGCTTTCTGATTTTTGCAAGCTGCTGACGATATCGCTTCGCGATGGATGTGATGTGTTGGATGTGATTGGGAGGCGGCTGCGAGCGCAAGCTGCTGAATAACGAAAACGGGCGACCTTTGGGTCGCCCGTTTTTCACATACGCGGAGAGCAAAATGATTGAGACCTTTACAGAATTTGATCCCGCAGAATATCTCAGTACTCCAGAGGCCATTGCGGAGTTCATGAGAGATGCCCGGGAAACCGACGATGCAAGCTACATCGCCAAAGCGATGGAAGTATTCGCACGAGCCAAGGGAATGACCGAACTGTCCAGGGGATGAATCACACGAAAGCGGGCTTTCCTACCTGCAAAAAATCAACATGCTGGCGAGCAAACCCGCAGATCGGGATCTCTTGGGTACAAACAATCTACACAGATATGTGGTCTACCCCTGAAGAGCCGTAGACCAAGGTCAGCCTTTTTTTCAGACATATCAGCTAGTTAGCCGTTAAGTAAGTGCCATTCAAATCTGTCCCCTTTTCTCCTGAAGAACCGCAATCTCATTTTTTTCGGCAATATGAAAACTCAAAGGCCTTTGCAATCAAACCCTCTACAGAGCTAGAGGATGACATTTTTGAAAGTCCATCACAGGAAATGAAATTTGATTCCAAATATTCGAAAAAGCCATTCTGAAAACTCGACACCTTAACAGCAATCACGCCAAACTCTTCACGCAAACTTTCAAAAGCGACCCAGTCAAATGCCCCATTAAACAAAACCACTGGATAACCAACCCTACCACCAAAAAAATCCTCAAAATTATCGCTAACCCAAGAGGCGTCCGCATCAACAGTATCTCCATTGATAGCAAAACAGCTATCGGCCAAAAACTCCTCTCCTGAAAATTTTATAAATACATCCCCCCCAAAACCTGAGAGACTTTCTGAAACCAACTCACTAAACGCGTCAACAAAATCTAGCAATGGCCTCTCAAAAAACCAAAACTTAAAGCCATTTCCAACAAACAAATTCGTAGGCAGATCCTTTTTAAAATCAACCATTCCTGACAGCTCACCAATTAAGCGAGACAACTCAACAAAATCAACTTTCTGAATTGTCAATTTTACTCTCCAATAAATCTAATTTTCGTTACCGGATTCTTAATCCCTTCAATGTTAAGAGAAAAGGGGACAGATTTGAATGGCACTTACTTAACAGCTAACTAGCTGATACGACTGCGAAAAAATGAAAAAAGGCTGGCCTTGGTCTACGGTGATAGTTGCGAACACACACCGATCAAGCAAGGACACAGCCCGAGTGAATCGTAGACGCCAAATCGTCCGACATCAACAGCACCGTATGCGCCAGCACGCCACGAACAGCAATGCTCATGCTTTCTTCAAGCTGCTCTCCGATCCTGAGTTATTGCGGGGTGTCGAGTCATCGATACCCAAGCATCGCCAGCGGCTATTTCCCCCGACCGAAACGCTGTCCATGTTTTTGTCCCAGGCAATGAGCGCCGACCGGTCCT
>NZ_FOVS01000081.1:0-2279 GCF_900115235.1 Pseudomonas sp. NFACC24-1
GACCTGCTGGGCCTGCAACAGGTCGGCCGTCACGACCAGTTCTTCGAGCTGGGCGGTCATTCGCTGTTGGCCGTCAGCCTGATCGAGCGCATGCGTCAAGTCGGCCTGAGTGCCGACGTGCGTGTATTGTTCGGCCAACCGACGCTGTCGGCATTGGCGGCGGCAGTGGGCGGGCGCAGCGAAATCGTGGTGCCGGCCAACGGCATTGCCCACGGCTGCATGAAGATCACGCCGCAAATGCTGTCGTTGACCAGCCTGGACCAGGATGCCATCGACCGCATCGTGGCGACGGTGCCGGGTGGCGCGCGCAACGTGCAAGAAATCTATCCCGTGGCACCGCTCCAGGAAGGCATTCTCTACCATCACCTCTCGGCCGAGCAGGGCGATCCCTATGTCTTGCAGGCCCTGTTCGGCCTGCAGGACCGGCAGCGCCTCGACGACTTCATTCGGGCGTTGCAGGGCGTCATCGATCGCCACGACATCTTGCGCACCGCTATCGTGTGGGAGGGGCTCGACGAGCCTCAGCAAGTGGTCTGGCGCGAAGCGCGGTTGGGCCTGGAGGCGTTCACGCCGGACCCGCAAGGCGGGGACATCATTGAACAGCTGCATCGGCGTTTCGACGCTCGTCACTATGGGCTTGACATGACCCAGGCACCGCTGATGCGCCTGGCGTTCGCCGAAGACAAGCCCAACCAGCGTTGGGTTGCCTTGCTGCTGTTCCACCATATCGCCCTCGATCACACGGCGCTCAAGGTGGTGCAGCACGAGATGCGGATGCACTTGTTGGGGCAGATCGGACAGTTGGATGCGCCGGTGCCTTATCGTCACTATGTGGCGCAAGCACGCCTGGGTGTGAGTCGTGAAGAGCACGAGGCGTTCTTCCGCGACATGCTCGGCGACGTGGATGAACCGACGCTGCCGTTCGGCTTGCAACAGGTGCAGGGCGACGGCAATGACATCGAGGAGGCCAGGCGGCTGCTCGACCGCGATCTGAGCCGCCGTCTGCGACGTCTGGCACGGATGTCCGGGGTGGGGGCGGCCAGTCTCCATCACCTGGCGTGGGCTCAGGTGCTGGCATGCGTCTCGGGCACACCTGACGTGGTGTTCGGTACGGTGCTGATGGGCCGGATGCAGGGTGGCCAGGGCGCTGATCGCGCTTTGGGGATGTTCATCAATACCTTGCCATTGCGGGTGGCGGTGGGTCAGCAAGACGTGCGGCAGGGTGTCCAGGCCGTTCATGGACGTCTCTCCGCGCTGTTGGGGCATGAACACGCCTCGCTGGCGCTGGCCCAGCGCTGCAGCGGGGTGAGTGCGCCGATACCGCTGTTCAGCGCGTTGCTGAACTACCGCAATTCCAGTGAAGAGTTGGATACGCAGAGTGAGGCCTTGGCCTGGCAGGGCATCGAGACACTGGGGGGGGAAGCCCGCACCAACTATCCGCTGACGCTGTCGGTGGACGACCTGGGTGAAGATTTCGCCTTGACGGTGCTGGCGGCGAGCGGTGTGGGCGCTCAACGGGTCTGCGCCTACATGGAGCGCGCACTGCAAAGCCTTGCCACTGCGCTGGAGTCCAGCCCTGCTTCACGTCTGCAGGACCTGACCGTGCTGCCGCAAGCCGAACGTCAACAGGTGCTGGACGCGTTCAATGCAACCGCACGCGACTATCCACGAGACAAGACGGTTCATGGTCTGTTTGAAGCGCAGGTGCGGGCCAATCCCCAGGCGCTGGCGGCCGTGCATGACGAGCACAGCCTGACCTACGCCGGACTGAACGACCGGGCCAATCGCCTGGCCCGTCATCTGGTCGGCCTGGGCGTACAGCCGGGCGACAGCGTGGCACTGGGGCTGGCGCGTTCGATCGAGCTGCTGGTCAGCCAACTGGCGGTGCTCAAATGCGCTGCCGTCTACATGCCGCTGGATGTCAGCGCGCCTTTGGAACGCCAGCAGTTCATGGTCGAAGACAGCGGCGCGAAGGTTTTGCTGACCCTGGCTGGCATGGACGTGCCTGAAGGCATGCTGCGTGTCGACCTGGATACCGTCGAGCTGGACGAGTCCGCCGATAACCTCGACCTGACCCAGAGCACCGAAGCGGTTGCCTACATCATGTACACCTCCGGTTCTACCGGCACACCAAAGGGGGTGCTGGTGCCGCATCGGGCGATCAACCGCTTGGTGATCAACAACGGCTACGCGGATTTCAACGCCCGGGATCGGGTGGCGTTTGCTTCCAACCCGGCGTTCGATGCCAGTACCCTGGATGTCTGGGCGCCGTTGCTCAA
>NZ_FOVS01000054.1:0-25902 GCF_900115235.1 Pseudomonas sp. NFACC24-1
CCTGGAAGCAATGGCTGCGCCATGCGCATGAAAGCGAAATACCAGCTCTGATCCAGTTCGCCAAACGGCTAAAGGGTTACTGGCGGGGCATCGTGAGCCGGGTTCGCTGGCCGATGCACACCGGTCAGTTGGAAGGAATAAACAATCGAATAAAGGTCATCAAGCGGATGGCGTACGGTTACCGGGATAGCGAATTCTTTTTCATGAAGATCAAGAGCGTCTTTCCCGGTAATCCGTGAAGAACCTAAAAAAAGCCGCGGGCCCTTTGCAGAGCCCGCGGCTTTTTTATGCGCGGTGAAGATTACTCTTCGAGATTACCCATGGCGGTGGTGTTGAAGCCGCCGTCCACGTACATGATTTCACCGCTGATGCCCGACGCCAGGTCCGAGCACAGGAAGGCGCCGGCATTGCCGACTTCTTCGATGGTGACGTTGCGACGCAGCGGGGTTTGCGCTTCGTTGGCGGCCAGCATCTTGCGGAAGTTCTTGATGCCGGAAGCGGCGAGGGTGCGGATCGGGCCGGCCGATACGCAGTTGACGCGGGTACCGTCCGGGCCCAGGGAACCGGCCAGGTAACGTACGCCGGCTTCCAGGGAGGCCTTGGCCATGCCCATGACGTTGTAGTTCGGCATGGTGCGCTCGGCGCCCAGGTACGACAGGGTCAGCAGGCTGCCGTTGCGGCCTTTCATCATTTCGCGACCGGCCTTGGCCAGGGCCACGAAGCTGTAGGCGCTGATGTCGTGGGCAATGCGGAAACCTTCGCGGGTGGTGGCTTCGGTGAAGTCGCCGTCCAACTGGTCGCCCGGGGCGAAGCCTACGGAGTGCACGATGCAGTCCAGGCCGTCCCACTTCTTGCTCAGCGCTTCGAAGACCTTGGCGATTTCTTCATCGCTGGCCACATCGCACGGGAAGCACAGTTCAGGGCTCGAGCCCCAGCCTTGTGCGAACTCTTCGACACGACCCTTGAGTTTGTCGTTCTGATAAGTGAAGGCAAGCTCAGCGCCCTCGCGATGCATGGCGGCGGCGATGCCGGATGCGATGGACAGCTTGCTGGCGACACCGACGATCAGTACGCGCTTACCGGCGAGAAAACCCATGTGTTGCTCCTCTTTTCAGGTTATTCGGCAGTTGTTGGGGCCAGGAAGGCGGCCTCCAGCAACTGCTGTGTATAGGGGTGCTGCGGCGCGGCGAATATGCTGCGGGCATCACCTTGTTCGACCACTTGGCCGTGCTTGACCACCATCAATTGGTGGCTCAGCGCTTTGACGACAGCCAGGTCATGGCTGATAAACAGGTACGTCAGGTTGTACTTGGTTTGCAACGACCGCAACAGCTCCACCACTTGGCGTTGCACGGTACGGTCCAGGGCCGACGTTGGTTCATCCAGCAGAATCAACGCCGGCTTGAGCACCAGGGCCCGGGCAATGGCGATACGCTGCCGTTGCCCTCCGGAAAATTCATGGGGGTAGCGGTTCCGGGTTTCCGGGTCCAGGCCTACCTCCTTCAATGCCGCGATTATCGCTTGTTCCTGTTCGGCCGCGGTGCCGATCTTGTGGATCCGCAGGCCTTCGCCGACGATCTGGCTGACACACATCCGTGGGCTCAGGCTGCCGAACGGGTCCTGAAACACCACTTGCATCTCCCGGCGCAGTGGCCGGACCTCTTGCTGCGTCAGGCTGTCCAGCGGCTTGCCTTCGAAGCGGATCCCGCCCTGGCTGCCGATCAACCGCAGGATTGCCAGCCCCAGGGTGGATTTGCCGGAACCGCTTTCGCCGACGATGCCCAGGGTCTGGCCCTGGGGCAGGCTGAAGCGGATGCCGTCCACGGCCTTGATGTAGTCCACCGTGCGTTTGAACAGGCCTTTCTTGATCGGGAACCAGACTTTCAGGTCCTCGACCTGCAACAGCGGCGGGCCGACGACGTTGTTCGCCGGGGTGCCGCTGGGCTCGGCGGCCAGCAGTTCCCGAGTGTACGGATGCTGCGGCGCGCGGAACAACTCTTCGCACGATGCCTGTTCGACGATGCAACCGCGCTGCATGACACATACACGATGCGCAATTCTTCGCACCAGGTTCAAATCGTGGCTGATCAGCAGCAACGACATACCCAATCGCGCCTGCAACTCCTTGAGCAATTGCAGGATTTTCAGCTGGACGGTGACGTCCAGGGCGGTGGTCGGCTCGTCGGCGATCAGCAGCTCCGGCTCGTTGGCCAGGGCCATGGCGATCATCACTCGCTGGCGCTGGCCGCCGGACAACTCGTGGGGCAGGGCCTTGAGGCGCTTGTGGGGCTCGGGAATGCCGACCAGCTCCAGCAACTCCAGGGTCCGGCGGGTCGCGACCTTGCCGCTCAGGCCCTTGTGGATGCCGAGGACTTCATTGATCTGTTTCTCAATGCAATGCAGCGGGTTGAGGGAGGTCATCGGCTCCTGGAAAATCATCGCGATCCGGTTGCCGCGGATATGGCGGATGGTCTTTTCCTTCAATCCCAGCAAATCCTGGCCGGCGTACTGGATGGTCCCGGTGGGGTGATGGGCCAGCGGGTAGGGCAGCAAACGCAGGATCGAGTGGGCGGTGACCGACTTGCCCGAGCCGCTTTCACCCACCAGGGCCAGGGTTTCGCCGCGCTTGATGTCGAAACTGACGCCCTCGACCACGCGCTGGCGGCGCTCACCGACAATGAACTCCACCGCCAGGTCGCGCACTTCGATCAGATTGTCCTGGTTCATATCACTTCCTCGGATCGAAGGCATCGCGAGCGGACTCGCCGATGAACACCAACAGGCTCAGCATCACGGCCAGCACGGCGAACGCACTGATGCCCAGCCACGGCGCCTGGAGGTTGGATTTGCCTTGGGCCACCAGTTCGCCCAGGGACGGCGCGCCCGGCGGCAGGCCAAAGCCGAGGAAATCCAGGGCGGTGAGGGTGCCGATGGCGCCGGTGAGGATGAACGGCATGAAGGTCATGGTCGAGACCATGGCGTTGGGCAGGATGTGCCGGAACATGATCGCGCCGTTCTGCATGCCCAACGCCCGCGCGGCGCGCACGTATTCCAGGTTGCGCCCGCGCAGGAACTCGGCGCGGACCACGTCCACCAGGCTCATCCAGGAAAACAGCAGCATGATGCCCAGCAGCCACCAGAAGTTCGGCTGCACGAAACTGGCGAGGATGATCAGCAGGTACAGCACCGGCAGCCCGGACCAGATTTCCAGGAAGCGTTGGCCGGCCAGGTCCACCCAGCCGCCATAGAAGCCCTGCAAGGCGCCGGCGACCACGCCGATGATCGAGCTGAGCAGCGTCAGGGTCAGGGCGAACAACACCGAGATACGGAAGCCGTAGATCACCCGGGCCAGGACGTCGCGGCCCTGGTCATCAGTGCCCAGCCAATTCACGGAGGAGGGCGGTGCCGGGGCCGGGACCTTCAGGTCGTAGTTGATGCTCTGGTAGCTGAACGGAATCGGTGCCCACAGCACCCAGGCGTCCTTGGCCGCCAGCAGCTCACGGATGTACGGGCTCTTGTAGTTGGCTTCCAGGGGGAACTCGCCGCCGAACGTGGTTTCCGGGTAGCGCTTGAGGGCCGGGAAGTACCAGCCGTCGTCGTAATGCACCACCAACGGCTTGTCGTTGGCGATCAACTCGGCGCCCAGGCTCAGCCCGAACAGGATCAGGAACAGCCACAGCGACCACCAGCCACGCTTGTTGGCCTTGAACAGTTCGAAACGACGACGATTGAGAGGGGACAGGTTCATCTCAATGCTCCCGGCTTTCGAAGTCGATGCGCGGATCGACAAAGGTGTAGGTCAGGTCGCCGATCAGTTTCACCACCAGCCCCAGCAAGGTGAAGATGAACAGGGTGCCAAACACCACCGGGTAATCGCGGTTGATGGCCGCTTCGAAACTCATCAGGCCCAGGCCGTCGAGGGAAAAGATCACTTCCACCAGCAAGGAACCGGTGAAGAAGATCCCGATGAACGCCGAAGGGAAGCCGGCGATCACCAGCAGCATGGCGTTGCGGAAGACATGGCCGTAGAGAACCCGGTGGCGGGTCAGGCCCTTGGCCTTGGCGGTGACCACGTATTGCTTGTTGATTTCGTCGAGGAAGCTGTTCTTGGTCAGCAGGGTCATGGTGGCGAAGTTGCCGATCACCAGGGCGGTCACGGGCAAGGCCAGGTGCCAGAAGTAATCGAGGATCTTGCCGCCCATGCTCAATTCGTCGAAGTTGTTGGAGGTCAGCCCGCGCAACGGGAACCAGTCGAAATAACTGCCGCCGGCGAACACCACGATCAGCAGGATGGCAAACAGGAACGACGGGATCGCGTAGCCGACGATGATTGCCGAGCTGGTCCATACATCGAAATGGCTGCCATGCCGCGTGGCCTTGGCGATCCCCAGCGGGATCGACACCAGGTACATGATCAGGGTGCTCCACAGCCCGAGGGAGATGGACACCGGCATCTTTTCCTTGATCAGGTCGATGACCTTGGCATCGCGGAAGAAACTGTCGCCGAAGTCCAGGTGGGCATAGTTCTTGATCATGATCCACAGGCGTTCGGGGGCCGACTTGTCGAAGCCGTACATGCGTTCGATTTCCTTGACCAGCGTCGGGTCCAGACCCTGGGCCCCGCGGTAGGAAGAGCCGGCCACCGACACCTCGGCCCCCCCGCCGGCAATGCGGCTGGTGGCGCCCTCGAAACCCTCGAGCTTGGCGATCATCTGTTCCACCGGCCCGCCGGGCGCGGCCTGGATGATGACGAAGTTGATCAGCAGAATGCCGAACAGGGTCGGGATGATCAGCAGCAGTCGCCGAAAAATGTAAGCCAGCATCTTGTTACTCCACGCTCGCAGGGGCGGCGATTTGCTGCTCGATGACCTGCTTTTCTACTTCATCGGCCGGCTTGACCTCCGGCTTGACCCACCAGGTGGTGGTGCCGATGTCATAGGTCGGCGTGATTTTCGGATGACCGATGTGGTTCCAGTACGCCACGCGCCAGGTCTTGATGTGCCAGTTGGGAATCACGTAGTAGCCCCATTGCAAGACCCGGTCCAATGCCCGGGCGTGAGCCACCAGGCTCTTGCGCGAGTCGGCATTGATCAGCTGCTCCACCAGTTGATCCACGGCAGGGTCCTTCAGGCCCATGGTGTTGCGGCTGCCGGGCTTGTCGGCGGCGGCGGACATCCAGAACTCACGCTGTTCGTTACCCGGCGAGCTGGATTGCGGGAAGCTGCCCACCACCAGATCGAAGTCCCGGGAGCGCACGCGGTTGATGTACTGGGACACGTCCACTCGGCGGATCACCAGGTCGATGCCCAGGTCGCTCAGGTTGCGCTTGAAGGGCAGCAATATCCGTTCGAACTCGGTCTGGGCCAGCAGGAACTCCAGCACCACCGGTTTGCCTTGGGCGTCGACCATCTTGTCGTCGACGATGCGCCAGCCGGCTTCTTGCAGCAATTGGTAGGCCTTGCGCTGCTGGTCGCGGATCATGCCGCTGCCGTCGCACATCGAAGGCTGGAAGGCTTCGCTGAAGACCTGATCGGGGATTTTGCCGCGTAGGGGCTCGAGAATCTTCAGTTCGTCTTCGCCGGGCAGGCCGGTGGCGGCCATTTCCGAATTCTCGAAATAGCTGCGGGTGCGGGCGTAGGCGCCGTTGAACAGTTGCTTGTTGGTCCACTCGAAATCCAGCAACAGGCTCAAGGCCTTGCGCACCCGCACGTCCTGGAAGACCGGTCGGCGCAGGTTGTAGACAAAGCCCTGCATGCCGGTGGGGTTGCCGTTGGGGATCTGTTCCTTGATCAGCCGGCCTTCGGTCACGGCCGGGATGTTGTAGGCGTTGGCCCAGTTCTTGGCGGTCATTTCCAGCCAGTAATCGAACTGCCCGGCTTTCAACGCTTCGACCGCGACGGTGTTGTCGCGGTAGTAGTCGGTGACCAGCACGTCGAAGTTGTAGAACCCGCGATTGACCGGCAGGTCCTTGCCCCAGTAGTCCTTTACCCGCTCATAGCGGATCGAGCGGCCGGCCTTCACTTCGGCGACCTTGTAGGGGCCGCTGCCCAGGGGAATCTCCAGGTTGCCCTTGTTGAAGTCGCGCTCGGCCCACCAGTGCTTCGGCAGTACCGGCAATTGGCCGAGGATCAGCGGTAGCTCGCGATTTTGGGTGTGCTTGAACTTGAACAGGACCTTGAGCGGGTCTTCGGCGATGACTTCGGCGACGTCGTTGTAGTAGCCGCGAAACATCGGTGCGCCGTCCTTGGTCAGGGTCTGGAAGCTGAAGACCACGTCTTCCGCCCGTACCGGATGGCCATCGTTGAAACGGGCTTCGGGGCGCAGGTAGAAGCGCACCCAGGCATTGTCCGGCGCTTTCTCGATTTTTTCGGCGATCAGGCCATATTCGGTGAAGGGTTCGTCCAGGCCCTGCTTGGCCAAGGTGTCGTAGATCAGACCGATGTCATCGGCTGGCACGCCTTTGCTGATGAACGGGTTGAGGCTGTCGAACCCCCCAAAGCCGCCCTGGCGGAAGATGCCGCCCTTGGGCGCGTCCGGGTTGACGTAGTCGAAGTGCTGGAAGTTGGCGGGGTATTTCGGCGGCTCGTTGTACAAGGTCACGGCATGCTGCGGCGCGGCGCAGGCCAGCCCGGCGAATAACAGGCTGCTGGCCTGCAGGAGCAGGGCGCGTAAAGGCTTCATTGATCTTTCTCCGAAGATTTCAGCCACCAGGCGCTCAGGCCCAGGGTATAGGGCGGCGTGGTGACGAAGGCGAACCGGTTGCGGTACGCCAGGCGATGATAATTGAGATACCAGTTGGGAATGCAGTAATGCTGCCACAGCAGTACGCGATCCAGGGCCTTGCCGGCGGCGACCTGTTCGTCGCGGGTCTGGGCGGCGAGCAGTTTCTCCAGCAGATGGTCGACCACCGGGTTGGCGATCCCGGCGTAGTTCTTGCTGCCCTTGACCCCGACCTGGCTGGAGTGAAAGTACTGCCATTGCTCGAGGCCCGGGCTGAGGGTCTGGTTCAAGGTCAGCAGGATCATGTCGAAGTCGAACTGGTCCAGGCGCTGTTTGTATTGGGCGCGGTCCACCGTGCGCAGTCGGGCTTGAACACCGATGCTGGCAAGGTTTTCGACGTAGGGTTGCAGGATACGCTCCAGGTTCGGGTTCACCAGCAGGATTTCGAAGCTCAGGGGCTGGTGGTCGGCGTTCAGCAGGCGTTGACCGTTGAGATTCCAGCCCGCTTCCTTCAAGAGTCCCAATGCCTTGCGCAGGGTTTCCCGGGGAATGCCGCGCCCGTCGGTCTTGGGCAAGCTGAAGGGTTCGGTGAGCAGTTTGGGCGGCAATTGATCCCGGTACGGCTTGAGCAGCAACCATTCATGACCCACCGGCAGGCCAGTGGCGGAGAATTCGCTGTTGGGGTAATAGCTGAGGGTGCGCTTGTAGGCGCCGCTGAACAGGGTGCGGTTGGTCCACTCGAAATCGAACATCAGCCCCAGGGCTTCGCGCACCTTGACGTCAGCGAATGTGCCGCGCCGGGTGTTCATGAACAGGCCCTGGGTCTGGGTCGGGATCTGGTGGGGAATCTGCGCCTTGATCACATCGCCTCGGTTGACCGCCGGGAATTGATAGCCGTTGGCCCAGTTCTTGGCCTGGTGTTCGATGTAGATGTCGAATTCGCCGGCCTTGAAGGCTTCGAAGGCGACTTCGCTGTCACGGTAGAACTCCACGTCCATGCGGTCGTAGTTGTACTTGCCGCGATTGACCGGCAGGTCCTTGCCCCAGTAGTCCTTGACCCGTTCGAACACCAGTTGGCGGCCTGGCTGCACTTTGGTGATGCGATACGGCCCGCTGCCCAGGGGCGGTTCGAAGGTCGTCGCCTTGAAGTCGCGGCCTTTCCAGTAATGCTGGGGCAACACCGGCAGCTCGCCCAGGCGCAGGATCAGCAAGGGATTGCCCGCGCGCTTGAAGACGAAGCGGATTTTCAGCGGATTGAGAATGTCGACCCGCAGCACCTCCTGCAGGTTGGTGCGGTATTGCGGGTGGCCATCCTTGAGCAGCGTCCTGTAGGAGAACGCCACGTCATAGGCGGTGATGGGCACGCCATCGTGGAAGCGCGCTTCGGGGCGCAGGTTGAAGACTACCCAGCTGCGGTCTTCGCTGTATTCCACCGACTGGGCGATCAGGCCATAGCTAGACGTCGGTTCATCGCCGGACGGTGCGTATTGGCCAGTGCCGACCATCAGCGGTTCGTTCAGCTCATTGATGCCGTATTGCAGGAAATTGGGCGTGGAAACCGGGCTGCTGCCCTTGAACGTGTAGGGATTGAGCGTATCGAAGGTGCCGAATGCCATGACCCGCAAGACTCCGCCCTTGGGCGCTTGCGGGTTGACCCAGTCGAAGTGGGTGAATCTGGCCGGGTACTTGAGCGTGCCGAACTGCGCATAGCCATGGCTTTCGCTGATGGTTGCGCTGGCGGGAGAGCTCAAGGCCAGGCTGATCAGGAGCAGGAGGAGGGGACGTATCAAGTCTGAGATCCGATCCAGGCGGCTTGGGCTTTATGGCCTGTACAGTAACAGCTTGTATCGGCAGGAAAAAGGCGGGTTTTAGCGGGTAATGTCAGTAAGGTGGTGGATATCCGTCGAGCACGGAACCTGTGGCGAGGGGTTTTATCCCCGCTGGGTTGCGAAGCGACCCCATCCAAACTTCCTTAAACACCGTGGTGCCTGGCTTTAGGGCTGCTTCGCAGCCCAACGGGGATAAATCCCCTCACCACAAAAAAAACCTCACCACAAAAAACTCACCACAAAAATCCCCTCAGCCACCGCGAGGCTTAGTGGGGGGAGTAGACCGTCAGCATCTGCCCAGGCTTGAGCGCCTTGCCCATCCGCGGGTTCCAGCGCTTGAGGTGTTGCATTTCCACGTTGAAGCGCTTGGCAACGACGTACAACGAATCGCCCTGCTTGACCTTGTATTGGGTCTGCTTCTTCTGGTCCTTGCTGTTGGCGGCTACCACCGTGCTGATGCGCTTACCGGTGGCCTTGCTGGCCTTGGCGTCCTGCATCACCAGGGTCTGGCCGACCTTGAGCTTGTTGCCGCTGAGCTTGTTCCAGCGCTGCAGGTCCTTGGTCTGGACGTTGTTGGCCTTGGCGATCTGGGCCAGGTTGTCGCCGCGCTTGACCCGGTAGGTGCGCCTGGCACCTTCCACTTCGCTGTCGTCGGCTGATTCGAAAACCGGCTTGAGCGCGCGCTGGCTGATCAGCTCTTCCGGGCGCATGGTCGACAGGCTGGCGGTCAGCAACTGGGCCTTGGATGTCGGCACCAACAGATGCTGGGGGCCGTCGATGGTGGTGCGCTGCTTGAAGGCCGGATTGAGCTGGAACAGCTCGTCTTCGTCGATGTTGGCCACCGCCGCGACCTTGGACAGGTCCATGCGCTGGTTGATCTCGACGACCTGGAAATAGGGTTCGTTGGCGATCGGGTTGAGGTTCACACCATAGGCGTCGGGCGCGAGCACCACCTGGGACAGCGCCAGCAACTTCGGCACATAGGCCTGGGTCTCGCTGGGCAGCGGCAGGTTCCAGTAGTCGGTGGGCAGGCCAAGCTTCTCGTTGCGCTCGATGGCGCGGCTCACCGTGCCTTCACCGGCGTTGTAGGCCGCCAGCGCCAGCAACCAGTCGCCGTTGAACATGTCATGCAGGCGCGTCAGGTAGTCCATGGCGGCGGTGGTGGAGGCGGTGATGTCGCGTCGCCCGTCATAGAAGCGGGTCTGGCGCAGGTTGAAGTAACGCCCCGTGGACGGGATGAATTGCCACAGCCCCACCGCGTTGGCCCGGGAATAGGCCATGGGGTTGTAGGCGCTCTCGATCACCGGCAGCAGCGCCAGTTCCAGCGGCATGTTGCGTTCTTCAAGGCGTTCGACGATGTAGTGGATGTACAGGCTGCCGCGCTCACCGGCGTTTTCCAGGAAGGAAGGGTTGCTGGCGAACCACAGGCGCTGTTGCTCGATACGCGGGTTGACGCCGGCCGTTTCCTGCAACTGGAAGCCCTGGCGCATGCGTTCCCAGATGTCCTGGGGCACTTGGGGGCTGGGTTTCTCGGTGAGCCATACCGGCTTCTGTTTGGCGCGAGCGGCGATATTCGGGGTGTGCGCCGCGTCGGTCTGCGGCAGCTGGCTCGTGCTCTGGCAGCCCGCCAGGGTGGCGGACACAGCCACCGCGATGGCTTGAGCCAAGCGGGTCAATGTGTCTGACTGGACGGACCTGCGTATAGATGACGACATTGGCTGGAAGTAAGTTCCGGGCAAAAATGTCGGCCGATTCTAGGAAGCGCACCCCAACAGGTCAACCTTTCAGAATTTTTGTATCAATCGATAGCTGCCTTAGAACGTATCTTTCCAAGCCCTCAAGGCCGCAAAAACCTCACTCGGCGTCTGGTTTCGCTGGCCGCTCCGTTCGTCTGCTTTTTGTTTAACGGATGTTTCAGTCGTGCGCAGGAACGGGTTGGTGAGTTTTTCCAGGGCCAGGGTCGAGGGCAGCGTCATGATGCCCTCGTTGCGTTGGCGGACGACTTTTTCCAGGCGGGCGGCGATGTCCGGATTGCCCGGCTCCACGGCGGCCGCGAACTTCAGGTTGCTGAGGGTGTATTCATGGGTGCAGTAGACCAGCGTGTCTTCAGGCAAGGCGGCGAGGCGACCCAGGGAATGGTGCATCTGCGCGGGCGTGCCTTCGAAAAGCCGGCCGCAACCGGCGGCGAACAGGGTATCGCCACAAAAGAGCAGGCCATGGTGGTAGTAGGCGATGTGCCCCAGTGTATGGCCAGGCACCGCGTAGACATCGAAGTCCCAGCCGAGCACGCTGACCTGGTCGTTGTCATGCAGGGCCTGGTCCCGCGCCGGGATGTTTTCGCTGGCCGGGCCGTAGACGGTGGCGTTCGTCGCATTCTTCAACGCCTGGACGCCGCCGACATGATCATGGTGATGATGAGTGATCATAATGTCGCTCAGGACCCAGCCCGGATGGGCGTCGAGCCAGGCCTGTACTGGCGCGGCATCTCCCGGGTCGACCACGGCGCAGCGCTGGGTGGAGTGATCCTGTAACAACCAGATGTAGTTATCGGTGAACGCGGGCAGGGCACTGATCTGTATCATCGCGGAATTCGCCAAGCGGAAAACAAAGGCGCATCTTAGAACTTCCTGACGCGTTGGAGAATGCAATGACCGATGAAGCGTTCGCTCAGGCTGATCCTGACTGGCTGGCGTTGATCAGCGCCGCCCGTGAATGGCTGTCCGGCCCTGTCGGGCAATTTTTGCTGGAAGAGGAACGGCGCATGCTCGAAGACGAGTTGGGCCGGTTCTTTGGCGGCTATCTGGTGCACTACGGGCCTTCGGCGCAAACGCCGCCGTCGGCACCGCAGGTCCAGCGCAACGTGCGCCTGGGGGCGCCGTTGCCCGGGGTGGAAATCGTCTGCGAGGAGCAGGCCTGGCCGCTGAGCGAACATGCCGCCGACGTGGTGGTCATGCAGCACGGCCTGGATTTCTGCCTGTCGCCCCACGGTCTGCTGCGTGAAGCCGCCAGCAGCGTACGCCCCGGCGGGCATCTGTTGATCATCGGTATCAACCCCTGGAGCACCTGGGGGTTGCGTCATGTGTTTGCCCACGACGCCTTGCGCCAGGCCCGTTGCATCTCGGCGTCGAGGGTCGGCGACTGGCTCAACCTGCTGGGCTTCGCGCTGGAGAAACGCCGCTTCGGGTGCTATCGTCCGCCGCTTGCGTCACCCAAGTGGCAGGCTCGCCTGGCCGGCTGGGAGCGCAAGGCCGGCGACTGGCAGCTGTCCGGCGGTGGTTTCTACCTGCTGGTGGCGCGCAAGATCGCGGTCGGGCTGCGCCCGGTGCGTCAGGCGCGACGCGAGCCGATGGGCAAGCTGATTCCCTTGCCGATGGCCAAGGTCAATCGTCGTCACATCGAGCCATAACCCCTTTTTAGCAGGCCTGGCCGGCCTTTCGACTACAGGCATCAACGCCTGATCGGCTGGCCTTTGCATTTTTTCTGGATAGATTGGCATGAGCGATAGCGTAGAACTCTTCACTGATGGCGCCTGCAAGGGCAACCCCGGCCCGGGCGGCTGGGGCGCGTTGCTGGTGTGCAAGGGCGTGGAGAAGGAGCTCTGGGGCGGCGAAGCCAATACCACCAACAATCGCATGGAGCTGATGGGCGCCATCCGTGGCCTGGAAGAGCTCAAGCGGCCTTGCGATGTACTGCTGGTGACCGACTCGCAATACGTGATGAAAGGCATCAACGAGTGGATGGCCAACTGGAAGAAGCGCGGCTGGAAGACGGCGGCGAAGGAACCGGTGAAAAACGCCGACCTCTGGAAGCTGCTGGATGAGCAGGTCAACCGCCACAACGTTACCTGGAAATGGGTGCGTGGCCACATCGGCCACCACGGCAACGAGCGGGCCGACCAATTGGCCAATCGTGGGGTGGATGAGGTACGGGGCTACAAGCAGGCCTGATGCAACCATGTCCACTGAAACATGCGCACTTGTGGCGAGGGGATTTATCCCCGCTGGGGCGCGAAGCGCCCCCCTTCAATTTTCCTGGCGCACTGTGGTGCCTGGCTTTAGGGCTGCTTCGCAGCCCAGCGGGGATAAATCCCCTCGCCACAAAAGCTGTGGTCAGTCATTCCCTTGGAGCGTGTTAAGATCCGCGCTTTTGCAAGACTGCCCGTTGAGAGCTGAACACTGATGGCCAACAGATCTGTAGTACTGGATACCGAAACCACCGGCATGCCGGTGACCGATGGTCACCGGATTATTGAAATCGGTTGTGTCGAGCTGATCGGCCGGCGCCTGACCGGTCGCCATTTCCACGTTTACCTGCAACCGGACCGCGAAAGCGACGAGGGCGCTATCGGCGTCCACGGCATCACCAACGAGTTCCTGGTGGGCAAGCCGCGTTTTGCCGAAGTGGCCGATGAGTTCTTCGAATTCATCCAGGGCGCGCAGTTGATCATCCACAACGCGGCGTTCGACGTCGGGTTCATCAACAACGAATTCGCCCTGATGGGGCAGCACGATCGGGCCGACATCACCCAGCATTGCACCATCCTCGATACCCTGATGATGGCCCGGGAGCGTCATCCGGGGCAGCGCAACAGCCTCGACGCCTTGTGCAAGCGCTACGGTGTCGACAACTCCGGTCGTGAACTGCACGGCGCCTTGCTCGACTCCGAGATCCTGGCCGACGTCTACCTGACCATGACCGGCGGCCAGACCAGCCTGTCCCTCGCCGGCAACGCCTCGGATGGCAACGGCACCGGCGAAGGCTCCGGCAACCAGGCCACGGAAATTCGCCGTTTGCCCGCCGACCGCCAGCCATCGCGGATCATCCGCGCCAGCGAAAGCGACCTGGCCGAGCATGCCGCGCGTCTGGAAGCCATCGCCAAGTCCGCGGGTGCTCCGGCATTGTGGACACAGTTGGCCGAGGCACAGGCCGCCACGCACTGATGAAACCCTGCAACGGTCTTGTAGGAGCTGTCGAGCGAAGCGAGGCTGCGATCTTTCCCCGGACACTCGAGTCTCAAGCGAAAGATCAAAAGATCGCAGCCTTCGGCAGCTCCTACAGGGCCCAGCTGTACTCCTTCATTTCTCGCCACAATTGCCACGACCTTCTACCCTGAGGTAACGGGCAGGCTACGGATCCCGCTTGATGTGTGATGATTTGAAAGACAAGGGCAATGGATGGCGCCACGCCGTTGGTTGCTTCAAGGAATGAGGACCTTCCCCAGTATGCAACCGGTCATGAATCCCAAGCACCCCGGCCTGTCGGTGCGCATCGTCGATGATGGCTTTGCCGCCTACATCTGGGGCAGCGATTTCAGCTTTGAAGTCAGCGACTACGCGACGGCGCAGATCGGCCGTCCCGTCAGCCAATGGCCAGTGACGCCCATCGTCCCCTATCGCAAGTGCTATGGCATCGATCCCGAAGAGTTCAGCAGCTTCCGCGATGCCCCGGACAGCGAGATCTTCATGGCCTACCTCGATGACCAGCCCGTCGGGCACCTGGTGGTCAGTACCAACTGGAACGGCTATGCCCACATCGACGAGCTGGCGGTACATGCCCCGGCCCGGCGCCACGGGGTGGCCAAGGCGTTGCTCGATGTCGCCCAGTTCTGGAGCCGCAAGAAAAAACTGCCTGGCATCATGCTCGAGACCCAGAACAACAATCTGGGCGCCTGCCGGCTCTATGAGCGTTGCGGTTATGTGCTGGGTGGTATCGATCACCTGCGCTATCGCGGCATTGACCGGCATACCGCCGAAGTCGCGCTGTTCTGGTACCGGCTGTTCGACGACCCACTGGGCATGTCGATCAGTGGCTCAGCAGCGCCTCGGCTTGTTCCGTAATTCGTTCCAGCAGCGATTGAAGGGCGGCTGAAGAAGGCGCACCGTTGAGGCTCAAGGCATAGAGGCCAATCGCGATGGCGGGCGATACCGGACAGACGTCGAGGCCGCCGTCCTTGGCGCCCGAGGCGGTGAACGGGTCGACGATGGCCAGGCCTTCTCCGGCCTCGACCATGGCGCGCATCATCTGATGGGTCTGGACGCGGAGCTGGATCATGGGCGCCGGACGCAGCGCCGCCAGTTTATGCTCGAATGCAGGGCTCAGCGGGTCGTGGCCATCCAGGCCCACCAACGGCTGGCCCGCCAGGTCCTGAAGCGAAATATATTTTTGACGGGGTTGCAGCCAGCCGTGGGGCGCGAGCAATTGCAGTTTGCCCTGGGCGATCATCTGGCAATGGATGTCGGGATGTTCAGGGTCGTGCAGGCTCAGGCCCAGGTCGCTTTCGCGCAACAGCAGGCTGTGGACGATGTCGCGGGTCGGTCGGCTGAGCAGGGTGCACGGGGCATCCGGATGGCGACGACGCAAGGCTGCGATGCTCTGGGGCAGCAACCGCTGGGCCAGTGGCGGTGTGCAGATAATGCGCAAGGGCGCTGCTTGATGGTGTTTCAGGCTGCTGGCCAGGCGCTGCACCGGTTCGAGGGTGTCGTACACCCGTGTGATACCGTCGCGTAATTCAAGGGTTTCCCGGGTCGCCTGCAAACGACCGCGCACACTGGCGAACAGCATGAAACCCAATTGGGCCTCGGCATCGCGCAGTATCGCCTCGACCTCCGCCACCGGCAGTTGCAGCCATTCGGCCGCCGTGCCGAGGTGGCCGGTCTGCAGCAGCGCCTGGATCACTTCGATGTGGCGTAAACGCATGCAAGAAGTCCATGTTCGGCGGATGAGCCATTGAGTGGCTGAATCCTAACCCAAGTCCGGGTATGACTTCTGCTCATAACCAACGGTTATGAAGCTATTTGCGTTTCAGCGGGCGTTTGAGTAGGCAGTGGCGTTTCCGGTTCGCGCGTCAATTCGATTTGAGATTGCACGAGAATAAATTTGCCGTCGTCGAGTTTGTTGACTCGATCACCGATAGCCAATTTATAGGTAGTGACAGGCTCCTTGCCGTTTCCGTCGGGCGACGGGGTCGATTCCTGAAACTCATGCACCGAATAGACGCGACCTTCGGCGTCCCGCGCATGAAATTGTCCGACAAGTACTGCTGCCATTGCTTAGAACCTCTGGAAATAAATCACTCGATTTGCGGTTCTGTAGACCCTGGTCAAGCGCGGTAAGTTTTCCTACATGAAAAAAATAGTCCAGCCGGCCGGTTTTTGTCGTTCCACTGGTCCAATTGTCACCCCGGTCATCTATAACTACAGGCTCCTTTGAGCCGACAGTCGAGAAGCCTCTCATGAGTAATGTCTACACAGTGGCCGTTTTGGTGGGCAGCCTGCGCAAGGCATCGATCAACCGCAAGGTCGCGCTGGCACTGGCTGACCTGGCGCCAGCCAACCTCAAGCTGAATATCATCGAGATTGGCGAGTTGCCGCTCTACAACGAAGACATCGATGTTTCCCCTCCGCCAGCCTACAGCACTTTCCGCCAGCAGGTGGGTGCGGCCGATGCCTTGTTGTTCGTCACGCCGGAATACAACCGTTCAGTGCCGGCACCGTTGAAAAATGCCATCGATGTGGGATCGCGTCCCTACGGCCAGAGTTGCCTGAGTGGCAAACCGGGTGCGGTGATCAGTGCTTCGCCGGGTGCCATTGGCGGTTTCGGTGCCAATCATCATTTGCGCCAGTCCCTGGTGTTCCTTGACGTGCCCTGCATGCAGCAGCCGGAAGGCTACCTGAGTAACGCCGGGACGGCGTTCGACGAGGCGGGCAACCTGTCGGAGTCTGTCAGACCATTCTTGCAAAAATTCATCGATGCCTATGGCAAGTGGGTCGAGCAGCATAAGAAGGCTTGACGTCCACTGGAACTTCAAGCCAAGCACCTCTATGGCGAGGGGGTTTATCCCCGCTGGGCTGCGAAGCGGCCCCAAACCCAATACCCTGGTGTGTCAGACAATTTGAATGGGGGCGCTTCGCGCCCCAACGGGGATAAATCCCCTCGCCACAAGTGCATGTACATCTGCAAACGCGTCTGACAAATCCAAATCCCTGCTTTACTGGATATTCGAAATTCCATATATTCTCCGCTCGCTCAGCCAGACTGTTTCCGCCATGCCCGATTCCCCCAATCCCGTCGATGTCTTCAAGGCCCTGGCCGATGACACCCGTACGCGCATTGCGTTGCTGGTGGCCCGTGAAGGCGAGTTGTGTGTCTGTGAGCTCACCGCCGCGCTGGGCCTGAGCCAGCCGAAGATCTCCCGGCACCTGGCGCAGTTGCGCAACGCAGGGCTGCTCAGCGACCGGCGGCAGGGGCAGTGGGTTTATTACCGCCAGCACCCGCAGTTACCGGCCTGGGTCAGTGCGATGCTGGAGCAAGCGTTGGCGGCCAGCGCTGCCTGGCTGACAGCGGATGTGCAGCGCTTGAATGCCATGCCTGATCGTCCGGTGGCGCGTTGCTGCTGAGTCCTTCTTTCCCATCCCTTTTTCAAGGCTGTTGCGCATGCTGATCGCGTCGTTGATTTTCCTGCTGACCATTACGTTGGTGATCTGGCAACCCAAGGGGTTGGGCGTTGGCTGGAGCGCGACGCTGGGCGCCGTGCTGGCCTTGTTGAGCGGGGTGGTGCAGGTCAGTGACATCCCGCTGGTCTGGCAGATCATCTGGAACGCCACCGGGACGTTCGTCGCGCTGATCATCATCAGTCTGCTGCTGGACGAGGCGGGGTTCTTCGCCTGGGCGGCCTTGCATGTGGCTCGCTGGGGCCGGGGCAGTGGGCGCAAGCTATTTGCCTTCATGGTGTTGCTGGGGGCGCTGGTGTCGGCGTTGTTTGCCAATGACGGGGCGGCGCTGATCCTCACGCCTATCGTGATTTCCATGTTGCTGGCCCTGCGGTTTTCCCCGGCGGCGACCCTCGCGTTCGTGATGGGCGCCGGTTTCATTGCCGACAGCGCGAGCCTGCCGCTGGTGGTGTCGAACCTGGTGAACATCGTCTCGGCGGACTTTTTCGGCATTGGTTTCAACCGCTACGCGGCGGTCATGGTGCCGGTGAACCTGGTGAGCGTGGCGGCCAGCCTGGCGATACTGCTGTGGTTCTTTCGCCGCGATATCCCACGTGACTATGACCCGCATCAGTTGGATGACCCGGCGACGGCGATCCACGACAAGGCGACGTTTTATGCCGGCTGGGCGGTACTGGTGATCCTGCTGCTGGGCTGCTTTGCCCTGGAGCCCCTGGGGATTCCCATCAGTGCGATCTCGGCGGTCTGTGCTGCGTTGCTGCTGGCGGTCGCGGCCCACGGCCACAAGATATCCACCCGCAAGGCAATGAAGGAAGCGCCCTGGCAGATCGTGATCTTTTCCCTGGGCATGTACCTGGTGGTCTATGGCCTGCGCAACGCCGGGCTGACCGGTTACCTGGCCCATTGGCTCGACGGTTTCGCCGAATATGGCGTGTGGGGTGCGGCCATGGGCACCGGTGTGCTGACGGCGTTGCTCTCGTCGGCCATGAACAATTTGCCGACGGTGCTGATCGGCGCCTTGTCCATCGACGCCAGCCAGGCCACCGGGGTGGTGAAGGAGGCGATGATCTACGCCAACGTCATCGGCAGCGACCTGGGCCCGAAAATCACGCCGATTGGCAGCCTGGCGACGTTGCTGTGGCTGCATGTGCTGGCGCGCAAGAATATCCAGATCGGCTGGGGGTATTACTTCAAGGTCGGGATTGTGCTGACGGTGCCGGTGCTGCTGGTGACGTTGGCGGCGTTGGCTGTGCGGTTGTCACTCTAGACCGTAGTGGCCCCTTCGCGAGCAAGCCCGCTCCCACATTGAAATGCATTCTCATGTGGGAGCGGGCTTGCTCGCGAAGACGGACGTCCAGACACCGCCCAACTCAGCTGTTACCCGGCACATCCGGCCAACGATCCGCCACCAGGAACACCCGCTCGGCTTCTTCCCACTCGCCCTCGGCGTTTTCGCTCAGGCGCACCATCAACTGTGCCGGCGCCATGGGGTCCAGGGCCATTCGCCAGGCGTCCAGTTGCGCGGTGCTCCAGGTTTGCTCGGCCGGATAATGCGCCGGGGCCAGCCAGGCGGCGCGGGGCAGGGGTTGCCAGCGACCCGGCGGACGTTGGGCGATGAACGCAGGCCAGTCCCGTTGATGCAGCCAGCGCCCGCGCAAATGCCTGGGATGGGCACCGGCCGGTGGTTCGGCCTGGCCCGGCCAGGGGTAGAGCAAATACCCGCCCAGCCAGAGCTCGGAGCGAAACAGCTCGAGGCCCGAGGGCTCGATGCCCAGTGCCGCCAGGGCCTCGCGGCTTTCCGGGCGGGCCGAGATCGGCAATTGGTGCTCGCGCAGATGCGCCAGCTTGCGATCGAGCCGGTCATGGCAACCTGGGCCCAGCCATTGCGCGGCGTCCAGCCCGTTTCCGTGCTGGGGGCCAAGGTACAACTTGATGGCCAGTTCCAGGTGGTGGATGCCGTCGCGATCACGCAGCAACAGGTCCAGTTCACCCAGGGTATGGCCTTCGCGTCGGATCGGCAGGTTCGCGGCGATCAATTCGATGCCCGGGGCATGCTGCACGGCGAATTGCCACAGCCTTTCGTAATACAGGCCCAGGCGGCGCGTTCGCCCTTGGGACAGGCAGTGCAGCAATGGATAGCTGTCGCGGTCCAGTTGTCGCAGCCAGTGTTCCAGCCGGCCAGGCTCCTGCACCCAATCACTGCCAGCCAGGGGATGGCGCTGGGGCCAGGGCGTGTCGATGAGCATCGGCGGGGCGATGATCGCCCACGCGAGGTCGCGCACTTCGGGATGGTGCAGGCGTCGGGGCAAGTCCAGCAATTCAGGGAACAGGATCATCTTGCGAGCATAGCCGTTGCGCTGGAGGCTTAAAGGATTTTGTCTACGGCGCGCTTTCGCCCATAATCGTGTTTTTCGCCCGCCGCAGACCCTCGCAGGAGCCTCATGGAGCAATTTCGCAATATCGGCATCATCGGTCGCCTGGGCAGTTCGCAGGTGTTGGACACCGTTCGCCGTCTCAAACGTTTCCTCCTGGAGCGGCACCTGCATGTGATCCTCGAAGATACCATCGCCGAAGTCCTGCCGGGCCATGGCCTGCAGACGTCGTCGCGCAAGATGCTCGGCGAAGTCTGTGACATGGTCATCGTGGTCGGCGGCGACGGCAGCCTGCTGGGGGCTGCCCGGGCCCTGGCGCGGCACAACATCCCGGTGCTGGGGATCAACCGCGGCAGCCTGGGGTTCCTCACCGATATCCGCCCCGACGAGCTGGAGATCAAGGTCGCCGAGGTCCTGGACGGCCACTACCTGGTGGAAAACCGTTTCCTGCTGCAGGCCGAGGTCCGTCGTCACGCCGAGGCTATCGGCCAGGGCGATGCCCTCAATGACGTGGTGCTGCACCCTGGTAAATCCACGCGGATGATCGAATTCGAGCTGTACATCGACGGCCAGTTCGTCTGCAGCCAGAAAGCCGACGGCCTGATCGTCGCCACCCCCACCGGTTCCACCGCCTATGCGCTGTCGGCCGGCGGGCCGATCATGCATCCCAAGCTCGACGCTATTGTGATCGTGCCCATGTACCCCCATACCTTGTCTGGGCGACCGATCGTGGTCGATGGCAACAGTGAGCTGAAAATCGTCGTGTCCAAGGATATGCAGATCTACCCGCAAGTGTCCTGTGACGGCCAGAACCATTTCACCTGCGCGCCGGGTGACACCATCACCGTCAGCAAAAAAGCGCAGAAGCTGCGCCTGATCCATCCGCTGGATCACAATTACTACGAAGTCTGCCGGACCAAGCTTGGCTGGGGCAGTCGGTTGGGGGGTGGAGGCGACTGATGCTCGATCCTGCGCGCAGTTACGATTTGATCGGTGACGTGCACGGATGCGCCTTGACCCTGGAACACCTGCTGGACCGACTCGGTTACCACAAGCAGGGCGGGGTCTGGCGGCATTCGTCGCGCATGGCCGTGTTCCTGGGGGACATCATCGACCGTGGCCCGCGGATCCGCGAGGCGCTGCACATCGTCCATGACATGGTCATGGCCGGCCAAGCGCTGTGCATCATGGGCAACCACGAGTTCAACGCCCTGGGCTGGAGCACACCGGCATTGCCGGGCAGCGGCCAGCGCTACGTGCGCGAACACACGCCGCGCCATGCCCGCCTGCTCAACGAGACACTGACCCAGTTCGAGCAGCATCCCGGCGACTGGCATGACTTTCTCGAATGGTTCTATGAGCTGCCGCTGTTTGTCGACGCTGGCCGCTTCCGGGTGGTGCACGCCTGTTGGGATGCCGGCCTGATCGAACCGCTGCGGGGCCTGTTCCCGGACGGTTGTGTCGACGAGCATTTCCTCCAGGCCTCGGCGCAACCGGGCAGTTTTGCCTGCACGGTGTTCGATCGCTTGCTGCGCGGTACGGACATGCGCCTGCCCCACGGCCTGACGCTGACGGGTGGCGATGGCCTGACCCGTTCGTTTTTCCGCACCAAGTTCTGGGAAGACAACCCGCAGACTTACGGCGATATCGTGTTCCAGCCCGACGCCTTGCCGGAACCGGTGGCCCGCACGCCGCTGTCGTCGGATGAAAAGAACAACCTGCTGCGCTATGGCGTCGATGAGCCGCTGTTGTTCGTCGGTCACTATTGGCGCAGTGGCAAACCCGCACCGATCCGCCCGAACCTGGCCTGCCTGGATTACAGCGCGGTGCTCTACGGCAAGCTGGTCGCCTATCGCCTCGACCAGGAAACCCGCCTGGATCCACACAAGTTCGTCTGGGTCGATGTCGAACGGCCGGAGGTGGTGAAATGAGTGCTGTCGCGGTTCTGCGCCTGCCCCTGGCAGTGGACCTGAGCGGCTTCGTCAAGCTGCTGCAGCGCATGCAGGTGCCCCATCGGGTCAGCGAAGAGGCCGGCGAGCAGGTGCTCTGGGTGCCGGATGAAATCAGCGAGGACGTGCGTGCGTTGTACGCTCGTTTTCCCGCCGGCGATCCCGATCAGCAGTTGGAACTGCCAGACACAGGGGGTACCTCCCGGCGAGCCGGGTTCGTCCAGCAACTGACGCGCAGTCCAGTGACGGCCCTGGTGCTGTTGCTGAGCCTGATCGTCAGCGCGGTCACCCTGCTGGGGGAGAATCTTGAGATCCTGCGCTGGCTGACCTTCCTCGAGTTCCGCGTCGTTGGCGACTACATCCAGTTCACGCCGTTGGCCGATAGCCTGGCGGCGGGGCAGTGGTGGCGCCTGGTAACGCCGATGCTGATTCACTTCGGCTTCCTGCACATCGCCATGAATGGCATGTGGTATTGGGAACTGGGGCGGCGGATCGAAGCGCGCCAGGGCGGTATCAACCTGTTGGGGCTGACGCTGCTGTTCAGCCTCGTTTCCAATTTCGCTCAGTACTTTTTCAGCGGGCCGACGCTGTTCGGCGGCTTGTCCGGCGTGCTGTACGGCCTGCTGGGCCATTGCTGGATCTACCAACTGCTCGCACCGAACCCGGCCTATCACTTGCCCCGCGGGGTGCTGGTGATGATGCTGGTGTGGTTGCTGCTGTGCCTGTCCGGGTTGGTTTCGCTGATCGGCTTCGGTGAAATCGCCAATGCCGCCCACGTCGGCGGGCTGCTCGTCGGGTGCTTCACGGGCTTGTTGGGTGGGCTGTTCGCTCGCCGTAAAATGGCCCTTTGACCGGCGCCTGTGCCTTTTGAGAATGCGCGATTGCGCGGAGAACCCATGTCTTCCTTCAATGAAATGATCAAGAACATCACCCCCGATATCTACCGCAGCCTGAAACTGGCCGTGGAAATCGGTAAATGGGCCGACGGCAACAAGCTCACCGCCGAGCAGCGCGAGTTGTCACTGCAGGCCATGATCGCCTGGGAAGTCCAGAACCTGCCCGAAGACGAGCGCACCGGCTACATGGGCCCGCAGGAATGCCAATCGAAGTCGATCGAAGTGCCCAATATCCTGTTCAAGTCGGACGCCATCCATTGATCGAGATTGGCCGCGGTGCAATCAGCAAGATGTCGGCACGCCTTGACGGGCCGACCGTTCAATACGCCTTTCGCCTGGACGAGGTCGAGGTGCCGGTCAACCCATTGATCGGCAGCACGATCCGCCTGGAGTACCTCGGCGCGATCCACTGCACCCATTGCGGACGCCGGACCAAGACCAGCTTCAGCCAGGGTTATTGCTACCCTTGCATGACCAAGCTAGCCCAGTGCGACCTGTGCATCATGAGCCCGGAGCGTTGTCATTTCGACGCGGGCACTTGCCGTGACCCGGCCTGGGGCGAGCAGTTCTGCATGACCGACCATGTGGTGTACCTGGCCAATTCCTCGGGCGTGAAGGTCGGCATCACCCGTGCCACGCAATTGCCGACCCGCTGGCTGGACCAGGGCGCCAGCCAGGCGCTGCCGATCCTGCGGGTCGCCACGCGCCAGCAGTCAGGGTTTGTCGAGGACCTGTTCCGCAGCCAGGTGGCGGACAAGACCAACTGGCGCGCCTTGCTCAAGGGCGACGCGACAGCGGTGGACCTGCCGGCGATCCGCGACGCGCTGTTCGAAAGCTGCGCCCAGGGATTGCAGGGCTTGCAGGAACGATTCGGCCTGCAAGCGATCCAGACCATAGCGGACGTCGAGCCCATCGAGATTCGTTATCCGGTGGAGCAGTACCCGGCCAAGATCGTCAGCTTCAACCTGGACAAGAACCCGATCGCCGAAGGCACGCTGCTGGGGATCAAGGGCCAATACCTGATTTTCGACACTGGCGTGATCAACATTCGTAAATACACGGCCTACCAGCTCGCCGTGCATCAGTAGAAGGATTCGACCCATGCGCACCGAACAACCGAAGATGATTTACCTCAAGGACTATCAGGCCCCCGAATACCTGATCGACGAAACACACCTGACCTTCGAGTTGTTCGAGGACCACAGCCTGGTCCATGCGCAACTGGTGATGCGCCGCAACCCCGAGCGCGGCGCCGGGCTGCCGCCGCTGGTGCTCGATGGCCAGCATCTTGAATTGATCTCCCTCAAGCTCGACGATGCCGACCTGGGGCAGGGCGACTATCAACTGGACGACAATCACCTGACCGTGCACCCCAAGGCACAAGCCTTTACGGTGGACACCACCGTCAGGATCCATCCGGAAACCAACACCGCCCTGGAAGGGCTGTACAAATCCGGCAGCATGTTCTGCACCCAGTGCGAGGCCGAAGGGTTCCGCAAGATCACCTATTACCTCGACCGTCCGGATGTGATGAGCAAGTTCACCACCACCGTGGTGGCCGAGCAGCACAGCTATCCGGTGCTGCTGTCCAACGGCAACCCGATTGCCAGTGGCCCCGGCGAAGACGGCCGGCACTGGGCGACCTGGGAAGATCCGTTCAAGAAACCGGCCTACCTGTTTGCCCTGGTGGCCGGTGACCTGTGGTGCGTCGAAGACACCTTCACCACCATGACCGAGCGTAACGTGGCGCTGCGCATCTACGTCGAGCCGGAAAACATCGACAAATGCCAGCACGCCATGACCAGCCTGAAGAAGTCGATGCGCTGGGACGAAGAGGTGTACGGGCGCGAGTACGACCTGGACATCTTCATGATTGTCGCGGTCAACGACTTCAACATGGGCGCCATGGAGAACAAGGGGCTTAATATTTTCAACTCCAGCGCCGTGCTGGCCCGCGCCGAAACCGCCACCGATGCCGCGCACCAGCGGGTCGAGGCGATCGTGGCCCACGAATACTTCCATAACTGGTCGGGCAACCGCGTGACCTGCCGCGACTGGTTCCAGCTGTCGCTCAAGGAAGGTTTCACGGTGTTCCGCGATGCTGGCTTCTCCGCCGACATGAACTCCGCCACCGTCAAGCGCATCCAGGACGTGGCGTACCTGCGCACCCACCAGTTCGCCGAAGACGCCGGCCCCATGGCCCACCCGGTGCGTCCGGACAGCTTCATCGAGATCTCCAACTTCTACACCCTGACTGTGTACGAAAAAGGCTCGGAAGTGGTCGGCATGATCCACACCCTGCTGGGGCCTGAGGGGTTCCGCAAGGGCAGTGACCTGTACTTCGAACGTCACGACGGCCAGGCCGTGACCTGCGACGACTTCATCAAGGCCATGGAAGATGCCAACGGCGTCGACCTGGCCCAGTTCAAGCGTTGGTACAGCCAGGCCGGTACACCTCGGCTGGCGGTGAGCGAGTCTTACGACGCCGCTGCCAAGACCTACAGCCTGACCTTCCGCCAGAGCTGCCCGCCAACCCCGGACAAGATGGAAAAGCTGCCGTTCGTGATTCCCGTGGAACTGGGCCTGCTGGACAGCCAAGGCGCCGAAATCCCGTTGCGCCTGGCCGGTGAAGCGACGGCAAACGGTACGTCCCGGGTGATCTCGGTGACCGAGGCCGAGCAGACCTTCACCTTCGTCGACGTCGCCGAACAACCCCTGCCATCGTTGCTGCGTGGTTTCTCGGCGCCGGTGAAGCTGAGCTTCCCGTACAACCGCGACCAATTGATGTTCCTGATGCAGCACGACAGCGACGGCTTCAACCGCTGGGATGCCGGCCAGCAGTTGTCGGTGCAGGTGTTGCAGGAACTGATCGCCCAACATCAGCAGGGCGCCAGCCTGACGCTGGATCCGCGCCTGGTCAGTGCATTGCGTGCTGTGTTGTCGGATGAATCCCTGGACCAGGCCATGGTCTCGGAAATGCTCTCGCTGCCCAGCGAAGCCTACCTGACGGAAATCAGCGAAGTGGCCGACGTCGAGGCGATCCACGCCGCCCGTGAGTTCGCCCGCCAGCAGTTGGCCGAGAACCTGTTCGAAGCGCTGTGGCTGCGTTATGAAGCCAATCGCGACCTGTCGAAACGCACGCCATACGTGGCCGAGGCCGAGCATTTCGCCCGCCGCGCATTGCAGAACATCGCGCTGTCGTACCTGATGCTCACCGGCAAGCCTGAGGTGCTGAGCGCGACCCTGGAGCAGTTCGACACCGCCGACAACATGACCGAACGCCTGACCGCGCTGGCGGTGCTGGTCAACTCGCCGTTCGAGACCGAGAAGGCCAAGGCCCTGGAGGTGTTCGCGGAAAACTTCAAGGGCAATCCGCTGGTCATGGACCAATGGTTCAGCGTCCAGGCCGGCAGCCCGTTGCCCGGTGGCCTGGCGCGGGTCAAGGCGCTGATGGAGCACCCGGCGTTCAATATCAAGAACCCGAACAAGGTGCGGGCACTGGTCGGCGCGTTCGCCGGGCAGAACCTGATCAACTTCCACGCCGCCGACGGTTCGGGTTACCGCTTCCTGGCGGACCTGGTGATCCAGCTCAATGGCTTCAACCCACAGATCGCTTCGCGGCAGTTGGCGCCACTGACCCGCTGGCGCAAATATGACAGCGCCCGCCAGGCGTTGATGAAAGGCGA
>NZ_FOVS01000076.1:0-3366 GCF_900115235.1 Pseudomonas sp. NFACC24-1
TGTCCCTCAACGATGACGGCGACTGCATCAGCGGTCAGTTCGAATACGCCACCGACTTGTTCGACGCAAGCACCATCGCCCGTTGGGGCCAGCACTTGCTGCACCTGCTCGACGCCTTGCTAGACGATGCGACGCAGCCACTGGCGAGCCTGCCGTTGCTGGACAATGCGCAGCGCCGGCAACTGCTCGGCGGTTTCAACCAGACCCACGCCCCCTTCCCCGAGGGCAGGCTGGTGCATGAGTGGTTCGAACAGCATGCCCAGGCCCAGCCACAGGCCATCGCGGTCCAGGCCGAGGGCACCCGACTCAGCTATGCCGAACTCAATGCCCGGGCCAACCGTATCGCCCACCGCTTGATCGCCGCCGGCCTGCGCCCGGATGAGCGTGTGGCGCTGCTGGTGGAACGCAGCCCCGAGATGATCATTGGCATCCTGGCCATCCTCAAGGCCGGCGGTGCCTATGTGCCGCTGGATCCGAATTATCCGCAAGATCGCTTGCAGCACATGCTCAGCGACAGCTCGCCTCGGGTCCTGCTCAGCCAGGGGCTCCTGGTTGAACAACTGCTGCCATTGCAGATTACGCAACTGTTGCTGGACGACACGACCGAAGGCGATGACCACAACCCACGGGTCGAAGGCTTGACGTCCCGGCACCTGGCTTACGTCATGTACACCTCCGGCTCCACAGGCAAACCGAAAGGGGTAATGCTCGAACACCGCTCGGTCTGCAACCAGATCGGTGCCCTGCAAGAGCGCTACGGCCTCAACCCTCGTGATCGCATCCTGCAATTCGCCACCATGACGTTCGACATGTCGGTGGAAGAGATTTTTGGTGCATTGCTCTCGGGTGCCACCCTGGTACTGCGCAGCGATGCCTGGATTGCCGGCACCGCTGCCTTCGCCACGCTGTGCGAACACCATGGGATCACCGTCGCGAACCTGCCAACGGTGTTCTGGCAACAGGTCAGCCGCGACCAACATGTGCCGCTGCCGACCTCGTTGCGCCAGTTCATGATCGGTGGCGAAGCGGTGGGCAAACAGGCCGTGAGCCAATGGTTCGCCCGCCCCGGCCATCGCCCGGCGCTGTTCAATGCCTACGGCCCGACCGAGGCCACCGTGAATGCCTCGATCCGCCTGATGGAAAGCGACCACGACGATTTCCGCTCCATCGGCACACCAGTGCGCAACACTCAACTGCATGTCCTCGATGCCAACGGCAACCTCGTCCCGCTCGGGGTCGCCGGCGAGATCCACATCGGCGGCGTCGGTGTCGCGCGCGGTTACCTCAATCGCCAGGCGTTGACGGCCGAACGCTTCATCGCCGACCCGTTCAGCACCGACCCGGACGCGCGCCTGTACAAGACCGGCGACCTCGGTCGCTGGTTGGCAGACGGCACCCTGCAGTACCTGGGACGCAACGACGACCAGGTGAAAATCCGCGGTTTCCGTGTAGAACTGGGTGAGATCGAAGCCATCCTCGCGGGCTGTGCCGGTGTACGTGAAGCGGTGGTGGTGGCCCAGGAAAGCCAACCCGGCCAATCGGAAAGCAAGCGGCTGATCGCTTACCTGTGCGGCGAACCAGTGCCGGTGGAGCACTTGCGCGGCGTCTTGCTGGCGGCCCTGCCCGAATACATGGTGCCCAGCGCCTTCGTCCAACTCGAGGCCCTGCCACTGACGCCCAACGGCAAGCTCGACCGCCGCGCCCTGCCCGCGCCGGGTCAGGAAGCGTTCGCCAGCCGGGCCTATGAGGCTCCACGGGGCAAGATCGAACAGATCGTCGCGACGGTCTGGCAAGACCTGCTGGGCATCGAGAAAGTCGGCCGGCATGACCGGTTCTTCGAACTTGGCGGGCATTCGCTGCTGGCCGTGAGCCTGATCGACCGCCTGCGCCAGCATGGCCTGAGCGCCACGGTGCGCACCGTGTTCACCGCACCCAGCCTGCGGGAAATGGCCCAGGCCCTGAGTCGTAGCGATGAAGCCTTGTTCCTGGCCCCGGCCAATCGCATCCCGGCCGATTGCACGGCGCTGACACCAGACATGTTGCCCCTGGTGGAACTGACCCCGGCGCAGTTGGAACGAATCGTCAGCGCCGTCCCTGGCGGCGCCGCGAACATCCAGGACATCTACCCCCTGGCCCCTTTGCAACAGGGCATCCTGTTCCATCACCTGCTGGGGCACGAAGGCGACGCCTATCTGGTGCGCTCAATGATCGAGTTCGACGACCGCCAGCGCCTCGACGCCTTCATCGCCGCCCTGCAACAGGTGATCGATCGCCACGACATCCTGCGCAGCGCTGTGCATTGGGTCGGACAGCCGCAAGCGGTCCAAGTGGTACAGCGCCAGGCCGGGCTGCCGATCCATCCCATCACCCTGGCGGCCGATGAGGATCCACGCGTCCAACTGGAGCGCTTGAGCGATCCGCGCCACCTGCGCCTGGATTTGCAACAGGCCCCCTTGATGCGCGCCTGCATCGCCCAGGACCCCCAGTCAGAACGCTGGTGGCTGGCCTTGCTGGACCATCACATGATCAGCGACCACGTGTCCCTGGGCATCGTCCTCGAAGAAATCCAGCTGTTGATGCAGGGCCAAGGCGCCCACCTGCCGACGCCAATGCCTTATCGGGAGTTTGTCGCCCAGGTACTCGCCACGCCGCCCCAGGCCCATGAAGCCTATTTCAGCCGGCGCCTGGCCAGCGTCGAGGAGCCCACCGCACCGTTCGGTGTGCTGGATGTGCAGGGCGACGGTGCTCAGGTGGTGGAGACCAGCGTGCGCCTCGACCGGGCCCTGAACCTGCGGATCCGCGCTCAATCGCGCCTGGCCGGGGTGACGCCGGCCGTGCTGTTTCATATTGCCTGGGCCCAGGTGCTCGCGCGCTGCACCGGCCGCGACGACGTGGTGTTCGGCAGCGTGGTCGCCGGACGCCTGCAAGGTTCACTGGGCGCCGATCGGGCCCTTGGCGTGTTCATCAACACCTTGCCGGTCCGGGTGCAATTGGCCGGGCTCAGCGTCAGTGCGCTGGTGGACGAAACCTATCGCGACCTCAGCGAACTGCTCGCCCACGAACAGGCCTCCCTGGCCCTGGCCCAACGTTGCAGCGGTGTCGGCGCGGGCCTGCCGCTGTTTACCACGCTGCTCAACTACCGCCACCAGACCGACGGCGGCTCGCTGGCCAACGAAGACCAGGTCCTGGCCTGGGACGGCGTACGGTTCCTGAGCAACGAAGCGCGCACCAACTACCCGATCGAAGTGGCCGTGGCGGATGAAGGGGACGACTTCTCCCTGACCGCCCAATCCATCACCGGCATCGACCCGCAACGCATCGCCGCCTACCTCGCCCAGGCCGTGGCCGCGCTGGTCGAAGCCCTTG
>NZ_FOVS01000051.1:0-31797 GCF_900115235.1 Pseudomonas sp. NFACC24-1
CGAGCAGTTCACATGGGAAGTCGTGGCCGGGGAGGGCAGTATCAATGGGCAAACCGGGTTATTCACCGCGCCCTCGACGATTACGCTGCCTTACAGCGTGGTGAAAATCAGTGTTTCCGAAGAGTTTTTCGATCACTTTGGCTACAGCATCATTCACTTGTCCGAGCATGCCCGACAGTCGCAATGGCACGCCCTGGATACCTTCGATTTCGAAGTCAGCACCTATCCTCCAACGGTGTATGCCAATGGCTTGCAACAGGCCAAGGTGATGGTGCGGGTTCAGCCTGCTGGCGATGGAGAGTTGTCGGAGAGTGAAATCGAGAGCATCAAGCTGGTTTCGGCAGAACAGAAAATCCCGTTGCCGGAAGTCGGTGAAGACGGAGTGCCCGAAGGTAATAAATGGTATTACACCGAGTCCGAGAATATCTATGAGCGGTACCCTCATCCCACACTGATTCAGGATGATCCTCCAAAAAGACCGAAGGGTATGGTGGTCAAGGAATTCTTTGTCCAATGCCACAAGGTTGAAGACCTGCGTATTGCCGCGATGTTGCGCAGCGACAACTATGAAACGTTCTATTCCAACCCGGGATCGGAAGGCGATGCGGACCATAGGGTCATCAATCTGCACGCTGTTGAACCGCCGATAGGCGGCACCATCGGAGGGGTGGTCTTAACATTTGGTGAGCCCGGGGGGGATTGGCCGATGCGTGTCGTTGGTGATAAGGACGATGAAAAAGATCTGACCACCCTGGACTACTACTATTTGAAACTACTGATTAACCAAAGACAGGTGCCTATAAAGAACATTCAGTTTGTCGGTAACTCGAGCATGGTGAGATGGGAAACTGACACCACGCTTGAGGATATCCATAGCATTACCGGATATGCCATCGCCGATGACCTGAACGATCAAGGAAAGATAATTCTGCATACCGATGAAATTCTCAAGAGACGCTTGGTCGGTCAACTCAATGCACCAGAGGAAACGGTCAGAGGTAATTTACTGCCAGGTGAAGTGTTGTTCAGTCTGCAGCGGCGTGAATATTGGCGGTATGACGGCTATGCCAAGTCCGATTTTGATAAAGCACTGGATGTTATCGTATTTGACAAATATGGCAACAGACACAGTGTGAAAATCGACTTCGATGGAACTAATCGAAACAAGCTCGCAATAGTTGGGCAACCCTAGATGGGTTACGGTGCGACCTATTAAAGGTCGCCCCGTTTAAATATTCCGCAGCTTCCGGAGAAGCACCATGTCAACCTCAACAACTATCCACTCCAACGCCTTCAACTTCCTGAGCTTCATCCTGAACCAAGTAGACCCGCGAACCGGGCAATACACGTGCGCTATCTCTCTGCCCGAACTCAAGGCCAATGATCTCAACGGCCCGGTCGTACCGCTGCAATTGAGCTTCAATCCGCTCAACGCCACCGACAGTGGTTTTGGCAAGGGCTGGAACCTGCAACTTTCGCAATACGATCCGAATCGGCGGATTCTCTCGTTGTACACCGGGGAAACCTTCAAGGCCTACCCCGGGCCCGATGGCATGGAGATCCCGGAGAAGAAGCTCGACTCCTTTCATTTCCACGACCTGGGCAACCAACGCTATCGGGTCGAGCATAAATCCGGGTTGGTGGAGATCCTCCAGGTGGGGCAGGGCCAGTTCGCCATGCCGGTGGAAATGCGCTCGCCCCAAGGCCATGGCGTGACCCTGGAATACACCGCCTTCGGTACCGATCCGTTGCTGAGCAAAGTCCGCAACGCTGATCTCACCGAGCTGATGAGCCTGGAGCGCAGTGGCAACACCCTGAAGGTCAAGCTGCACCCCGGCAGCAAGTACGAAGCGTTGTTCGTGCTGAATATCCTGGGGGGCGAGACAAAAAGCATCGTCCTGCCCACCGAGGACCAGGCGTCCTGGCGTTTCGAGTACATCCCGCTGAGCGGTCTGACCTTGCTCAAGGAGGTCCATACCCCCACCGGCGGCCATGAAACGGTCAGCTATTCGGGCTCGCCGCATGCGTTTCCCGGCCTGGGTGACCGGACATTGCCCCGGGTGCATTCGCACACCCGTGATCCGGGATTCGACCAGCCGCCCATCGAAACCCATTACGAGTACGACCGCACCGGCAATAACTTTCTCGGTTACGGCAGCGGCGTGATCTGGAGCGATGATGGCCTGGACAACCTTTATCACGACAACGTGATCAGAAACTACCAGTACGAAACCCGGGAAATTCTTTGGGACGCGGTCGCCGAGAAACCGATACGGACCACCCGCCGGGTGTTCAACCGGTTTCATCTGTTGGTGCTCGAAGAAGTCCTGCAAAAGGCCGGCAGCGCCAACGGGGATGACACCTTGTTGGTGACTGAGAACGAGTACCACGTCAATCCGCTGGACGACTTCAAGGATCAACCGAACTTTTTCCAACTGCCCAAGCGCGTCACCCAGACCTGGCGCCATGCCGCTGCCACCGTGCCGCGGCGCGAAGAGGTGGTCACCACCACCTATGACGATTTCGGCAACCTGCTGGAGCAGGTCAATGCCAATGGCGTGACTGAAACCAGCAGTTGGTACCTCGCCGGCGGCGAGGATGGCTGTCCGGCCGATCCGCAGGGTTTCGTGCGCAATATCAAAAGCAAGACCATTACCCCGGCGCCCTCGGGTTACGGTGCCGCACCGACTTTGCAGACCCGTTATCGCTACGCCGAATACCCCGGCCTCACGGGCACGCCGCCCTGGTTGGCCTTGAGCGAGGAAAACCTGTTCGAGGGTGATCAGGTTCGGCAACAGAGCGCCTTCACCTACATCAATGCGCCGGACGATGCCTTCGAACACGGGCGCAAGTTGCAGGATAAGGTGACCCTCAACGGCCTGGCGACTACCACCGACTACGTCTACAGCAAGACCCGCAACGCCCGCGCCGATGAAACCGTACTGCACACCGTCAACACCGTGCGGGGTTTTGACGGCGAGGAAAAGACGATTCGCCTGGAGCATTCACTGCTCAATGGCGAGCCGCTGCTCAGCCGCGATGACAACGACGTGGCGATTGCCACCGAATATGACCTGCTCGGTCGGGCGACCAAAGAAACCGTGGCCCCGGACACCCCCTACGAGGCCAGTCGTACCTACAGCTACACCCTGGTCAACGCGGTGGGCCAGCAGGCCCAGCAAAGCGCCATCGACGTCAAGGGGGTCGAGACCATCAGTTGGCTCGACGGGCACAACCGGGTGCTCAAGGAAACCCGTCGCGATGCCGATGGGCTGGGCGGCAATCCACAGGCGTTCCGCGAGATATACCGGGCGAGCTACAACCAGCTCGAACAGATGACCAGTGAAACCGTGATCGATTGGGAACGCGGCAAGGACGTGCCGCTCACCAGCCTCTTCAACTATGACGACTGGGGCGAACAGCGCAGTGTGATCCGCCCCGATGGGGTCGAGGAACACGAGGTCACCGACCCCATTCACCGCACCACCACGCAATGGCTCGAGGGCCAGGGCAAGACCGTCACCACCAACAACCTGTTCGACAAGCCCGACAGCGTCAAGCGCATCGACTGCAATGAGCAGCAGATCAGCGAGCATGTGTACCATTACGACGGGCTGGGGCGCACCGCCGAGGAATACGACGCGGCCGGCAACTGGACCCGTTATGAATATGATGCGTTCGACCGGATGACCAAGACGCTGTTGCCGGACAGCACCGAGGTCGAGCGCAAGTATGCGCTCCACAGCAGCGAAGACCTGCCGGTGGAGATCAATGTCAATGGAACGGTGCTCGGTGAGCAGGTCTTCGATGGCCTGGACCGGATGATCAAGTCGATTACCGGCGGGCGCGTAAGCGTCTATACCTTCGATCCGGGGCAACGCCAGCCGAAAAGCGTCAAGCGCCCCAGCGGTTTGGAAACTGCCTATGTCTACCGGCCGGAACTCGGCGAAGACCCGGAGCAGCGGATCGCCGTGGAAAGCACCGCGAACTACAGCTATGACGCGCAAAATGCCCGGCTGCTGAGCACTGAGGAGCAGGATCCGCAAGGCAACACCCATCGGTTGGTCCGCTCATACTTCAGCACCGGCGAAATAAAAAGCGAAAGCCGCGAACAGACCGGCCAGCCAACGCGGGTCATGCACTACGAGTACAGCCGCCAGGCGCGCCTGGTCAGCTACACCGATGTGCTCGAACAGACCCAGTCCTATGAGTACGACGACCATGCCCGGCTGATCGCCACCGAGCTGGGCACCACCCGTTCGACCTTTACCTACGACGATTGGGGGCAGCTCCAGGACATCGAGACCGTCGATGGCGGGCAGACATTGAACACTCATCTGGAGTACGACGATTTTGGTCGGGAGGTGCTGCGCCGTTTCGACTTGGGCGGTGGCGTGGTCCAGACCCTGACCCAGGTGTACGACGAGGTCGACCGGCTGACGCAGCGGACCTTGGAGCAGGGCGGAGAGACGCTGCGCGATGAAACCTATGGCTACGATATGCGTGGACGACTGGTGGACTACGCTTGTACCGGAAGCCAGGCGCCGGTAGACCCCTATGGCAAGACCATCAGGAGCCAGATGTTCGGTTTCGATGCCCAGGACAACCTGGACTTTGTTGAAACCACATTCGATGGCGGGCGCAATTCGAGTTACTACGAATACGGCAATCGGGACGACCCCTGCCAACTGACGGCGATTACCAACACCTTCCAGCCCGATTATCCGGCGCGACTGGAGTTCACCTATGACGCCGATGGCAACCTGCTGCAGGACGAGGCCGGGCGTATCCTTGAATACGACAGCCTGGGGCGGCTGATCAGTGTCAGCGCTTTGTCCGGCGAGTCGGGCAGTAGCTATCGCTACGATTCGCTGGATACCTTGAGCGAAAACAGCTCAGCGGGCGCCAATGAGTCACGGTTTTATCGGGAGGGGGAACTGGCCAATCAGTTGGTTGGGGTCGAGGGCAGTACGTTTGTACGTGCCGCTGGCATGGTGCTCGCCGAGCAGGCTGAAAGCGGGGGAAAGCCGTTACTGTTGGTCGTGGATGACAAGAACAGCGTACTGCGCGAAGTGAGTGGAGCAGCGGTCAACGATATTGCCTACAGCGCATATGGCCAGGAAAGCGCCGGGCACGCGATGGACACTTCGCTGGGGTTCAATGGCGAGCGGCGCGAGAAACATACTGGGCGTTATTTGCTGGGGAACGGCTATCGGGCTTATAGCCCGGTATTGAGGCGCTTCAATAGTCCGGATAACTTGAGCCCGTTTGAGGAGGGAGGGGTTAATGCGTATGCCTATTGTGAGGGGGATCCGGTTAATAATACTGATCCGAATGGGCACTTCGCGGGATTTGGTGCTCTGTTAGTCATCGCAGGAGGAGGTGCGATGATTTCTTCCTTTTTCGTGAAAGATAAAACCGCTAAAACTGTTTTGCTTGTGGGAGGGGCCGTTCTACTGGCTTTCGGGGCGGTAGGTGTGGGTGTGGGTTTTATTCAAAAAAATAGGGGTGGAACTTCGGGAAGGGAAATTACACGAAAGACGACTAAAAATGATTATCGGCGTGGAGCTATAGAAAGAGACGAAAAGAGCATCGCTCTTGGGAAAGAGTATAGACGGGTTGAAGCTGCCGAAGCTGCCAAGGCTGCCGAAGCTGCCACAGCTGCCAAAGTTGACAGAGCGATGGAAACAGTCTTCAGCACCCCTGCGGCCAGAATTAAAAACCCAGACAGAGCGCTCTCATTTTCTGAATACGGGGCTCAGACCGGTGCAGCGGCACCACGAGGGAGCAGTGCTTCTAACATTTCCACTCGATCAAGTACCGGAGGCGAAATGGGTGACATTCGGCGAGCAGGCAGCGCACCACAACTGAGTGGGGACAATGCGTCGTTGCCGGGTCTATTCGCTCATGTGAAGTTTCGGTTAACACGCAATATGCGCAGGGTGAGATTCGACGCTTGAAGTCACACCAATGAAACCGGAGAACTACGGTACTCCGGTTTCATTGGCGTCTTATTTCCAGCTCGCATACCCAGCTTGAAACGTCATTCCCAATCCTCTGCGAAATATCATCCCTCTCCCGCACCGCTGAAATTTCCCACAACAAATGCCTCCCTCTCCGACATCGACCTGTAAGAGAAATCCTTAAAGTCCGCCCCGCAATTCATCGTGGCTTCAAGCGATACCCGCAAGTCCCGAGTTTGCCCGTTAACGCCTGCTCAAGCCGAATCCAAGGCACAGGGCCGGTCTACGAAATACTTGCGCGCACCGCCGTCCGCACGGGGTTGTGGCGCGAGAAAACTCTACTTTTTCCCTACAGGTTCGATCCTCCATGAAGCAATCCTTTTTGGCACTCCCCCTTGGCCTGATGCTCGGCATGGCCGCCAGTTCGGCCTTTGCCACCACCGGCACCATCAATTTCGAGGGGATGATCACCGACATCACCTGCCCGATCGAGATCATCAACCCGGAAACCGGTGCGCCGGGCAACCTGGTACGTCTGGGCCGGGTTGCCAGCAGCCAGTTCGCGGCCATCGGTGATGAAGCCGGGCACCGTGATTTCGCCATGCGCGTCACCCCAGGCGCCGGTTGCACGGCGCCGACCAACGCCACCGTCAAGTTCACCGGCGTGCACGGTGCCACTGGCGCCGGCAACACCTTGCACGCCCTGCGTTCGGGCACCGGTTATGCCCGTGGTATCGGCCTCGCGATCATGGACAACAAGGGTGCGCTGATCAGCTATGGCGCCGACTCCACCGACTACCCGCTGGATGACACTTCCCCTACCGATATGCGCTTCACCGCGGCTTACAAATCCACCGCAGCGTCGGTGAGCACTGGTGCCGCCCAGGTTGAAGTTGCCTTTATCGTCAACATCACCTGATCTGCATCCCCCGGCGCCAGCCGGGGGACCTCGGTAAGCGCCTGGGTACTCTTGGAGTGCCCAGGCCCAAGGTATCCGTTTTATGTACAGCCTGAGCATCCCCACAGTTTTTTCCAAAGCGATCCGAGCCTGCCTGGTGGTTCTCGCACTGATCGTCCAGATTCCCGCCAGCCAGGCGGCCTTGAGCATCAACGGCACACGCCTGGTGTTCACCAGTGAACAGCGCAGTGCCGCATTGATCGTCAGCAACCCCAGCCAGCAGACCTATGCCGTGCAGACCTGGGTCAATACCGAGAGTGACGACACCACCACCGCCGTGCCGCTTATCGCTTCGCCGCCGTTGTTCCGCCTGGATCCGGGTAAGGAACAGCAGGTGCAGATCAACCGCCTGCCCAACGATCTGCCCGAGGATCGCGAGTCGCTGTTCTTCTTCAATGTCCAGGAAATTCCCCAGGCTGAGAACACGCAATCCAATGTGTTGAATATCGCCCTACGTACGCGAATCAAGGTGTTCCATCGCCCCGCCGGGCTTACGCAGAACCCGACGCTGCGCCTCAAGGACTTGCAATGGTCGATCAGGCAGGTTGAGGGTAAAACGCATTTGTGGGTGGACAATCCGAGCCCGTTCCATGTGTCTTTCCTGCGCATCGAAGTCAAGGGCAATGGCCAGCAACAGGCCTTCAGCAGCCCGGCCATGGCCTATCCGTTCTCCAGCCAGTCCTACCCGTTGGAAGGGATCAAGCCGGCCGCCGGACTGCAGGTGAGTTTCTCGACCGTGGACGACTATGGCGCGCATGTCAGCTCGGCGCCCATGGCGATCCAACTGCTTCCCTGACACGCCCCCGCACGACTATCGCTGGAAGACCACCATGACCCATGTACTTGCCCGCCGCCGGCCCTTGCGCCAGCGGCTCGCCCCTCTGTTTGTCCTTGGCGGAGCCGTTGGCGGGTTCGACGCCAAGCCCGCATCGGCGACCCAGGCGCTTGAATTCCAGTCCGGCTTCATGCATCAGGGCGGCACCGCCGGCACTCTGGCCCTTGAAGCTTTGACCCAGGGCCAGGCGCTCGTTCCGGGGCGCTATCGGGTGGCTGTCCAGATCAACCGCCATTACATCGGTGAGCGGGAACTGGATTTCAGTCTCGATCCCGACCAGCAAAGCCTCTCGCCTTGTCTGGATGCGGGGCTGCTGGAGCAGCTGGGTGTCAGGCTCGAGAGCCTGGTCTTGCCCCAGGACGCCAAATGTCTGGATCTACGGGCATTGATTGCCGATGCCCGCGTCGAGTTCGACGCCGGCAAGTTGTTGCTGTCGCTCTCGGTGCCGCAGATCGCCATGCGCCGTGACAGGATCGGACAGGTCGATCCCGAGCAGTGGGATGCCGGTATCAACGCGGCGTTCGTCAACTACCAGGTATCCGCCCAGCAAGGCACCAGTCGCTATCGCGGTTCTACCAGCAGCGATGACCTGTACCTCAACAGCGGCCTCAACCTGGGCGCCTGGCGATTGCGCAGCAATCATGCACTGCACCAGAACACCGACGGCCAGCGCGAATGGACCCAGGCTTATACCTATGCTCAGCGCGACCTGCCCGGTACCCGCGCCAACTTGACCCTGGGCAAGACCTTCACTGGCGGCGAGATTTTTCGCAGTGTGCCGATCACCGGGATGGTCGTTGCCTCCGACATGGGCATGCTGCCCGACCTGCAGCAGGGCTACGCGCCGATCATTCGCGGCGTGGCCCAGGCGCGCTCCAAGCTGGAAATCAAGCAGAACGGCTACCCGATCTACTCCACCTATGTCAGCGCCGGCCCCTATGAGATCGACGATCTGAGCACCGCTGGCGGCAGCGGCGAGCTGGAAGTGGTGTTGACCGCCGACGACGGGCAGGTCCAGCGTTTTATCCAACCCTATGCCACCTTGGGTAACTTGCTGCGCGAAGGGGTCTGGCGCTACAGCGCGACCCTGGGGCGTTACTCGGCCGCCAGCGGCCAGGACGATCCCTTGCTCTGGCAGGGCACCCTGGCCCTGGGCAGTGCCTGGAACACCACCTGGTATGGCGGGGTGATGGGCAGTGATTTCTACCGGGCCGGCAACCTGGGCCTGGCCCGGGACTGGGGCGGCCTTGGCGCCCTGGCCTTCGACCTCACCCATTCCAGCGCCGAGTCGGGACGTGGTGAGGGTGTGCAGGGCATGAGCTACGCGCTGAAATACAGCAAGGCCTTCCAGACCAGCACCAGCCTGCGTTTCGCCGGTTATCGCTACTCCACCGAAGGTTATCGGGATTTCGACGAAAGCGTGCGTGAGCGCAACCGCGACGGCAAGTTCGCCGGTAGCCGGCGTAGCCGCCTGGAAGCCGCGGTATTCCAGGACCTGGGGCGAACCAGCTCGGTCAACCTGACCCTCTCGCAAGACGACTACTGGGGTAATAATCCGCAACAGCGCCAGTTCCAGTTCAACCTCAGCACCCAGCACCGCAAGATCAGCTACAACCTGTTCGCCTCGCAGTCCCTGAGCGATGAACACAACGGCAGTCGTCGACAGGCCGGTTTGAGTATTTCCTTTCCCTTGGACTTCGGTCATTCGAACACCGCGACCCTGGGCTTCCAGGACAATGCCGGTCGCTACAGCCAGACCGCGCGCCTGACCGGCAGCGCCGATCAGAACCGGCTCAGCTATAGCACTGCGCTGAGCAACAGCGACGACAACCAGCGCTCGGCGACCTTGGCCCTCGGTTATCAAGCGCCCTTCGGCAGCGTGGGCGGTGGCTACACCCAGGGCAATGGCTATCGCAGCCTCTCACTGAATGCCAGTGGTGCGCTCCTGCTGCATGGCGATGGCCTTGAATGGGGTCCCTACCTGGGCGAAACCATGGGCTTGGTGGTGGTGCCCGACACCCCGGGCGTCGGCGTACTGAATGCCACCGGCGTGCGCACCAACGCCCAGGGCTACGCCCTGGCCCCGCATCTGCGTCCTTACCGGCAGAACCAGGTGGTGCTGCAAACCGATCAGTTGGATCCGGAGGTAGAGATCGACAACGGCGTGACCCATGTGGTGCCCCGACGCGGCGCCGTGGTCAAGGCCGCCTTTACCGCGCGCAAGGTCAACCGCCTGGTCTTGACGGGCCGCACCCCGGGGGGGCAGCCCTTGCCGTTTGGCGCCCAGGTCAGCGATGCCCGCGGCGAGCGGCTCGGCGTGGTTGGGCAGGCCGGGCAAGTCCTGCTGACCACCACGGCCGAACCACAGACGCTGGATGTGCGCTGGGGCAAGGAGCCCGGACAGCATTGCCAGCTGCAGATCGTGCCGCAAAGCATGGAACAGGCGCAAGGCTATCGGCTTCAGACACTCACCTGCACCGAGCCTTTGGCGCATTAATTTCCTTGCCGGGCGCCGCAACGCTGCGCGCGCCCTGATTCTTCAGGATTCGACAGATGAAATCAGCATCACGAGGATTGGCCGGGGTCGTTGCCTTGATCGCCGCCTGCCAGATCGAGGTGGCTGCGGCTGCCAGTTTTTGCCGTTGGGTTACTTCGGCCAGCAGCATGACTTTTCGCCTCGACGCAGGCAGTGTCTATGTGCCCAGGGACGCGGCGGCAGGGCATGTAATCGGTGAGTTCGACCGCAGCTTTTCCATGCCCAGTACCGAAGGCCAGATCATTCACTGTGAGAATGACCCGGGTTCGACGCTGACCTTCAACGCCGTCGCCAGCGCACCGCTGTTCCCTGGTACCTTGCCGCCGGTCAATGGCGAAGACGTCAACGGTAAGGTGTTCATGACCGGGATCGACGGCATCGGGGCGCGTATCAAGTTGCAGCATCCGTTCGATGGTGTCGCCGCCGATGCCTTCGTTCCGATTACCGAGCCGACCGTTCCCTTCAATGCCTTGCTCAGCGCCGCCGTGCCCAATACCGCACCGCTGCGTATCGACCAGCTTCGCGGCAAGCTGACGCTGATCAAGACCGGGCCCATTGCGCCTGGCCCGCATACCTTCGACAAGGCCTTGTTCGGCACGCGCTTTTCCAATATTGGCAACGGCTTCGACTTCCAGTTGAGCGGCACGGTGCTCCAGGCTCAGTGCGGCGTCTCCAGCGTCAGCGCCAACCCGGTGCCGTTGGGCGACTGGCGCACCTCGGACTTCGGCGCGCCCGACACGGCCACCCCGGCGGTGCCGTTCAATATCACTCTGGGCAACTGCGACGCCGATCCCGGCGACATCAATATCGCCTGGGCCAATATTCGCCTGGAAACCACCAACGGCTCGGTGCCGATCCCCGGCGTGGAAGGCGGGTTTACCTTGGGCACCGGTTCGACGGCCAGTGGCGTCGGCATCCAGGTTCTCAAGGCCGACGGGGTGACCCCGGTGGCCCTGCAGCAGGAGGTTCCGCTGGCGGCGATTTCACCGGGGACTACCGTTCTCGACTTGAGTGCGCGTCTCTATCAGACGGACCCACGGGTTGTTGCTGGGGTGGTGAAGGGGGCGTTGAATTTTACGATCAGTTTTCATTGAGGATGAAGCTTCCTGATGCAAGTGGGCTCCCGCAGGCTTGCGCCGTTCACCGAAGTTGGTTCGAAAGGCGCGGGCTTGCTGACGATAGGGCCTATGACCGCACTTGACGTTGTAGATGTTCATGTACGCATGTTGCCATTCTGACGTCGCAGTATCGGTCTACCTGTATGTCGTCTTATGCGTGCATTTTCCAGAGTAGTTATTCGAGCATGTTCGGCTTCAAGAGCTCGGATCTCTTGCTCTTGTTGTAACGCGCGTATGCGCTCCCTCTCCCGTGTTGCGCCAGGCCAATAGTCTTTGCGTTCCTTGGGAGCTGTGCCTGTGAGTTTATTTTGAGTCTTGCGCGGAAGGGCAGTAGGCGGGCTATGCGCGGTGATAGGAGCACTAACTTCAGGGTGGCTCTTAAAGAGTGAGCCATACGGCGATGCTTTTTCAGGATGAACGAAGCTCATCGTGTCACTATTAAAGGCTATTTTTTTCCTCGAATCTGTCAAGTGTGTGCTCGAGCGCCCACCAAACGACACGTATCCCGCACCAAGTCCTGATGCCGCGCTAATAACCAGAAGCGCCGTGCCGACAGCTGGATCCTTTTTCATCACCGCTAGAGCAGCAATGCCACTGATAATAGACGTTGCGGTCAATGCGCCCGTAGGTGTTGCCAAGCGGCCCAAGAGTGCCCCACCCAAGCTGAAGATCGCCAGATGCCCGGTTGGGTCCCGGTAATTAATCGGATCCCCCACGCAATAGGCATACGGATTCAAGCCACCCCGATCAAACGGGCTTGATCTGTCTGGGCTATGAAATCGTCTCAGCACCGGATTATAGGCTCTATAGCCGTTGCCTAGGATGTACCAGCCAGGTTCATACTCTCGAAGTTCTCCGTTGAAACCCAGATGAGTCGAGGGCGGTTCATTCATTGGCCGGTAACCGTAGGCGCAGTAGGCCACTTGCTTGATATCGATCGAGCTGACTTGAGCCAGAATCGATTGGTTCTGATCGGTCGCGAAAAGGATTGCTTGCGGTTTGTTTTCAATGGGCATGGACTGGCTTCCCCGGGGCGCGGCGTGACCGTGTCCAGTATCGGATCTGTGCTGCAAGAACGGTACTAGCAGAACAGATAGGGTGACTGACTTGTGGTTTTAGCTTTGTTTGGTTGCCAGACCTGTTACTTCTTACAGTAGGCAGATCGGCCGGGAAAACCGACACTGACGGTCAGGTTGTTTACCCTACAGGTATCAAGGTCATGTCCAGCCCACGGCTTATTCCGCTGGTCAGATACCACTACGACTCGCTGGATCGTTTGCTCGACTGCGCGCCCGTCGATCAGCCGGTCCAGCAGCGGTTCTATCAAAGAAATCGTTTGGCGAGTGAGATTCACGGGCAGGTCCGCCACTCGTATTTCCAGCAGCCCGATAGCGTGCTTGCGCAACGGCGGCATCACGGTGAAATCGACGAGACAACGTTACTCGCCAGCGATCTTCAGCGCTCAGTGTTGCATGCATTGAACCGCAGTCAGCACCAGGCCATGACCTATGCACCTTATGGGTACCGGCCGACATCGAGCGGGCAGCTCAGTTTGTTGGGGTTTGATGGCGAACGTGCCGATCCGATAACCGGCCACTATTTATTGGGCAACGGTTACAGGGCGTTCAATCCATGGCTAATGCGTTTTAACAGCCCGGATTCGATGAGTCCGTTTGCAAGCGGCGGGTTAAACGCTTATGCGTACTGTGGGGGGGATCCAGTCGGCCGAGTCGACCCGTCGGGGCATGTGTTCAAGATCGCGGCTTCATTGTTGGGGCTCGTGACGGTCGGCCTGTCCGTGGGCGCTGTTTTTACTGATGGGATGACACGTATGACATTGGTCATAGCTGCGTCATTGAACGGTGCAATGGGCGTAGGGTCGCTGTTTGCCGCAGTTCGGCCTCCTCGATATGTTGTTGGGCGCGGCAGGTCCACCGTGATAGGACAGAGGCCGGGTACTCCGATACCGCGTACTGCTTCGGTGGCGTCTCTCCCCCGTTATGATCAGATAGTTAACAACCAGCCCCGGGCCTCGGATGTCGTCAGCCTGAATGACGATGTTCCACTACCCAGTTATGCGGAGGCTATAGCGAAAGAGACGAGTAGAGGAGCACCACCAGAATATGCAGATATTGAAATGTCGGTTCTCCCCGGACGTCTCCCTGGCTCTGCGGCTTCGAACGACGTGCCACCGCCTCCGGAGAATGCGCGAAGGATCCGAAACAATTGATGGGTAACGCTTAAGCAGGGTTCGAGACTGCTACGAACACTGGACAGCTGGCTCGACTGCGCACCCGCCAGAGCGCTTCGATGAGTTTGAACACCCATGTTCGTGCGCCCTGCAGGCGAGCCGATCTTGTCAAATCAGGAAGTCTTTTCAGAATTTGCGTGGACGTAGGGTTTATCAATCAAACCCAGCTCCAACGCCTTGAAGGCCGCAGTCCAACGTGAGCTCACACCGAATTTCCGACGAATGTTGGAAAAGTGATAATTCACACCGGCTTCGCTGCAGTTGACGATCTGGCTGATCTCCCAGGAAGACTTGCCGGCGGCGCTCCACTGCAGGACCTCTGTTTCCTTGCGCGTGAGTTTTACTGCTGCCTGTTGTTGCGAAGGCTCAGGCTGGAAACCGCCTTGGGCAGATGAAGGATGGGGCGCGATGGGGTCGGAGCGATACATGACAAAACTCCCGTATACGATGAATGACGGCGTGGGGAGCGCCAAACCCTGTTTCATACGAACCGGGTGTCGCGAGCGCGTTCAAGTCCCTTGGCCAAAGCTGTCGGTACAGGCTCGTTATAGCGCGGTTTGGAGGCGTTGAAACCTGTAAGAAATAACAGGAGCGAGTGAATGGTTTCTTTGAATCGGCGCGCACTGCGGCGAAAATCTCGATTTAAAAATTGCATTCGCTCTATCCCGGGTATATACACGCACCATGCTTCCTTCCCAATGTCTGTGCATCAACCTGCGTCGTGCCGCCCGTGGCGTCAGCAGGTATTACGACGGCGCCCTCGATGGCTTCGGAATCAACGTTGCCCAGTATTCTTTGCTGAGCAACCTGGCGCGCCTGGACCAGCCGAGCATTTCTTCCCTGGCCGAGGCCATGGGCCTGGACCGCAGCACCCTGGGGCGTAATCTGCGGGTGCTGGAAGGCGAGGGTCTGGTGAGGCTGGCCGAAGGTGAAGACCTGCGTAACCGCATCGTCGAGCTGACCGAAACCGGGCGCGCCCGGTTGGCAGCGGCGTTGCCGGCCTGGGAAGCGGCGCAACAACGATTGATCGATAAGCTGGGCGCCGAGAAGCGCACGGCATTGCTGGCCTTGCTGGACGAACTGGCGTAGAGCCGGTTCGTTCGACTACAAGCGGGTATATACCCGCGAGCGGAGAATAAGAATGACATCGATGTGGCGTACCTGTGGTTGGGTCCTGGTGGGCAGCGCGCTGATCCTGGCGTTGTCCCTGGGCGTGCGACATGGCTTCGGCCTGTTCCTCGCGCCCATGAGTGCCGAGTTCGGCTGGGGCCGTGAGGTATTCGCCTTCGCCATTGCCTTGCAGAACCTGATCTGGGGCCTGGCGCAGCCTTTCACCGGCGCGCTGGCCGACCGCTTCGGTGCGGCGAAAGTGGTGCTGATCGGTGGTGTGCTCTACGCACTCGGCCTGGTGTTCATGGGCATGGCGGATTCGCCTTGGTCGCTGTCGTTGAGTGCGGGCCTGTTGATTGGCATCGGTCTGTCGGGCACGTCGTTCTCGGTGATCCTCGGCGTGGTCGGACGGGCCGTGCCGCCGGAAAAACGCAGCATGGGCATGGGCATCGCCAGTGCCGCCGGTTCCTTCGGCCAGTTCGCCATGCTGCCCGGTACGCTGGGGTTGATCGGCTGGCTCGGTTGGTCGGCGGCGTTGTTGGCACTGGGGCTGCTGGTGGCGTTGATCGTGCCGCTGGTGAGCATGCTCAAGGATGCACCGTTGCCGGTGGCCGGCCACGAGCAGACCCTGGCCGAGGCCTTGCGCGAGGCGTGCAGCCATTCCGGGTTCTGGCTGCTGGCGGTTGGCTTTTTTGTCTGCGGTTTCCAGGTGGTGTTCATTGGCGTGCATTTGCCGGCGTACCTGGTGGACCAACACCTGCCCGCCAGCGTCGGCACCACCGTGCTGGCCTTGGTCGGGTTGTTCAATATCTTCGGCACCTACACCGCTGGTTGGCTGGGCGGACGCATGTCCAAGCCCCGCCTGTTGACCGGGTTGTACCTGCTGCGGGCCGTGGTGATCGGCTTGTTCCTGTGGCTGCCGGTGACCACCACCACGGCGTACCTGTTTGGCATGGCAATGGGCTTGCTGTGGCTGTCGACGGTACCGTTGACCAATGGCACGGTAGCGACCCTGTTTGGTGTGCGAAATCTGTCGATGCTGGGTGGGATCGTGTTCCTGTTCCACCAGTTGGGCTCGTTCCTCGGTGGTTGGTTGGGCGGTGTGGTGTATGACCGCACCGGCAGCTATGACTTGATCTGGCAGGTATCGATCCTGCTCAGCCTGCTGGCGGCGGCGTTGAACTGGCCGGTGCGTGAACGGCCGGTGGCGCGCCTGCAAGTCCAGGTCGGTGCGACATGAGTCGCGTCGGCCCGTGGTTGATCGCTGTCGGCGCCGGCCTGTTGCTGGCGTTCGCCTGGTGGGGCTGGCAGCAGGGCGGGTTGGCCTTGATGCAGTTGGGCATGGGTGCGTGTTGAACAATGGACGGCGGTGGGCGTGGCAGAGTAACGTCGTGGCCTGACATGCTTTAAGGAAATACCGCCATGTTGATGCGTTGGTTTGCTGTTCCCGCCCTGTTGCTGGCTGTGACCGGGCAAGTCTGGGCCGCCGATTGCCCGCCGTTGCTGGAGGGGGCTTTGCCCAAGCTGCGGGCCAAGGAAACCATCGATTTGTGCCAGCGCTTTGCCGGCAAGCCTCTGGTGGTGGTGAACACCGCCAGCTTCTGTGGGTTCGCCCCGCAATTCAAGGGCCTCGAGGCGCTCAACCAGCGCTACAAGGACCAAGGCTTACAAGTGCTGGGCGTACCCTCCAATGACTTCAAGCAGGAATCCAAGGACGGGGCCGAAACCGCCAAGGTCTGCTACGTCAATTACGGTGTGACCTTCACCATGACCGAACCGCAGCCGGTGCGGGGTGCGGATGCGATACCGCTGTTCAAGCACCTGGCTGAACAATCCGGCGCGCCGAAATGGAATTTCTACAAGTACGTGGTGGACCGACAGGGCAAGGTCGTTGGCAGTTTTTCCAGCCGGATCAAGCCTGACGATCCCGACTTCATCAAGGCGGTAGAGGCGGCCATCGCCTCCAAGCCCTGACGCCTGCCACGAAAAAGCCCCGCCTCTTTGCAGAGTGCGGGGCTTTTTTTCGCTTCAGTTGGCGAGGGGTTCAGGTTCGCCGTGAAACATCAGAAGCGGTAGGTTGCACCGACACCGAAGCCGTTGGCGCTGTTTTCGTATTTGGCGTCGTAGGACTGGCCGAGGGCATTGCTGCCGCTGACGTTGACTTTTTCTTCCTTGAGGTAGGAATAAGCCACGTCGATGGTCAGGTCGTCGGTTGGGCTCCAGCCGGCACCCAGGCTGAAGATGGTCCGGTCGCCTGTAGGAATACGCGGCGAGCGGTCAGCGTTGTTGGTCGGGGCCTGGTCGAAGGTCAGGCCGGTACGCAGTACCCACTGCTTGTTCAATTGGTAGGAGGTACCGATGGCGTAGGCCCAGGTGTCGTGCCAGTTCTGTTCTTCAGTAATGGAACTGAAGAAGCCAGGCGCGAAAGCACCGCCCGTTGCAGGCGTCACACCGTCATTGTTCACGGTGATTTCTTTCAGGCGGCTCCAACGCGTCCAGGTGCTGCCCGCGTAGACGGTCCAGGCATCATTGATTTGCTGGGTGACCGAAAAGTCCACCGATTCAGGCGTGGTGATATCCAGCGAAGCATCGTAGCGCGCGCCATTCAGCAGGCTGGGAGGTGTGCCAGCCCCAGGACTGATTTCGGTGTGGCCTTCGAGCTTGTACTTGACCTTGGAGTGATAGGTCAGGCCGACACGGGTGGTGTCGGTCGCCTGGACCAGCAGGCCGATGTTGTAGCCGTAGCCTATGTCGTCGCCCTTGATCTTCACGCTGCCGTCATTCGGCGACAGGGGAGAGGTCAGATCCGATTCCAGGGCGCCGGAAAGACGGTTGATGGTCGGGCCGAAACCGATCGATACCTTGTCGTTGAAGGCATAGCTGACGGTTGGCTGGAAAGTGACGACCTTCACTTCGCTCTTGCTGCCGAAGTTACGGCCCTGGAAGCCATTTTCGTAATCGGTGATCAAGCCAAACGGCGCGTAGACACCCAGGCCGAAAGCCCACTGATCATCGATAGGCTTGACGTAGTAGCCCATCGGAACGCCGGTGAGCGGAACCATGTCGCCCTTGTTGGTGCCGGACTGGGTACCGCTGGCATCGTCGATATCGGTGGAAGCGTCGATGGCGGCGAAGCCACCAGTGACTTGCTGGCGCTTGAGGCGCGACATGCCGGCAGGGTTGCCAAACACGGTGCTGGCGTCATCGGCAGAAGAGGAACGACCTGCGAAACCAGTGCCCATGCCACTGATGCTTTGTTCGTTCAAGGCAAAGCCACTGGCGAAAAGTTGCGTGGATGCCAAGGTAACGGCAAGGCCAAGGGTGGTTTTGAGCATCATTTTTTTCATTGTTAGAACTCCTGGTGATCACCGGGGCGAAAATTACCAACATTTTCCCTCAAGCGCTATAGCCTGTATGGCTTGATTTAGAGCGGTTTTGTAGGACAATCCGACCAGATTCGCGAACATTGTAGGAAGTTTCCAAATTTCCCATTCAGCAAGCGACCTGATTCAGCGGCGAAACACAGCGTTGCCAGGCGCAGGTGAAATCTCGCAGGCGCCCTTGGGGATGAAAGGTCTGGCGCCAGATGCGGGCCATGCCCAGCAGGTCGTCGGCGTCGGGAAGCGGGGTATTCTGTTCCTCCACCAGCAGCCAGGCGATGGCCGTGGCGTAGCGCAAATTGACGGTCAATTCCAGGTGCGGGCCGCTGAGAAAGGCGTGCTGGCTGGCCAGGCCGCGCACCAGGCTGGCCCGTTCCGGATCTCGTGCCAGGTAATGGTCCCAGAGTGCCTGGTGGCGGGGCTCGGTAATGCGATACAGGCCATGTCCGCGTCGATCATGCAGGGCTGAACCCAGGGCGGACTGGCTGGCGGCAATGCCCAGCAACAAGGATTCCGCGGTTGCGCTATGACACTCAAGGTAGAGGAGCGTCGGGCGGATCACATATCGACACAGTTCGCTGGCAGCGATACCCATAAAACCCTCGAAGTGTGAAAAGGGCGGAGCCTGAAGAGTGTGGGCTTGGCAGCGGTGGATCGGTCCAGGCCCCGCCGGAAGCGGATCATGCCGCTTGACTTGAAGTGTAGTGTCATATTCCCGCTGTAAAGGACTGTTTTTAAAACATCTTCAGCGAACGGTTATAACTGTTATATCCCTTGGTGCTTACGCCGTTTCGCTTCATCGAGAAATTTCGGGCAACAAAAAGCCCCGCTTTCTGGGCGGGGCCTTTGGGGTTTCAGCCTTTCTGGCGTCTCAGGCAACCAGTGCCTGGCGAGTACGCTCGATCACGGCCTGCAGCGGTTCGGCGCTGGAGTACTGGTCGGGGTACAGGCGTTCGCTGTGACGGGCGATGCCGTGTTCGTTGACCAGCGTGAAGCTGAAGCAGCCTTTGCGAGCGGCCATGATCAGGCAGTTCATTGGTGCAAAAGCGTTGGTGAGGGTGCGGATAGCATCCTGTGCGTGGATTTGAGTAGACATGTTATGGGTGTTCCTGCAAATGACACGGTTAAGAACCGTGCAACGTTAAAACGTTCCAGTAACGTCGACCACCATTGGTCGAACGAAGAACCCGACTGGAACAAAGCAGCCAGTTTGAGCGCTGTATAAGTGCGCGCTTGGGCTGGCAGGTAGGTACTTAGGAGGGCAGGCAACACATCGAGGGCAAAGGTTCTGGGCCCGGGGTGAAGATCCTGATCAATTTTGCAGGTTGGTTCGGTCAGAGTAAGGAGCCTGGCAACACCCTTTGCATTCGATCAAAGGCTGTGTTTGTGCAAGATTTACCTGGAAACCATCGAGGGGGCCGGTCTCCTTTTTTCGGTGAGACGTCCTTGGGAGGATGGCTGACCGTGGAGATGTGTTCGACCCGGAATTGACTTTCAGCTTGGTACTAACGTTGCGGATACTAACGGATCGAACCCGTGAAGGGAAGGGTGTTGGTTAAAAAATATTCAAGTAGACACTCAATCGCTGTGGAGGGCATGCCGTAGCACAGGAGCCGATGCTTGCAAGTGCGCCCACGCCACCGGTGCTGCATGCACGGCCAGAGGTTATCCCCAGCTTTTACCGCTCGTTGTGCCAAAAAATCGCAGCGTTATAACCCGTTCAGCTGTTACTTGTGCACACTCGCGGCTGCACTTGTCACCGAACTGTCATGTCGAAACAATCCGGGGTAGGTGCCTGTATCCAAAATTTAAGTCAATGAAAAACATCGCTTTTTTTTACTGGTGAAAAAATCGTCAGTTTGAGCGCAGGCCCCGTTCCACAGGGCTTTGCGCGAGTTCAGGGGGGGTTGTCCACTGAGTTATCCACAGCTTCTGTGGATTGTCCCAAGCGCTTGCTCTAGCACGGGCGTGCCGGTTTTTTTCGGCTTTACCCGTACGAAAAAAGGAGTAGAGTGGCGCGCCTTCCGATCTGTCCCACAGTGTTTTATGAAGTTTCGCTCAGTATCAAATCCTGTTACCTCCACACCCTCGGGTGTTACCCCACCCAAACGTATGTCGATGCGGGTGGCTGAGTGGCTGCTCGACAGCCCGCGGCTGGGAGACAGCCCCAGCGTCAAGCACCTGGCGGGTCGTTTGCTCAAGCAACCGGCCCGTGAAGGCGTGGTGGCCGCGCAGAGTCGCCTCGGGCAGTTGATGTGCCGCGAATGCGGCAACGCCCGGGATCGACGTATCGGCCACGACCTGCTGCGCCAGGCCGCCCGGGCCGGCGATGATCGTGCCCGCCGGGCCCTCGGTGAAATCGAAGACTGAAAACGAAGACCGCGCTGGGCAACCCCAAGCCGCTTGGTTAACCTTCGGGCTTTATTTAATCGGCAGGAATTGTCATGGCTATGGATTTGACCAGCCTGTTGTTTGGCCTGGCAGGCACTGCGGTGCCGTTGCTGGCTCTGGCCTGGCACCTGCAACGCCAAGCCGCTGCCGCGCAGACTGAACTGGCCCTGCTGGAGGAGCGCCTGGCCACGGCCCACATGGCCCACGATGGCCTCAACGCCCAGCTCGACGCCTGCCGTGACGAAATCAGTGATCTGAGCCAGGCCAACGCCGCCAAGCAGGCCGAGCTTGCCGCGGCCTGCCGTGAGGTCGAATTGCTGCAGATCGAGCGTGACAATGCCCGGGATGCGTCCCACGCCTGGAACCTCGAACGTGCCAACAAGGAAGCCGAGCTGCGCCGGCTCGATGCCCAGGCGGCGTCGTTGCAGGCCGAACTGCGTGAGCAGCAGGAAAGCCATCAGCAACGCCTGGAAGACCTGCAAGGCTCGCGAGACGAGCTGCGGGCGCAGTTCGCCGAGCTTGCCGGGAAGATCTTCGACGAACGTGAACAGCGTTTCGCCGAAACCAGCCAGCAACGCCTGGGCCAGTTGCTCGATCCGCTGAAGGAACGCATCCAGTCCTTCGAAAAACGCGTTGAAGAAAGTTATCAGGCCGAGGCCCGGGAGCGTTTCTCCCTGGGCAAGGAACTGGAGCGCTTGCAACAACTGAACCTGCGCCTGAGCGACGAAGCCACCAATCTCACCCGGGCGCTCAAGGGCCAGAAGACCCAGGGTAACTGGGGCGAACTGATCCTGGAGCGGGTGCTTGAACATGCCGGCCTGGAGAAGGGCCGCGAGTATCAGACCCAGGTCAGCCTCAAGGGCCCGGACGGCGAGCGTTTCCAGCCGGACGTGTTGATTTATCTGCCGGGCGACAAACAAGTGGTGGTCGATTCCAAGGTCAGCCTCACGGCCTATCAGCAGTACGTGGCCGCTGAAGATGACGCCGTCGGCCAACTCGCCCTCAAGCAACATGTGGTGTCGTTGCGTGCCCACGTCAAAGGCTTGGCCGGCAAGGACTACAAGCGCCTGGACGGTTTGCACAGCCTGGATTTCGTGTTGCTGTTCGTACCAATCGAAGCGGCGTTTTCCGCCGCCCTGCAAGCCGAGCCGAACCTGTTCCAGGAAGCCTTCGACCGCAACATCGTGATCGTCAGCCCGACCACGCTGCTGGCGACGCTACGGGTGATAGACAGTTTGTGGAAACAGGAACGCCAGAGCCAGAACGCCCGGGAAATCGCCGAGCGGGCCGGGTGGCTGTATGACAAGTTCGTCCTGTTCATCCAGGACCTGGACGAGATCGGCAGTCGCTTGCAGCAGTTGGACAAAGCCTACAGTGCCGCGCGCAACAAACTGACAGAAGGGCGCGGCAACCTGATCAGCCGTAGCGAACAGCTCAAGCTGCTCGGCGCCCGGGCGAGCAAGAGCTTGCCTGCCGATTTGCTCGAGCGGGCGATGACCGATGCGGATGGGCTGCCTGAGTTGCCGGAAGAAACCGCAAAAACCCAGGATTGATGAAACCCTTGGGCTTGATGCAAAACCTGTGGCGAGGGGATTTATCCCCGCTCGGCTGCGCAGCAGTCGTAACCGGCTTGCATGGTTCATCAGTTGCCCGCGGTGCCCGGGACTGGGGTTGCTACGCAACCCAGCGGGGATAAATCCCCTCGCCACATGCTCAGTGCCCGGCTGGAGAACGCCTGCGCCTACAACGGCAAATGCCGACTCAACAACGCCCGCAACGCCGCCGGCTTCACCGGCTTGGCCAGGTAATCCAGGCCCGCCGCATGCACCAGGGCCACCGTCTCGGGGCGGCCATCGGCGCTGATCACCACCCCTGGCACCGGTTCCCCCATGCGCGTGCGCAACCAGGCCATCAGTTCGGTGCCGGTCTCGCCGTCGTCCAGATGAAAATCCACCAGCGCCAGTTGCGGTCGACCGCCCTGGGCCAGCCAACGCTCGCATTCCTCGCGGTTGCGCGCGGTCCACACCTGGCAACCCCAGCGCGTCAGCAGGCTGTTCATGCCGATCAGGATGCTGTCTTCGTTATCGACGCACAGCACTTGCGCGCCGCTTGGCAGATGACCGTTGGGTTCGGCCACGGGCCCCGGCATGACGGCCTGTGTCGGTGCCACGGGCACGCTGACGCTGAACACGCTGCCGCGCCCCGGCCAGGAGCGTACGCGCAAGGTATGGCCCAGCACGCGGCATAGGCCGTCGGCGATGGCCAGCCCCAGGCCCAAGCCTTTTTCGGCGCGGGTCTGGTGGCTGTCCAGGCGCTTGAACTCTTCGAAAATGACTTGCAGCTTGTCCTCGGCGATGCCCGGTCCGCGGTCCCAGACTTCCAGGCACAACTCGCCGTTGCGCCGGCGTACGCCCAGCAGCACCGGGCCCTTGGCGTAGCGGAAAGCGTTGGTCAGGAAGTTCTGCAAAATGCGCCGCAGCAGCTTGATGTCGCTGTCCACTCGCAACTTCGAGCCGCGAACCCGGAACTTCAAGCCTTGTTCCTGGGCCAGGGCCGTGAACTCCGCGCCGAGGGTATCGAGCAGCTCGTTGAGGGCGAAGGGCTTGCGGTCGGGGTTGATCTTGCCGTTTTCCAGGCGGGAAATATCCAGCAAGTCGGTGATCAGGTCTTCAGCCGAGCGCAGTGAACTGTCCAGGTGTTGCACCAGCTGCCGGGCCTCGCTCGGCAAACCGTCGTGCTGGTGGGACAGTGCGGCGGAGAACAGGCGCGCGGCATTGAGCGGTTGCATCAGGTCGTGGCTGACCGCCGCCAGGAACCGGGTCTTGGATTGATAGGCCGCTTCGGCGGTGCTCTTGGCTTCGGTCAGGGCCAGATTCAGTTGGGACAATTCCCGGGTGCGGTCGGCTACCCGTTGCTCCAGTCCTTCGTTGGCTTCGGTCAGCGCCTGTGCGGCCTCACGGAAGGCGGTGATATCGGTGAAGCTCATGACGAAACCACCACCGGGCATCGGGTTGCCGATCAGCTCGATGACCCGGCCGTTGGGGAACAGCCGTTCAGAGGTATGGGCTCGGCCCTGGCGCATCCAGTGCAGGCGCCTGGCGACATGGACTTCCGCCTCGCCCGGCCCGCAGAGGCCACGTTCGGCGTTGTAGCGGATGATGTCGGCAATGGGCCGGCCGACACTGATCAAGCCGTCCGGGTACTTGAACAGCTCCAGGTAGCGGCGGTTCCACGCCACCAGCCGGAGGGACTGGTCGACCACGCTGATGCCCTGGCTGATGTTCTCGATGGCGCCTTGCAACAGGGCGCGGTTGAACTGCAGCACTTCCGACGCTTCGTCCGCGATCCGGACCACGTCTTCGAGCTGCATCTCCCGGCCTTCGATGGCGGCTTTCACGACCGCACGTGTCGAAGAGGCGCCGAGTACACCGGCCAGCAGGCGTTCGGTGTGGGCGATCCATTCGCCGTCGGCATTCTGGTTCGGGTTGAAGCCTTTGCCCTGGCGGTAGGCGAAGCGAATGAAACTTTGCCGCGCCCGCTCTTCGCCGACGAAACGTGCGGCCAGTTGCAAGAGGTCTTCGATGTGCACCGCAAGCATCGAGCGGGGGTTGGGGCGGGCACTGATTTCCTGGCCGATGAAGCGCCCGGCCTGCCAGTGTTCCGAGACGCGTGTGCGCGACAGCACCGACACCCAGGCGAACAGTGTGAAGTTGCCGGCCAGGGACAGGACCACCCCTTGGGTCAGCGGCGTAATCGGCAGGTTCAAGGGATTGCCGTGCAGCCAGGCCAGCCCCGGAAAGCTGCTGAGCGACCAGCCCAGGCTGTGGGCGGCAATCGGCAACACCAGGGTGTAGAACCACAGGAAGATCCCCGTGGCGAGGCCGGCGAACACGCCGCGGCGGTTGGCCTGTTTCCAGTACAGGGCGCCGAGCATGGCCGGGGCCAGTTGGGTCACGGCGGCGAAGGCGATCTGGCCGATGGTCGCCAGGCTCGCCGTCGAGCCCAGCAACCGATAGCTGACATAGGCCAGCAACAGGATGACCACGATGCTGACCCGGCGCACCGACAGCATCCACTGGCGGAACACCTCGAAGGGGCGTTCGGCGTTGTTGCGGCGCAACAGCCAGGGCAACAACATGTCGTTGGAGACCATGGTCGACAGCGCCACGCTGGCCACGATCACCATGCCAGTTGCCGCCGAGGCGCCGCCGATGAACGCCAGTACCGCCAGGGCCGGATGGGCCTGGGCCAGCGGCAGGCTAATGACGAACGAGTCCGGCAGCACGGAACTGGGCAGCATCATTTGCCCGGCGAGGGCGATGGGCACCACGAACAGCGCGGCCAGGGCCAGGTAGGCGGGAAATACCCATTTGGCCAGGCGCAGGTCCTGGGGTTCGATGTTTTCCACCACGGTCACGTGGAACTGCCGCGGCAAGCAGATGATCGCCATCATCGCCACCCCGGTCTGCACCACCATGGACGGCCAATTGATGGTTTCTTTCCAGTATTGCTCCAGGCGTGGGGCGAGCATCGCCTGGTTGAACAGGTCGTCGAAACCGTCGTACAGGCCGTACGTCACGAACGCGCCGACCGCCAGGAAGGCGAACAGCTTGACCAGGGATTCGAAGGCAATCGCCAGCACCATGCCACGGTGGTGTTCGGTGGCGTCCAGGTTGCGGGTACCGAACACGATAGTGAACAGCGCCAGGATCAGCGAGACGATCAGCGCGGTGTCCTGGGCGCGGGTGCCCATGGCGTCGGCACCAGCGCCGATCAGCAGGTTCACCCCGAGCACGATGCCCTTGAGCTGCAAGGCAATGTACGGCAGCACGCCCACCAGGCAGATCAGTGCGACCACCACCGCCAGGGATTGGGACTTGCCGTAGCGGGCGGCGATGAAGTCGGCGATGGAGGTGATGTTCTCCTGTTTGCTGATCATCACCATTTTCTGCAGGACCCACGGCGCCAGCACCAGCAGCAGGATCGGCCCGAGGTAGATCGGCAGGAATGACCAGAGCTGCTCGGCAGCCTGACCCACGGCGCCGAAGAACGTCCAACTGGTGCAATACACCGCCAGCGACAGGCTATAGACCCAGGCCCGCACCCGTGGCGGCAGCGGCGTGCTGCGCCGGTCGCCGTAGAAGGCGATGGCGAACATGATGGCCATATAGGCCAGGGCGACAACGGCGATCAGCCCGCTGGACAACGACATGGAAACTCCCGGACAAAGACACCGGGACTTGAGCCCGGCAGGACAGTCTCGCATGCCCGCTCGGGTTCGTCAGTGTCGACCAAGGTCGAGGCGTGGTGGGGTGTCGCAGGTGGGGGAAATGCGCAGATTACTTGGTGTTCTTTCGGGCCTCTTCGCGAGCAAGCCCGCTCCCACATTGGATCTCCAGTGGGAACAAGATTTGTGTTCACCACAGATCCAATGTGGGAGCGGGCTTGCTCGCGAATGCGGTGTTACTGACCCAACGCAATATCCACCAACCGATACAACTCCCCCACTTCCAACGGCGCGCTGGCAAAGAGAATGCGGAACACCGTCGGCGCCACCACCACATTGATCAGCCGCTCGACGCCCGGGTTGGGTTCATCGGGATAGCGGTCCAGGATGATCTGCAACTGACGGCTGATGATCCCTACGCAATACCCTGGGGTGGCGCAGGCCTGGATGTCGCGCATCATGTTACGACCGGGCTCGGAACTCATTTCGTCCAGGTACTGCTCGGCCCAGGCGCGCAGGTCGCCGCGCAAGCTGCCGGTGTCGGCCGGTTCGCCGTCGGGGCGCATGCGGGCGATGGCGACGTCGGCCAGCAGCGCCGGCAGATCGCCCCAGCGCCGGTAGATAGTGGACGGCGTGACCCCGGCGCGCGCAGCGATTTGCGGCACGGTCAGTGTCGCGCGGTCCTGCTCTTGCAGCAGGGCGCGGACCGCCGAATGAATCGATTCCTGGACCCGGGCGCTTCGGCCGCCGGGGCGTAAACCTTCTTTAATAGCCATGCGTCAGACCTTAACACAAAGAATTTGCTTTAAGCGCACACCGGTAGCACACTCCGCAAAAGCAAAAAATTAGCTTTTGCGAATGTTCTTGTGGAGCGTGCCCATGTCCCGTCCAGCTTCGACCCGCGCCAGCCTGATCTTCCTGGCGCTTACCTTGCTCGGTTTTCTCGCTGCGTCCAGCGCGCCGACGCCGTTGTATCACCTCTATCAGGAACAATTACAGTTTTCCCCGGCCGTTCTGACGCTGATTTTCGGCGTGTACGCCTTCAGTCTGCTGGCGGCCTTGCTGACCGTGGGGTCGCTGTCGGATTGCCTGGGCCGCAAGCCGGTGATTTTCGTGGCGCTGTTGCTCAACATATTGGCGATGCTGCTGTTTATCAGCGCCGATAGCGTCGCCTGGTTGATCGGTGCCCGGTTGATCCAGGGGTTCGCTACCGGCATGGCCACCAGTGTATTGGGTGCTGCTTTGCTGGACTTCGACCGTCGCCAAGGCCCGTTGATCACCAGCGTTGCGCCGCTGTTGGGCATGGCCTGCGGGGCGCTGGGCTGTGGCCTGCTGGCCGAGTTCGCGCCGTTGCCGTTGCAACTGACCTACTGGCTGCTGCTGGGGTTGTTCCTGGCCCAGGCCGTTTACCTCTGGCGCCTGAAAGAAAGCGTCAGCCCGCAAGCGGGTGTCTGGCAATCCTTGCGTCCGACCTTGCACGTGCCACTTCAGGCGCGGCGAGCCTTGTGGCGGGTCCTGCCACTGGATCTGGCGGCCTGGGCCGTGGGCGGTTTCTACCTGTCACTGGCACCGTCGCTGGTGCGGGCGGCCACCGGATCGACCTCCAATCTGATCGGTGGCGCGCTGGTGGCGGTGTTGACCCTCAGCGGCGCATCAGCCATCTACCTGTTGCGCAACCAGGAGGCCGACACAATATTGCGCCCGTCCGCGAGCCTGTTGGTGATCGGCCTGGCATTGGTGCTGGTGGCGGTGCATGGCGCCAGCTTGCCGTTGTTCTTCGTCGGCACGCTGGTCACCGGTGGCGGTTTCGGTGCCGGGTTCCTGGGGGCGCTGCGCAGCCTCATGCCGCTGGCGTTGCCCCACGAACGGGCCGGCTTGATGTCGGCGTTCTATGTCCTCAGTTACCTGGCCTTCAGCCTGCCGTCGCTGCTGGCGGGGAACCTGACGCGGGTGTTCGGCTTGATCCCGACCACCGATGGGTATGGCGCCGTGTTGATTGTGTTGTGTGTCGCAGCACTGTTGGGGTTACGGCAGTCGATAAAACCGCTCAGCGATGGCGTTCGGCCTTGAAACCAGGCATGCAGGTGCCGTGGGCAGTGGGTTAGTCTTGGCACCTCAGTCTTCTTCCGGACGGATCTCTTGAAAATCATCCGCAGTAAATCCTTCACCGGTGACCGTGCCTGGGCGGCGCTGGATATCGCCAACATGAACGGCATCACCACGCGCCTGCACTGGACCGATCAGCCGTACAAATGGCACATCAACGACGGCCAGGAAGTCTTCGTGGTGCTCGATGGGCAAGTGCAGATGTGCTATCGGGAAGAGGGCGTCGAAAAAGCGACCTTGCTGGACGCCGGAGACATTTTCTACGCCTCGGTGGGCACCGAGCATGTGGCCAAGCCCTTGGGCGAAGCGAGGATTCTGGTGATCGAGACTGAGGGCAGTGTCTAACTGTTATCTGTAAAGTAGATAACAGATAGAGAAATTACCCGTTATATAGATATTCGATCCGGCTCTAGCATGGCTCCACCTCATCCGAGGACAGGAGTTCATCATGACATGTGCTGCAAAAAGCCGCTTTCGGCCCTTGAGCCATTTGCCCAGGCCGATGGAGGCCATTCGTCAATTCACGCCAAACTGGTTTGCCGTGATCATGGGTACCGGTGTGCTGGCGCTGGCCTTGGCGCAATGGCAGGCAGCTATGCCAGGCCTGCACGCTCTGGGCGAAGGGCTGTGGGTGTTCAACACGCTGTTGTTCGTGGTGTTCGCCTTGATGTATACGGCCCGTTGGGTGTTGTTCTTCGACGAAGCACGACGGATTTTCGGCCATTCAACGGTCTCGATGTTTTTCGGCACCATTCCCATGGGGCTGGCGACCCTCATCAACGGCCTTTTGCTGTTTGGTCTGCCGCGCTGGGGCGAGGGCGTGGTAACGGTGGCCGAGGTGTTATGGTGGATCGACGTGGCCATGTCCCTGGCCTGTGGCGTGCTGATTCCCTTCCTGATGTTCACCCGCCAGGAGCACCGGATCGACCAGATGACCGCGGTATGGTTGCTGCCGGTGGTGGCCGCCGAAGTGGCCGCCGCCAGCGGTGGGCTGTTGGCGCCGCATCTGGCGGACGTTCATTCGCAACTGATCATGCTGGTCACCAGCTACGTGCTCTGGGCATTTTCCCTACCCGTCGCGTTCAGCATCCTGACAATCCTGCTGTTGCGCATGGCCCTGCACAAACTGCCTCACGAAAGCATGGCGGCCTCGAGCTGGCTAGCCCTCGGCCCGATTGGCACCGGTGCCCTGGGCATGTTGTTGCTGGGCAATGATGCTCCCCTGATTTTTGCCGCCAATGGCCTGCCTGGCGTGGGCGACATCGCCGCCGGATTGGGGCTGGTGGCCGGTATCACGTTATGGGGTTTTGGGTTCTGGTGGATGTTGATGGCGTTGCTGATCACCGCCCGCTATCTACGCGGCGGCATCCCCTTCAACCTTGGCTGGTGGGGCTTTACCTTCCCATTGGGCGTGTTTGCGCTGACCACGCTGAAACTGGCGGACCTGCTGAAACTGGAATTCTTCAGCGTCTTCGGCAGTGTGCTGGTGGCGATGCTGGTGGTGATGTGGCTGATCGTGGCGCGGCGAACGCTGGCAGGGGCCTGGCACGGTGAGTTGTTTGTGTCGCCCTGCATTGCAGGGCTGGCGAAATAATCGTTAAAGACAGGTAATGTGTGGCCTGGATCGAAAAACGTTCATTCCAATAAGCGTCCACGCCACTCAGGAACATGGAAGATGAGTCACCCTTCGCAGTTCACCTTGCTTCGCACGCGGCGTTTCCTGCCGTTCTTCATCACGCAGTCCCTTGGCGCGTTCAACGACAACATTTTCAAGCAGTCGCTGATTCTCGCCATTCTCTACAAACTGACCATCGACGGTGACCGCTCGATCTGGGTCAACCTCTGCGCGCTGCTGTTTATCCTGCCGTTCTTTCTGTTCTCGGCGCTGGCGGGGCAGTTTGGGGAAAAGTTCGCCAAGGACGCGCTGATTCGTCTGATCAAGCTCGGCGAAATCGTCATCATGGCGGTCGGCGCCGTGGGCTTCATGTTCGATCATTTGTGGTTGATGCTGCTGGCGCTGTTCGCCATGGGCACGCATTCGGCGCTGTTCGGTCCGGTGAAGTATTCGATCCTGCCCCAGGCCTTGCATGAGGAAGAGTTGGTCGGTGGCAACGGCCTGGTGGAGATGGGGACTTTCCTGGCGATCCTGGCCGGTACTATCGGCGCGGGCATCATGATGTCCTCGGCGCATTACGCCCCCGTCGTCTCGACCGCGATCATCGGCGTGGCCGTGCTCGGTTACCTCGCCAGCCGCGGCATTCCACGCGCGGCGGCGGCCTCGCCGCAAATGCGCCTGAACTGGAACATCTTCAGCCAATCCTGGGCCACCCTGAAGCTGGGCTTGGGGCAAACCCCGGCGGTGTCCCGTTCGATTGTCGGCAACTCCTGGTTCTGGTTCGTCGGGGCGATTTACCTGACGCAGATCCCGGCCTATGCCAAGGAGTGGATGCACGGCGACGAAACCGTGGTGACCTTGATCCTGACCGTATTCTCGGTGGGGATCGCGGTGGGTTCGATGCTCTGCGAAAAGCTGTCCGGACGCAAAGTCGAGATCGGCCTGGTGCCGTTCGGCTCGTTCGGGCTGACGGTGTTCGGGCTGTTGCTGTGGTGGCATTCCGGTGGAATTCCCGACAGCGTCGAGGGGCACGGTTGGCTTGAAGTGCTCGGTTTCGGCCACGCCTGGCTGGTGTTGATCGACATCCTTGGCCTGGGTGTATTCGGTGGCTTCTACATCGTGCCGCTGTACGCGCTGATCCAGTCGCGCACGGTGGAGAACGAACGGGCACGGGTGATCGCCGCCAACAACATTCTCAACGCGTTGTTCATGGTGGTCTCGGCCATCGTTTCCATCGTCTTGCTGAGCCTGGCCAAGCTGTCGATCCCGCAGTTGTTCCTGGTGGTGTCGCTGCTCAACATCGGCGTCAACGCGTACATCTTCAAGATCGTCCCCGAGTTCAGCATGCGTTTCATGATCTGGCTGCTGAGCCATTCCATGTACCGCGTGGAGCATCGCAACCTGGAGGCGATACCGGATGAAGGGGCTGCGCTGTTGGTCTGCAACCACGTGTCTTTCGTCGATGCCTTGTTGATTGGCGGCGCGGTGCGTCGGCCGATTCGCTTCGTGATGTACTACAAGATCTACAACCTGCCGGTGCTGAATTTCATCTTCCGCACTGCTGGGACCATCCCGATTGCCGGGCGCCAGGAAGACATTCAGATCTACGAAAAAGCCTTCAAGCGAATTGCCCAATACCTGAAGGACGGCGAGCTGGTGTGCATTTTTCCTGAAGGAAAATTGACCGCTGACGGTGAGATCAATGAGTTCAAGAGCGGATTGACGCGCATCCTCCAGGAAACCCCGGTGCCGGTGATTCCCCTGGCGCTCCAGGGTTTGTGGGGCAGTTTCTTCAGCCGCGACCCGGCCAAGGGGCTGTTTCGCCGGTTCTGGTCACGGGTGACGCTGGTGGCGGGTTCGGCGGTGGAGGTCGAGGCGGCAACGCCTTCGAGTTTGCAGGCGTTGGTGGGGGAGTTGCGCGGCACTGTCCGTTAGGACGAAAAACTATGGGAGCGAGCTTGCTCGCGATTGCAATCTGTCTGCTGGCATTGAGGTCACAGGCAGACCGCTATCGCGAGCAAGCTCGCTTGTATGGTAGGACTTGAAGGGAGGAGGAGGGACAAAGCTCGATTCTGACTGTTAGCCGCAGTACAGACCGTGGGAGATTTCACCCCTCCTCCTTTCACCCAAGCGCCGATAAAGAATGCATCTGGCCTAGACCGACGATAGGAACAAGCCTGCGCCTCTGGGTGAACCCTTCAAGTGTTCAAACCTTAGCCCGGAGGATTTTCAATGGCAATGCCGGTTTCTGTCGCAAAGCCGATCGTGGGTGTTGATGTCGCCAAAGATGAGTTGGTGATTTATCAC
>NZ_FOVS01000050.1:0-32325 GCF_900115235.1 Pseudomonas sp. NFACC24-1
ACCAGCGGCGGCACCCTGGCCAACGACAGCTACAACTCCAGCTACGACAACGCCAAGGAAAAATCCTGGCAACTGCGCCACGACTTCAACTTCGCCGCCGTCGGCGTGCCGGGCCTGACCCTGATGAACCGCTACATCAGCGGTGACAACGTGCACACCGCCACGGTCGACGATGGCAAGGAATGGGGTCGGGAAAGTGAGCTGGCCTACACCGTGCAGAGCGGCGCGCTGAAGAGCCTCAATGTGAAGTGGCGTAACTCGACGATGCGCCGGGATTTCAGCACTAACGAGTTCGATGAGAACCGTATTTTCATCAGTTATCCGATCAGTTTGTTGTAAGGCGGTGGGTGGGCCTGCTGGTGAGGGGGCGGCTGGGCCGGCGCCTTCGCGAGCAGGCTCGCTGCCACAAGGAAAGGTCACCCTTTGCCCGCGGTCATATGGCCTATACAACGGATATCACTCACTGTTTGCTCAGGTAATGCCATGACGACGACACCGATTCGCCACCCCCTCAATCGCCTGCTACTGACCGGCGCCGCCGGCGGCCTGGGCAAAGTCCTGCGCGAGCGCCTCAAGCCTTTCGCCCGTCACATCCGGCTGTCGGACATCGCCAACATGGCCCCGGCCATCGATGAAAGCGAAGAAGTGGTGCCGTGCGACCTGTCGGATAAACAGGCCGTGCACCGATTGGTGGAAGGTGTCGACGCCATCCTGCATTTCGGGGGTGTCTCGGTGGAGCGTCCGTTCGAAGAGATTCTCGGCGCCAACATCAGTGGCGTGTTCCACATCTACGAAGCGGCGCGCAAACACGGCGTCAAGCGGGTGATCTTTGCCAGTTCCAACCACGTCATCGGCTTCTACAAGCAGGACGAAGCCCTCGACGCCCTCTCCCCTCGCCGTCCGGATGGCTACTACGGCCTGTCCAAGTCCTACGGTGAAGACGTCGCCAGTTTCTACTTCGATCGCTACGGCATCGAGACCGTGAGCATCCGCATCGGCTCTTCGTTCCCCGAACCGCAGAACCGTCGGATGATGAGCACTTGGCTGAGCTTCGACGACCTCACCCAACTGATCGAATGCTCGCTCTACACACCAAAGGTCGGCCACACCGTGGTCTATGGCGTGTCCGCCAACCGCGACGTCTGGTGGGACAACAGCCACGCCGCGCACCTGGGTTACCAACCCAAGGACACTTCCGAGATTTTCCGCGACAAGATCGAAGCCCAGCCAATGCCGGCGGCCGATGACCCGGCCAGGATCTACCAGGGCGGTGCCTTCGTGGCCGCCGGCCCGTTCGACGACTGATTGGCCCGGTGCCATGGGATACGAACGTACAAAGGAATCACCATGCAAGCCGAATTGATTGTCGATGCACGCAACGCCGTCGGGGAGAGCCCGGTGTGGGTCCCCGAGGAAAACGCCCTGTATTGGGTGAACATCCCCAGCGGTGGCCTGCAACGCTGGAATGCCAGCAGCGGAAAAATCCAGGGCTGGGAAGCCCCCGAAATGCTTGCCTGCATCGCCCGTCACCAGGACGGCGGCTGGATCGCCGGCATGGAAAGCGGTTTCTTCCGTCTGCACCCCCATGACGACGGCAGCCTGGACAGCGAACGCTGCGGGAGCGTCGAGCACAGCCGCGTCGACATGCGCCTCAACGATGGCCGTTGCGACCGCCAGGGCCGCTTCTGGGCCGGCAGCATGGTGCTGGACATGGGCGCCAACGCTGACGAAGGCCGGATGTACCGCTTTGGGGCCGGGCAACGCAGCCCGGTCGAGGCGCAACTGAGCGGTTTCATCGTGCCCAACGGCCTGGGTTTTAGCCCGGACGGGCAGACGATGTACCTCTCGGATTCACACCCATTGGTCCAGCGGATCTGGGCTTTCGATTACGACATCGACAGCGGCACGCCGTCCAACCGGCGGCTGTTCGTCGACATGATGCCGTTGGCCGGGCGCCCGGACGGCGCGGCGGTAGACGCCGAAGGTTGCTACTGGATCTGCGCCAATGACGCCGGTCTCATTCATCGCTTTACCCCGGATGGCCGGCTGGATCGGTCGCTGGCGGTGCCGGTGAAGAAACCGACGATGTGCGCCTTTGGCGGCAGCCGCCTGGACACCCTCTTCGTCACCTCGATCCGCCCCGGCGACGACACCGATCCGCATTCCCTGGCCGGTGGCGTGTTCGCCCTCAACCCCGGCGTCAAAGGCCTGGCCGAACCCGCTTTTGGAGGGCTGAAACACGCCGCGAAATGATCTGCTTCACCGCTTTGCTGAATGAGCCATAAAAAAACAACAAACTGGAGATGGACCATGAATTTCAAACGTACGCTTCTGATCGCAGCCCTCCCCCTGGCCTTCCTGGCCCAGGCGGCCCATGCCCTCGACCTCAAGATCGCCGACATCCACCCAAAGGGCTACCCGACCGTGGTCGCCGAGGAACACATGGGTGAAACCCTGACCAAAGAAAGCAACGGCGAACTGAAATTCAAATACTTCCCGGGCGGCGTCTTGGGTTCGGAAAAAGAAGTCATCGAGCAAATGCAGGCCGGTGCGATCCAGATGTCCCGTGTCAGCCTCGGCATCGTCGGCCCTGTGGTGCCGGACGTGAACGTGTTCAACATGCCGTTCATCTTCCGCGACCAGGCCCACATGCGCGCCGTTATCGACGGAGCGGTGGGCGATGAGATCCTCGACCGCATCACCAACTCTGAATTCGGCCTGGTGGCACTGGCCTGGATGGACGGCGGTACGCGCAACCTCTACACCAAGAAACCGGTGCGCAAGCTCGAAGACCTCAAGGGTATGAAGATCCGCGTCCAAGGCAACCCGATGTTCATCGAAACCTTCAACGCCATGGGTGCCAACGGCATCGCCATGGACACCGGCGAGATCTTCAGCGCCTTGCAAACCGGCGTGATCGACGGTGCGGAAAACAACCCACCGACCATGCTCGAGCACAACCACTACCAGAACGCCAAGTTCTACAGCCTGACCGGTCACCTGATCCTGCCCGAGCCAATCGTGATGTCGAAAATCACCTGGGAAAAACTCACTCCGGCGCAACAGGACATGGTTAAAAAAGCTGCCAAGGCGGCCCAGGCTGAAGAGCGCGTGCTGTGGGACAAGAAGTCGGGTGAGAGTGAAGAAAAACTCAAGGCGGCTGGCGTCGAGTTCATCACCGTCGACAAGAAACCTTTCTACGACGCCACCGCGCCGATCCGGGCCAAGTACGGCGCGCCGTATGCCGACCTGATCAAGAAAATCGAAGCCGTGCAGTAAGCCCCCCTCAATCTGTATCCATGAAAAAGGCCCTGCGCGCCGGATGTTATGGGCGCGCCTGGTTACGGTGAAACCCGATGAAGAATTTGCTGCTGCGTATCAACGATAAAATCTACATGACGTGCATCTGGGTGGCCGGCCTTTCTGTCCTTGCCGTTGCGCTAATGATCCCCTGGGGGGTGTTTGCCCGCTACGTGCTTGGCTCAGGCTCGAGCTGGCCGGAACCTACCGCGATTCTACTCATGATCGTATTCACCTTCATCGGCGCCGCCGCCAGCTACCGCTCCGGCTCGCATATGGCCGTCGACATGGTTACCTCTCGCATGCCCCCGCACCTGAAAACCGCCGCGTCGGTTGTCTCTCAGCTGTTGATGGCAGCCGTGTGCATTTTCATGACCGTGTGGGGCACCAAGCTGTGCATGACCACTTGGAATCAATTCATGAGCGCTATCCCTACCCTGCGCGTCGGCATCACGTACATGCCGATACCGATCGGTGGCTTCCTGACGTTGATTTTTGTGCTGGAAAAACTCTTGCTGGGTGATCAAAGCCAGCGTCGGGTCGTGCAGTTCGACCTGGTTGAAGAAAACGAAGGTGCCGCTTAATGGACGCTCTGATTCTGCTGGGCAGTTTTTTGCTGTTGATCCTGATCGGCATGCCGGTCGCCTACGCGCTGGGCGCTGCCGCCCTGATCGGGGCGTGGTGGATCGATATTCCGTTCCAGGCCATGATGATCCAGGTAACGGGCGGTGTGAACAAGTTCTCGCTGCTGGCCATCCCCTTCTTCGTCCTGGCCGGTGCGATCATGGCCGAGGGCGGTATGTCCCGCCGCCTGGTGGCATTCGCCAGTGTATTGGTAGGCTTCGTGCGCGGCGGCCTGTCATTGGTCAACCTCGTGGCCTCGAGTTTTTTTGGCGCAATCTCCGGTTCCTCGGTAGCCGATACCGCTTCGGTCGGTTCGGTGCTGATCCCGGAAATGACACGCCGGGGCTATCCGCGTGATTACGCCACCGCCGTCACCGTCAGTGGTTCGGTGCAAGCGCTGCTGACGCCGCCCAGCCACAATGCGGTGCTGTACTCCCTCGCCGCTGGCGGCACCGTTTCCATCGGGTCGCTGTTCATGGCCGGCATCGTCCCCGGCATCATGATGAACCTCTGCCTGATGGCGCTGTGCCTGGTTTTTGCGAAAAAGCGCAACTACCCCAAAGGTGAAGTGATCCCGCTCAAGGAAGCGTTGAAGATTTGCAAGGAAGCCATGTGGGGCATGATGACCTTGTTCATCATCCTCGGCGGCATTCTCTCGGGCGTTTTCACCGCCACCGAATCGGCCGCCATTGCTGTGGTGTGGGCATTTTTCGTGACCATGTGCATCTACCGCGACTACAAATGGAGCGAGTTGCCGAAACTGATGCACCGTACGGTACGCACCATCTCCATCGTGATGATCCTGATCGGCTTCGCCGCCAGCTTCGGCTACATCATGACGCTGATGGAAATCCCGGCGAAGATCACCACCGCGTTCCTGACGCTGTCGGACAACCGCTATGTGATCCTGATGTGCATCAACGTGATGTTGCTGCTGCTGGGCACCGTGATGGACATGGCGCCGCTGATCCTGATCCTGACGCCGATCCTGATGCCGGTGATCGTGGGCATTGGTGTGGACCCGGTGCAGTTCGGCATGATCATGCTGGTGAACCTGGGGATCGGCCTGATTACCCCACCGGTGGGCGCAGTGCTGTTCGTGGGCTCGGCCATTGGCAAGGTCAGTATCGAAAGCACTGTCAAGGCCCTGCTGCCGTTCTACGCCATGTTGTTCGTGGTGCTGCTGCTGGTGACTTACATCCCCGCCATTTCCCTTTGGTTGCCGCATCTGGTGTTGTAACAAACGACAAAGTCCCATTGTCGCGTGGGGATCTATCCCCGTTGGGCTGCACAGCAGCCCTAAAGCCCAGACCTCGGTGTATCAGACAGATCGGGGTTACTGGTTTTGGGGCTGCTACGCAGCCCAGCGGGGATAAATCCCCTCGCCACAATTTGGGTTCACAAACAGACATCCAATTCTCTGCATAACAGCCTTTCCTCTTTAGCAGACGACTCCCATGACGCCACCCCTTCTCCACCTCGAAGACGAACTGACCCGTCTCACCCTGGCCCCGCACCTGGGCGCCAGCCTGGTCGACTGGACGTTGCGCAGTAACGGCGCCCCGCTACTGCGCCCGCCAGCGCCCCACGCGTTGGAAAACGGCCTGCCTGGCAAGCTCGGTGGCTTCCCGTTGATTCCCTGGTCGAACCGGATCGCCCACGGCGGCTTCGACTGTCCCGGCGGCTGGCTGGCCCTGGAGGCCAACAGCCCCAACGATCCGTTTCCGATCCATGGCAGTGCGTGGCAACAACCGTGGCAGGTGATCGAGCACAGTGCCCAGGAAGCGTTGCTGCAACTCGACAGCCAACAGCCGTTCGCCTACCGTGCCAACCTGCGGGTCCGTCTGAGCGGCGGCCAGTTGCAGCTCGCAATGCACGTCACCCACATGGCCGAACAGGCCGCGTGGCACGGGCTGGGCTTGCACCCGTACTTTCCACGCACCGCCGCCACGCGCCTGCAAACCCGCGCCAACGAGGTCTGGATGTGCGACGCGACAAAACTGCCCACGGAACTGACCAACATTCCTGAACACTGGGATTTCCAGGCGCTCCGTTTACTGCCGGACACGCTTGTCGACAACGGCTTCGGCGGTTGGGACGGGCAGTGCCTGATCCAGCAACCGGACCTGGGTTATGAACTGCAATGCCAGGCCAGCGGCAGCGACTATTTCCTGCTCTACTGCCCCGTGGGCCTGGACTTCTTTTGCATCGAACCGGTCAGCCATCCGGTCAACGCCCATCACCTGCCGGGGCGGCCGGGGTTGCGCTTGCTGGAGCAAGGGCAATCGGTGGCGCTGGGGTTTTCGATGCAATGCAGGTTGCTGTAACACCATTCCCCGGTTGGGGGCTGGAGACATGGACACTTTGTGGCCTGGGTCATGCTCCAGCCCAGGCCCAACACCAACGCCGGCACCTCCAGGATGCTGCCACCCGCCCCCGTCAGGCCAAGGACCAGGCCCATGACCACACCAAAAAACTTGCCAGTAACATTCAGGTTCTCTCAAGCCGCGCACACCTGTGGGCAGGTGTGATCGCATTTGCAGGACGCCTTGGCCCTCACTAAGCTGCGGACCATATGTTGTAAACCTCAAGCGTAGCAACCGCTTCTTCCCCACAGGTCCGCTGTCATGCCCGCGCAGATCCAGAGTTTTCTCGACCCCGCCTCCAAGACCTATACCCATGTTGTGTATGAACACGATGGCGGGCACTGCGCGGTGGTCGATCCGGTGCTCGACTACGATCCGGCCTCGGGCCGCAGCGGCACCGCGCAGGCGGATCGGGTGATCGCGTTTGTGCGGGAACATCGACTGACGGTGCAATGGCTGCTGGAGACCCACGCCCATGCCGATCACCTGTCCGCCGCGCCTTATCTACGTCGGGAGCTGGGCGGCAAGATCGCCATCGGCGAGTCCATCGGCCAGGTGCAGAACGTGTTCAAGACCCTGTTCAACCTGGAGCCGCACTTCGCCGTCGACGGTTCGCAATTCGACCGCCTGTTCGCGCCCGACGAGTCCTTCCTGATCGGCAACCTCAAGGCCACCGCCCTGCACGTGCCCGGCCACACCCCGGCGGACATGGCCTACCTGATCGACGGCGACGCGATCCTGGTGGGCGACACGCTGTTCATGCCCGACGTAGGCACCGCCCGTTGCGACTTCCCCGGCGGCAATGCCCATCAGCTCTACGCCTCGATCCGCAAGCTGTTGGCCTTCCCCGCCGGGGTACGGCTGTATGTGTGCCACGACTATCCACCGGAGGAACGCGAGCCCCACTGCATGAGCACCGTGGGTGAGCAGCGCCAGCACAACATTCATGTCCGCGATGGCATCGATGAGGCTTCGTTCGTGGCCATGCGTACCCAGCGCGACAAGACACTGGGCATGCCGACGCTGCTGTTGCCGGCGATCCAGGTGAATGTGCGGGCCGGCCATCTGCCGCCGGCCGAGGACAATGGCGTGACGTACCTGAAGATTCCGATCAATCAATTTTAAGATCAAAAGATCGCAGCCTTCGGCAGCTCCTACATTGTGAATGCGATCCTCCTGTAGGAGCTGCCGAAGGCTGCGATCTTTTGATGTTCAGGTTCCTAAGGTCAACCCATTGGCCGGCAACGGCAGCGCGGTCTTGTAGCGCACCTGCTTGAGGGCAAAGCTCGAACGGATGTTCGCCACCCCCGGGACCTTGGTCAGGAAGTCCATCATGAACCGCTCCAGCGACTGGATGGTCGGCACCAGCACGCGGATCAGGTAATCCGGATCGCCGGCCATCAGGTAGCACTCCATCACCTCCGGTCGGTCGGAAATCGCCTCCTCGAAGTGCTGCAACGCCTCCTCCACCTGCTTCTCCAGGCTCACATGGATGAACACGTTGACGTGCAGTCCCAGCAGGTCGGCATCCAGCAGCGTGACCTGCTCGCGGATCACGCCCAACTCCTCCATCGCCCGCACCCGGTTGAAGCACGGCGTCGGCGACAGATTGACCGAACGGGCGAGATCGGCGTTGGTGATGCGGGCGTTTTCCTGAAGGCTGTTCAGAATGCCGATGTCGGTGCGATCCAATTTACGCATGAGACAAATAATCCTGTTTTTTATCGTTGTGCAGATTTTTTATCTGCAAATGATCTGAACAGCAAGCTAACAGAGAAAAATATTCTTCTTCGTCGAGCCTATGATTGTTGTAGGACAATTTCCCCTACCCGGGGACATTCGTCAGCTAGCGCGCCCACTACAAGAAATTCACAAGATCGAGCGTAGAAAGCCATGAACCCAGCGTACGAACCGCTACGCCTGCACGTCCCCGAACCCTCGGGCCGTCCCGGCTGCAAGACCGACTTTTCCTACCTGCATCTGTCCGATGCCGGCACGGTGCGCAAACCTCCCATCGACGTCGAACCCGCCGACACCGCCGACCTGGCCCGCAGCCTGATCCGCGTGCTTGATGACCAGGGCAATGCCTTGGGCGACTGGGCGGCGGACATTCCCGTCGAGATCCTGCGCAAAGGCATGCGCGCCATGCTCAAGACACGTATCTACGACAACCGCATGGTGGTCGCCCAGCGCCAGAAAAAAATGTCGTTCTACATGCAAAGCCTTGGCGAAGAAGCCATCGGCAGCGGCCAGGCCCTGGCGCTGAACATCGATGACATGTGCTTTCCCACCTACCGCCAGCAAAGTATCCTGATGGCCCGCGAGGTGCCGCTGGTGGACCTGATCTGCCAACTGCTGTCCAACGAGCGCGATCCGCTCAAGGGCCGGCAATTGCCGATCATGTACTCGGTCAAGGACGCCGGTTTCTTCACCATTTCCGGCAACCTCGCCACGCAATTCATCCAGGGCGTGGGCTGGGGCATGGCCTCGGCGATCAAGGGCGATACCAAGATCGCCTCGGCCTGGATCGGTGACGGCGCCACCGCCGAATCGGACTTCCACACCGCCCTCACCTTCGCCCACGTCTACCGGGCGCCGGTGATCCTCAACGTGGTCAACAACCAGTGGGCGATTTCCACCTTCCAGGCCATTGCCGGCGGTGAAGCCACGACGTTCGCCGGACGCGGCGTCGGTTGCGGCATCGCCTCCCTGCGTGTCGATGGCAACGATTTCATGGCGGTCTACGCCGCCTCGCGCTGGGCCGCCGAACGTGCCCGCCGCAACCTCGGCCCGGCCCTGATCGAATGGGTCACCTACCGCGCCGGTCCGCACTCCACCTCGGACGATCCCTCCAAGTACCGCCCCGCCGATGACTGGAGCCACTTCCCGCTGGGCGATCCGATTGCCCGTCTCAAGCAGCACATGGTCAAGATCGGCCAGTGGTCCGAAGAGGAACATGCGGCGGTCAGCGCCGAACTCGAAGCCGAGGTGATCGCCGCGCAGAAGGAAGCCGAACAGTACGGCACCCTCGCCGGCGGACAGATTCCCAGCGCCGCGACCATGTTCGAAGACGTCTACAAAGAGATGCCGGAGCACTTGAAGCGCCAGCGTCAGCAGTTGGGGATCTGACATGAACGATCACAACAACAATATTGCGTTGGACACCGCCATGACCACTACCACCATGACCATGATCCAGGCCCTGCGCTCGGCCATGGACGTGATGCTCGAGCGCGACGACAACGTCGTGGTGTTCGGCCAGGACGTGGGCTACTTCGGCGGCGTGTTCCGCTGCACCGAAGGCCTGCAGAACAAGTACGGCACTTCGCGGGTGTTCGACGCACCGATTTCCGAAAGCGGCATCGTCGGCGTGGCGGTGGGCATGGGCGCCTACGGGCTGCGGCCGGTGGCCGAGATCCAGTTCGCCGACTACGTCTACCCGGCGTCGGACCAGATCATTTCCGAGGCGGCACGCCTGCGCTATCGCTCGGCCGGCGAGTTCACCGCGCCGATGACCCTGCGCATGCCCTGCGGCGGCGGCATCTACGGCGGCCAGACCCACAGCCAGAGCATCGAGGCGATGTTCACCCAGGTCTGCGGCCTGCGCACCGTGATGCCGTCCAACCCCTACGACGCCAAGGGCTTGCTGATCGCTTCCATCGAAAACGATGACCCGGTGATCTTCCTCGAACCCAAGCGCTTGTATAACGGCCCGTTCGACGGCCACCACGATCGCCCGGTAACCCCGTGGTCGAAACACCCCTCGGCCCAGGTGCCGGACGGTTACTACACCGTGCCGCTGGACGTCGCCGCCATCACCCGTCCGGGCAAGGACGTGACGGTTCTCACCTACGGCACCACGGTCTACGTCTCTCAAGTGGCGGCCGAAGAAACCGGCATCGACGCCGAAGTCATCGACCTGCGCAGCCTCTGGCCGCTGGACCTTGAGACCATCGTCAAATCCGTGAAGAAAACCGGCCGCTGCGTGGTTGTCCACGAAGCCACCCGCACCTGCGGTTTCGGCGCCGAACTGGTGTCGTTGGTGCAAGAACACTGCTTCCACCACCTGGAAGCGCCCATCGAGCGTGTCACCGGTTGGGACACCCCCTACCCGCATGCGCAGGAGTGGGCGTATTTCCCTGGGCCGTCCCGAGTGGGCGCGGCGTTGAAACGGGTCATGGAGGTCTGAATGGGCACGCACGTTATCAAGATGCCGGACATCGGCGAAGGCATCGCCGAAGTTGAACTGTCGGTGTGGCACGTCAAGGTCGGTGACATGGTGGTCGAAGACCAGGTACTGGCCGATGTCATGACCGACAAGGCCATGGTCGACATCCCCTCACCGGTGCATGGCCGGGTCATCGCTCTGGGTGGCGAGCCCGGTGAAGTCATGGCGGTGGGCAGTGAACTGATCCGCATTGAAGTCGAAGGTGCGGGTAACCTGAAAGAATCGGCCCAACAGGCGCCAACGCCAACGCCAGCGCCGGCTGCGCAGGCACCGAAGCCGGCGCCCGTGGCGACACCTGAACCGGTACTGGAAAAAACCGCCGCGCCGCGCTGCGCCCCGCAAGCGCCTGTGGCCCGCGACCCCGACGAGCGCCCACTGGCCTCGCCGGCCGTGCGCAAACACGCGCTGGACCTGGGCATTCAACTGCGCCTGGTCCAGGGCAGCGGCCCGGCCGGGCGGGTCCTGCACGAAGACCTCGAAGCCTATCTGGCCCAGGGTCCGTCGTCCCAAGCCAAGGGCGGTTCGGGTTATGCCGAACGCCACGACGAGCAGCAGATCCCGGTGATCGGCATGCGCCGCAAGATCGCCCAGCGCATGCAGGAAGCGACCCAACGCGCGGCCCATTTCAGCTATGTCGAGGAAATCGACGTCACGGCCCTGGAAGAGCTGCGGGTTCACTTGAATGAAAAACACGGCGCCAGTCGCGGCAAGCTGACCTTGCTGCCGTTCCTGGTCCGCGCCCTGGTCGTGGCCCTGCGGGACTTTCCGCAGATGAATGCCCGCTACGACGACGAAGCCCAGGTCATCCATCGCTCAGGCGCGGTGCATGTGGGCGTCGCCACCCAGAGCGACGTTGGCCTGATGGTGCCGGTGGTGCGTCACGCCGAAGCCCGTACCCTGTGGGACAGCGCGGCGGAAATCGCCCGCCTGGCCACGGCAGCGCGCACGGGCAAGGCCAGTCGCGATGAACTGTCCGGCTCGACCATCACCCTGACCAGCCTCGGTGCCCTCGGCGGCATCGTCAGCACGCCGGTGCTGAACCTGCCGGAAGTGGCGATTGTCGGCGTGAACAAAATCGTCGAGCGGCCCATGGTGATCAAGGGTCAGATCGTGATCCGCAAGATGATGAACCTCTCCAGCTCCTTCGATCACCGGGTGGTCGACGGCATGGACGCGGCGCAATTCATCCAGGCCCTGCGTGGCCTGCTCGAACAACCCGCCACGCTGTTTGTGGATCAATAATGGGAGCAGGTATGCAACAGACTTTGAACACCACACTGCTGATCATCGGCGGCGGCCCCGGCGGCTATGTGGCGGCGATCCGCGCCGGCCAACTGGGCATCCCGACCATCCTGGTGGAAGGCCAGGCGTTGGGCGGGACCTGCCTGAACATCGGCTGCATCCCGTCCAAGGCGTTGATCCATGTGGCCGAGCAGTTCCACCAGACCCGACACCACAGCCAGGGCTCGGCCCTGGGCATCACGGTGGCGGCGCCAACGCTGGACATCGGCAAGAGCGTGGAATGGAAGGACGGTATCGTCGATCGCCTGACCACCGGCGTCGCAGCATTGCTGAAAAAGCACAAGGTCCAGGTCATTCATGGCTGGGCCAAGGTGATCGATGGCAAGACGGTCGAGGTCGGCGATACCCGCATCCAATGCGAACACCTGCTGCTGGCCACCGGTTCGAAAAGCGTCAACCTGCCGATGCTGCCACTGGGCGGGCCGATCATTTCCTCCACCGAAGCCCTCGCCCCCACTTCGGTGCCCAAGCACCTGGTGGTAGTCGGCGGCGGCTACATCGGCCTGGAGCTGGGCATCGCCTATCGCAAGCTCGGTGCCGAGGTCAGCGTGGTCGAGGCCCAGGAGCGGATCCTGCCCGCTTACGACGGCGAGCTGACGCAACCGGTGCACGAGGCGCTCAAGCAGTTGGGCGTGAAGCTGTACCTCAAGCACAGCGTCGAAGGGTTCGATGCCCAGGCCAGCACCTTGCAAGTGCGCGATCCCAATGGCGACACGCTGAACCTGGACACCGACCGGGTGCTGGTGGCGGTCGGGCGCAAACCCAATACCCAGGGCTGGAACCTTGAAGCGCTGGACCTGGCGATGAACGGTTCGGCGGTGAACATCGACAGCCGTTGCCAGACCAGCATGCGCAACGTCTGGGCCATTGGCGACCTGAGCGGTGAACCGATGCTCGCCCACCGGGCCATGGCCCAAGGCGAAATGGTCGCCGAGCTGATCGCCGGCCAGCATCGGGAATTCAACCCGACCGCCATCGCCGCGGTGTGCTTCACCGACCCGGAACTGGTGGTGGTCGGCAAGACGCCGGACGAGGCCAAGGCTGCCGGGCTGGACTGCCTGGTTTCGAGCTTCCCGTTCGCCGCCAACGGTCGGGCCATGACCCTGGAATCGAAAAGCGGTTTCGTCCGGGTCGTGGCACGCCGGGACAACCACTTGATCGTGGGCTGGCAAGCGGTCGGCGTCGGCGTGTCGGAGCTGTCCACCGCGTTTGGTCAGTCCCTGGAAATGGGGGCGCGCCTGGAAGACATCGCCGGCACCATCCATGCCCATCCGACGCTGGGCGAGGCCGTGCAGGAAGCGGCGTTGCGGGCGTTGGGGCATGCGTTGCATCTGTAAAGATGGAGTCCACCGCCAAGGATCGTTCCCATGCTCCGCGTGGGAATGCAGCCAGGGACGCTCCGCGTCCCAAAGCCGAACACGGAGCGTCCGTTGAAGTATTCCCACGCGGAGCGTGGGAACAATCATGTCAGTGAGGCTGCGAAACAGCCCCGGAATGAAGTATTGTTGTTCCCATCCAAAAAACGTCAGAAGCCTTGAACCGTTTCGACGGTTGTTAAGCAATAGAGGGTGTCATGGGTAACGAGAGCATCAATTGGGACAAACTGGGCTTTGACTACATCAAGACCGACAAGCGCTACCTGTCGCACTGGCGCGATGGCGCCTGGGACGCGGGCACCCTGACCGACGACAACGTGCTGCACATCAGCGAGGGCTCCACAGCCCTGCACTACGGTCAGCAGTGCTTCGAAGGCCTGAAGGCCTATCGCTGCAAGGACGGCTCGATCAACCTGTTCCGCCCGGACCAGAACGCCGCCCGCATGCAGCGCAGCTGCGCCCGCCTGCTGATGCCGCAGGTCGACACCGAGCAGTTCGTCGAAGCCTGCAAGCAAGTGGTTCGCGCCAACGAGCGCTTCATCCCGCCGTATGGCACCGGCGGCGCGCTGTACCTGCGCCCGTTCGTGATCGGCGTGGGTGACAACATCGGCGTGCGCACCGCGCCTGAGTTCATCTTCTCGATTTTCTGCATTCCGGTCGGCGCCTACTTCAAGGGCGGCCTGACCCCGCACAACTTCCTGATCTCCAGCTTCGACCGCGCCGCCCCGCAAGGCACCGGTGCGGCCAAGGTCGGTGGCAACTATGCCGCCAGCCTGATGCCCGGCTCCCAGGCCAAGAAGGCCAGTTTCGCCGACTGCATCTACCTGGACCCGATGACCCATTCGAAAATCGAGGAAGTCGGCTCGGCCAACTTCTTCGGCATCACCCACGACAACAAATTCGTCACCCCAAGATCCCCTTCGGTCCTGCCGGGCATCACTCGCCTGTCGTTGATCGAACTGGCCAAATCGCGCCTGGGCCTGGAAGTGATCGAAGGCGACGTGTTCATCGACAAGCTGTCGGACTTCAAGGAAGCCGGCGCTTGCGGTACCGCGGCGGTGATCACCCCGATCGGCGGCATCAGCTACAAGGACAAGCTGCACGTGTTCCACAGCGAAACCGAAGTCGGCCCGATCACCCAGAAGCTCTACAAAGAGCTGACCGGCGTGCAGACCGGCGACGTGGAAGCGCCGGCGGGTTGGATCGTCAAGGTTTGACCTCCCCGGCAGCATCAGGGCTTTCATGACGAGGGAGCCTGCTCCCTCGAACCCGTAAGAGCGGTGCAGAAGCTAGCTGTGTAGGAGCTGACGAGTGAAACGAGGCTGCGATCTTTCCCGAGACACTTGAGTCCCAAGCGAAAGATCAAAAGATCGCAGGCTTCGCCAGCTCCTACAGGCCCCAGCGTCTGCTACTCCCATTACTCCCGCCGCAATACCAACCATCGCCCCCAGCGCTGGTGAAACCAGCCGTAACCGCTGACCAGCAAGATCCCGCCCAGCACCAGGACCGCGCCAACGATAAAGTTCGGCTCCAGCGGCTCGTCCAGCAACCAGACACCAAAACCGATGCCAAACAGCGGCGTCATGAACGACAGCACGCCCAATTGCGAGGCGAGGTAACGGCGCAGCAGCGAGAACCAGATCAGGAAACTGGCGAAGGACACCAGCAACACCTGGAACGCCAGGCTGGCAATGAGTTGCGGCGTGGGGTTGATCGTCGTTTGCGCCAACGCCACGGACATCCCGATCAGCAGCACCCCGGCGCCCACCAGTTGATACAGCAGTGTCTGGCTGGCGGGCAGGTCCGTCAATCGCGAACAACGGACCGTCACCGTGGTCGCGCCCCACAGCGCACCGGCCAGCAAGCCCATTCCGTCACCGAGCAACGAGCTGCCGTGCGCCGCCCCCGAGCCGCCACTGAAGGCCACCACGATCCCGCCGAAGGCAACCGCGATGCCCAGCCATTGCGCCGGCTTGAGGCGTTCGCTCGGCAGTTTCCAGTGCAAACCGAGTGCGGCGAACATCGGGGCGGTGTACAGGAAAATCACCATGTGCGAAGCCGTCGTATGCCGCAGGCCTTCGCCCACCATCACGAACTCCAGGGCAAACAACAATCCCACCAACAGGCCAGGACGCCAACTGCCATCGGCCAGGGACAGGCGTTCACCTCGCGCCAGCACCAACAGCCAGACCAGTACCGCGGCAATGGCCGAGCGCACGCCCAGTTGCAGCATCGGCGCCATGTCGGCGGCGCTGGCCTTGATCGCGACTTGCTGGAAACCCCAGATGGCACAGAGTCCGGTCATCAGGGCACTGACCCGGCCATCCAGGGCGCGGCGGGTGGTCATGGGAAAAGTCCTTTGGGCAGAAATGGATGAAAGGATTGTCTGCCTGACACCTTTGCTGGATATAGTGATTACCCGACAAGCCATCCCGGTAATCCGCCATTGCGGTCGATATGCAGCCTCCAGCCCAACATCTGAAAATGCCTCCGTTCGACGCGGCCCTGCCCTCGCCGATTTTCTTTCGCAGCGCCTGCATGCCGGCCCATGCCACTTACCCCCGGCATCGGCATGCCTGGGGTGAGTTCGTCTACTCCTACAGTGGAGTGATGGAAATCGAGATCGCCCAGCACCATTACCTGGCGCCACCGCAGTACGGCATCTGGCTGCCGCCGGACATGGAACACGTTGGGTTCAATCGGCATGAAGCCTGCCATTGCTCGTTGTACTTGGCGGCCGAACTGTGCGCTGCGCTGCCGGCCGTCCCCTGCGCGCTGACCTTGAGCCCACTGATCCGCGCGTTGCTGGAAGAGCTGCGCAGCGACCCGCCGAGCCAACCGCAGACACCCGAGCAGCAGCGCTTGTTGCAGGTGCTGGTGGACAAGCTGACTCAGGCACCCCAGGCCGGTAGCTACCTGCCCTCCTCGGATGATCCATTGCTGGGCCCCGTATTGCGGGCCCTGGAGGCGAACCCCAGCGACCCGCGCTCCTTGCCGCAACTGGCCCGCGCCGCCAACACCACCGAACGCACGCTGATGCGCCGGGCCCAACGGGACCTGGGCATGTCCCTGGTGGAATGGCGCCAGCGCCTGAAAGTCATCGAGGCCCTGGCCCTGCTCGAACGTGGCCAGAGCGTGGAAACCATTGGCCTGGACCTGGGCTACAGCAGCGCCTCGGCGTTCATCAGCATGTTTCGCAAAATGATGGGCACCACGCCGGATGAGTATCGACGTAGGCATATGGCTTGATGATGGGGGTGATGCTGAAATGGCTATCGCGAGCCAGCTCGCTCCCACAGGGTCTGTCGGCGGACATCAACCCTGTGTTCAGCGCAGACCCACTGTCGGAGCGAGCTTGCTCGCAATAGCGCCAGTGGGATTGACGTCGATTTCGGCACTGATCCCAAACCGCCCCGCCAGCGCCCGACGCCCACTGGCCGTCACCCCCAGTGCCCGGCTATCCAGGTCCTGGATCACCCACTTGCGCTTGATCGCCACTTGCAGCAACGCCGCTCCCAGGGCGCCGCCCAGGTGCGGACGGCGCATGCTCCAGTCCAGGCAGGGGCAAGCGAATCGACGGCGTTTCGCGGCGAGGGCCTGGAGGTCAATGCCCAACCCCTCGAACAGCCCCACGCCGGACTCACTCAACCGATAGCCCTGTTCTGGCACCTCCACCAGCCACCCGGCCTCGATCAGGCGATCATGCAGCCGCACCGCCAGGGTGCCAGCCATGTGGTCGTAGCAGGTGCGGGCGAATTGCAGGCGATCCGGTGTGTGTGGCGTGAAGGTCGGCGCAGCGTTCTGGCCGATCACCATCAGCGCTTCGAGGGCCTGGGCGACACGTGGGTCCGCCAGGCTGTAGTAACGATGCCGGCCCTGGATGTGCAGGCGCACCAAGGTCAGGTCCTTGAGTTTCGCCAGGTGGGCACTGGCGGTCGAGGCGCTGACCTCGGCGATGCTCGCCAATTCGGTGCTGGTGCGGGCATGGCCATCCATCAAGGCGCAGAGCATTCGGGTACGGGCCGGCTCGGCAATCGCTGCGGCCACTTGGGACACGCCTACGTCATGACGTTCTGCGTTCATCTTTCACTCCACAATGGAACAAGCGCACCGATCGGTTTCTGCCCTCAATCGTCCCGGGTCAGCACTTCCAGCAACTCGATTTCAAAGATCAGGTTGGCGTTGGGCTTGATGTGGGCGCCCATGGACCGTTCACCGTAGGCCAGGTGGGCCGGCACCAGCAACTTGCGCTTGCCGCCGACTTGCATGCCCATCAGGCCCAGGTCCCAACCCTTGATGACGCGACCGGTGCCGATCACGCATTGGAAGGGTTTGCCCCGACTGTAGGACGAATCGAATTCGGTGCCGTCTTCGAGGGTGCCGCGGTATTGGGTGGTGATCAGCGCACCTTTGACTACGCTTTTGCCGTCGCCTTGGTGCAGGTCGATGATTTGCAGTTCTTCATTCATGGCGTATTTCCGTGTCGTTTCAGGCGCCGGTTTTTCGCAGAATTCCAGGCATATGGCAATCCTTTGTGGCGAGGGGATTTATCCCCGCTGGAGTGCGAAGCGCTCCCAGACGCTACGGACATATAGAAATTTCTGGGGGTCGCTCCGCAACCCAGCGGGGATAAATCCCCTCGCCACAGCCCCCATAGATTCGTATGGAACTGTGTTTTATCAGGCTATTCATGCAATAGGGAACCGCAACGGCCTATTCGGTTCACATGGGTATCGACCCTGCATTTCAGATAAGGACCTTCTGATGATCGACTCTCGCCCGCACCACGGTTTCATTCCCCCGTACATCCTCAACCGCATCATCGCCCACGGTTCCGAACAGCAACGTTCCAGCGCCCTCGGCACCTTGACTCATGTGCGCAGCCTACGACACAACCCTGGCCCACCCAGCACCCCGCCCGTCGCGGCAGCGCTGCCCAAGTCCGGCAAGGCCGGACACCCGCAACGCAGCGTGCACGATGCCCAGAACGGCATGGAACTGCCCGGCCAGCCGGTACGCCTGGAAGGCCAGCGGGCCAGTGGCGACCCGGCCGTGGACGAGGCCTACGATGCCCTGGGCGCCACCTATGATTTTTTCTGGAAGGTCCTGGGGCGCGATTCCATCGACAACAAAGGCTTCGCCCTGGTGGGCAGCGTGCATTACGGCCAGGGCTATGAAAACGCCTTCTGGAACGGTGCACAAATGGTGTTTGGCGACGGCGACGGCGAAATCTTCCAGCGCTTCACCCGCTCCCTGGACGTGGTGGCCCACGAACTGGCCCATGGCGTCACCGAAAGCGAAGCCGGGTTGATCTACGCCAACCAGTCCGGTGCGCTGAATGAGTCCATCTCCGACGTGTTCGGTGTGCTGGTCAAGCAGTTCGTGCTCGAACAGACCGCCGACCAGGCCGACTGGCTGATCGGCGCCGACCTGCTCACCGACAAGATCAACGGTGACGGCCTGCGCAGCATGTCCAACCCCGGCAGCGCCTACGATGACCCACTGCTGGGCAAAGACCCGCAACCGGCGCACATGCGCGAATTCGTCATTACCCGTGAAGACAACGGTGGCGTGCACATCAACTCCGGCATTCCCAACCGAGCCTTTTATCTGGTGGCGACCACGCTGGGCGAATTTGCCTGGGAAAAGGCCGGCCGGATCTGGTATGACACCTTGTGCGACCGAAGACTGCCCAATGACGCGTCCTTCAGCGCCTTCGCCCGCTTGACCGTCGAGCATGCCCGCCAGCGCTTCGGCACGCGGGAAGTGCAAGCGGTACAGAACGGCTGGACCCAGGTCGGCGTTGACCTGACACAGGAGAGCTGATGAAAACCCTTCCAGACCTCGACGACAAAGCCGTGGTACGGCTGTCGCGCCAGGGCGGCGTGGCCGCCATCCATGCACTGACCCGGCCACGGGAAATCGAGTTCGCCCAGTGCGACCTCGACCAGCGCACACGCATCTGTTCGGTCCTGGAGGGCTGCCTGCCGCTGACCTCCTCCACGCCCGGGCGCGGCGACCAGCGGTTTTTCCAGATCGAGGTGCGTTATCGCGCCAACGACCAGGACGACGAGATGGTGCTACAGGTGCCCGAGGACCGGGCACCCGGCGAGCTGGTTCAGCTATGGGACAAAGGCGAAGTGCTCTGAAGATTTAACGTGTGGCCGGCACGATCTTGACGATCGCGCCGGACACGGTTTCGATCAGCAGGTACTTGTCGTCGATCTGTACCCATTGCTGCTCGCTTGTCGGCTGTTCCAGCTTCTTCTGTTTCCAGTCTTTCATGGCCCTGTCCGCGCGCTGATAGTCCGCCGGTACCCGGTCGTTCTCCACCAGCCTGCGGCCATTGCTCGGCGAATGCTCCAGGGCGTCTCCGGTTTTCTCGACCGCTTGCGCAACAGGCCCAAGGGTTCCAAGGCCGGCAATCAGGACCAGGCTGGCGATCAGGGTGGGTTTGCGCATAAAAAAAACTCCAGTTATTCGAGGGACTGAATCTGGGACTTCGCGGGCGGCAAATCATTCCTTTTACCGTAGAAGCTCGTAGGAATTCGCAGGAACTCGTAGGAGCTCGTAGGAGCTCGTAGGAGCTCGTAGGAGCTGTCGAGTGCAACGAGGCTGCGATCTTCCCCAAGACACTTGAATCCCAAGCGAAAGATCAAAAGATCGCAGCCTTCGGCAGCTCCTACAACGCAGCCGAGCGGGAGCAAGCGCCCTCGCCACAGGATATAGTGACAAGCCCTGCACGACGGACCCTGCCATGACGACTTCGACCACTGCCTCCCCTGCCCTCAAGGAAATCTTCAACAACGCCCGCCTGGAACACATCGCCAGCGAAATGCGCGCGGTGTATCCGGCCTTCGACACCAAGGCGTTCCTGAACATGGCCAACGACGGGCTGGCCGAGTTGTCGGTGATGCAGCGCATGGCCCGGGTCAGTGAGTGCCTGCACGCAGTGCTGCCTCTCGATTACGAGGCATCGCTGGAAGTGCTGCGGGCCCTGGCCCCGCGCCTGAACAGCATGTTTGTCAGCATGTTCCTGCCGCACTACGTGGCGTCTTACGGTCGCAATCACTTCGACGTGTCGTTGGACGCGCTCCAGTATTTCACCCGGTTCGGCTCGTCGGAGTTCGCCGTGCGGCACTTCTTGCGGGACGACCTGGAACGTACCCTCAAGGTCATGCACGACTGGGCACTGGACGCCAACGAGCACGTGCGCCGCCTGGCCAGCGAAGGCAGCCGGCCGCGCCTGCCGTGGTCGTTTCACTTGGAGCCAATCCAGGCCAACCCCGACCTGGCCGCCGCGATCCTCGACACGCTCAAGGCCGACGACAGCCTTTATGTGCGCAAATCCGTGGCCAACCACCTCAACGACGTCACCAAACAGCATCCCGACTGGGTGCTGGACCAGATCGAAGGCTGGCCATTGCAAGACCGCCGCACCGCGTGGATCGCCCGGCATGCGCTGCGTAGCTTGATCAAACAAGGCAACCCCAGGGCACTGGGGGTCATCGGTGCCGGCGGCAAGGCGCAGGTCCAAGTGCTGGATTTGCAGGTGACGCCGGCGGTGATCCGCTTGGGAGAACAGGTCACACTGTCCTTCACGGTGCAATCAACCCTCGGGCAGAGCCAGCGCCTGGTGATCGACTATGCCGTCGACTACGTGAAAGCCTCGGGCGGCACCTCGGCCAAGGTCTTCAAACTCAAGACCTTCGACTTGCCCGCCCAGGGTCGCGTCAACCTCAGCCGTTCGCAACATATTCGCGAGCTGACCACCCGCAAACACTACGCGGGCCGGCATGCCGTGCACCTGTTGGTCAACGGCGAGCGGCTGGGCAGCACGGCGTTCGATATCGTCTCCTGAGAGGGTCAGGCTATCGCCACGGTTTTCGCCTGGCGGATGTTCTGCAGAAAACGCTCGGCCGGCAGCGGATGGCCCAACAGATAGCCCTGCAGCGAATCGCAGCCCAGCTGGGTCAGGAAGTCTTGTTGCACGTCGGTCTCCACGCCTTCGGCGACGATCCGTAGGCCCAGGGCCTGGCCGAGGGCGACGATGGCCGAGACGATGGCCGCGTCATCGCTGTCGTGCTCCAGGTCCCGCACGAAGCCACGATCGATCTTCAGCTCGTTGGCCGGCAGGCGCTTGAGGTACATCAGGCTCGAATAGCCGGTGCCAAAGTCGTCGATGGACAAATCCACGCCCATGTCCGAGAGCAGTTGCAACACCGTCATGCTCGCGTCCGCATCGCTCATGGCGGTGGTTTCGGTGATTTCCAGGGTCAGGCTGTTGGCGGGCAGCTTATGCGTTTCCAAGGCCTTGGCCACGCTCTGCACCAGACCGGTGTGACAGAACTGCAAGGCCGAGAGGTTCACCGCGATGCGCCAGTCGGTATAACCGAGCACGTACCATTCGCGCATCTGCCGACAGGCTTCGTTCAACACCCATTCGCCGATGGGAATGATCAACCCGGTCTTTTCCGCCAGGTCGATGAATGTGTCGGGCATCAGCATGCCTTGGGTCGGATGGGTCCAGCGCAACAAGGCTTCGGCCCCGACCGGACGACCATTGGCCGCGTCGAACTTGGGCTGGTAATGCAGGCTGAACTGCCGCTGTTCGACGGCCATGCGCAAGTCTTGCAGCAGTTGCAATTGCTTGCGAGCGTTACTGTTCATAGAGGCGTCGAAAAAACTGTAGCCATTTTTGCCGGCGCCCTTGGCGTGGTACATCGCCGCGTCGGCATTCATCAGCAGCTCTTCGGCGCTCTGGCCGTTGCCAGGGTAAAGGGCGATGCCGACGCTGGCGGAGATCTGCAAGTCATGTTCAGACACCCGGAACGTGCGCCCGATCAAGCCGACCTGGCGTGCCGCCAGTCGCAGGGCATCGTCGGGCTCGGCCAGTTGCACCAGCAGCACGAACTCATCACCACCGATCCGCGCCAGGGTGTCCTGGCTGCGCAGGTCTTCGCGCAGGCGCAGAGCCACGTCCCGTAGCAACAAATCGCCCATGTGGTGACCAAAGGCATCGTTGACCGGCTTGAAACCATCGAGGTCGATGAACATCAAGGCGAAGCAGCCGCCCTGCTCTTGCACCCGATGCATGGCCTGGTCGATCCGGTCGGCCAACAACACACGGTTGGGCAGCCCGGTGAGGGGGTCGTGCAGGGCCAACTGGGTCAGTTCCCGGTTGGCCCGGGTCAGGGACTGGGCCAGCTCGGCGGTGCGGGCTTCCAGGCGTGCGTCGAGAATCGAGGTCAGCAAGGCAATGGCCAGCACCGCCAGGGTGGTGATCAACACCAGATTGTCCAGGCCCTTGCCGCTCAAGCCGTCCAGAGAACCACAAAAGCTGCCCTCGCTGAATCGCGCCCCGGCCATGCCGGTATAGTGCATGCCGACGATGGCGATGCCCATGACCACCGCGGCGCCCGCACGAGCCAGACGCACGTGGGGGCTGTTCTGGCGCAGGCGAAAGGCAATCCACAGTGCCGCCGCCGAGGCGCCGACAGCTATCACCAGCGAAGCCCCGAACAGCGTCGGGTCATAATCGATGCCCGGCTGCATCCGCAGCGCGGCCATGCCGGTGTAATGCATGGCGCTGATCCCGGCGCCCATGATCAGCGCTCCGAAGGCCAACTGCCACGCCGGCAATCGCGGTTGGCTGACCAGCCACAGGGCAAAACCGCTGGAAAGAATGGCGGTCAGCAGTGACAGCGCGGTGATCGGGACATCGTAGCCAAGCTCAACCGGCAAGGTGAACGCCAGCATGCCGATGAAGTGCATGGACCAGATGCCCACCCCCATCGCCAGCGCGCCCCCGGTCATCCAAAAATGCGCGGCACGCCCCTGGGCGGTGGCGATACGCCCGGCCAGATCCAGGGCGGTGTAGGAAGCCAGCACGGCAACAAACAAGGAAATCGAAACGAGGGCGGGGGAATAACTGCCGATGAGCATGGTTTTTTCTCGTAACAGAAGAGCCGTACTGCTTCCATGCCCGGTTGGAGGTCGGCGATTGTACTGAATCGTGACAGGGACGCACGAACCAAATGTCAAAAAGCCATCAAACCTGAAATATTTTCGACGAAAGACACGACCCCGAGCAGGGGGATTTTTCTGCAAGCCATCCATCATGTGTTCACCGCAGCTCCAATGTGGGAGCGGGCTTGCTCGCGAAAGCGGTGGGTCAGCTTGCATCAATGTTGAATGGGCCGCCGTCATCGCGAGCAAGCTCGCTCCCACAGTGGGATTTGGGCCGGGCGCAGGTTTTAGATTCACTGGAGATCCAGTGTGGGAGCGAGCTTGCTCGCGATAGCGGTGAGTCAGTCTACACACGGGCCCCGGGCCGTTCAGCTACCATGCCAAGCTGGTCATTCGCAAAGGCTGCAACCCGGACATCGACAGGGAGGGCTCGATGGAGGCGGCGATTCGGCGGATACAGGAAGCGGGCGTGCAGTTGATCGAATCCAGCGCGATAGACAGTCGCCCCTTCGCTTGATGGCTCATACTAGGCGCCTCTTTTCCGGACAGTGAGCCTCCATGCCCTTCCTCGCCCGTACCCATCCGCGTCTTTCCAGCGCCACGGTCCTTGGCCTGGCGGTGGGTATCCTGGTTCCCGTGGACTCGATCATCAGCAAGATCCTGATCGGCTGGAATGCCGGGGTCTGGACCTACCTGGTGCTGATGTTCTGGCTGACCGTGCGGGCCAAGGCGCCCGATGTGAAGCGCATCGCCGAAATCGAAGATGAAAATGCCGGGGTGGTGCTGCTGACGGTCTGCGTCGCGGCATTGGCCAGCCTGGCGACCATCACCTTCGAGCTGGCCGGCAGCCGCGACCTGCAAGCCGCTGGCAAGCTGTTGCATTACGGCTTCACGGCAATGACCGTGATCGGCTCATGGTTGCTGATCGGGGTGATTTTCAGCGTTCACTACGCACGGCTGTATTACACCTGGGAGGGCAAGGAGCCGGCACTGCGCTTTGCCGAAGGGCTGACCACGCCCAACTATTGGGATTTCCTGTATTTCTCTTTCACCATCGGGGTCGCGGTGCAGACGTCCGACGTGGGGGTCGCCACCCGGCAACTGCGCAAGATCGTATTGGCGCAGTCGTTGATCGGGTTTGTGTTCAATACGGCGATCCTGGGGTTTTCGATCAATATTGCGGCGGGGTTGTTTGGGTAAGGGGCTACCTTGCGTAGGAGCTGCCGAAGGCTGCGATCTTTTGATCTTGATCTTGATCTTGATCTTGATCTTTTGCTTGCGACTCAATTGTCTGGGGCAAGATCGCAGCCTCGTTTCACTCGTCAGCTCCTACAAGCTCCTACGGGGGTCGAGGATGCATCAGGGTGGTGTTGGCAGCCATAGTCTGAAGCGCGCGCCACCCAGGGGAGAGGCTTCCACCGTCAAGGTGCCGCCCTGGGCTTCCAGGGCCCGGCGGCTGATGGCCAGGCCGAGGCCGAAGCCGCCCGTGGCGCGGTCGCGGCTGCGGTCCAGACGGTAGAACGGCTCGAACACACGCTCGCGTTCGCTGTCGGGAATGCCGATGCCGTCGTCGTCGACCCAGATCTCACAGCCTCGATCACCCACCAGCACGCCGATCTGGATGTGCTTTTCGCAATACCGCATGGCATTGCGCAGCAGGTTCTGCAACGCCCGTGCGGTCAGCCGTGGGTCCAGCACAAAACGCTCCAGCGTCCCATGCAACAACACATCAATCACCACGTCCGGCGCCGTCAGGTCCTCGTCGACGCTGCCCAGGATGCTGTCGATGAATTCGTCCAGCGCCACTTCGACCCGTTCGGGCAAGTGCTGCGGGTTTTGCAACCGGCTGTAGGACAGCAGCTCCAGCACCAACTCATCCAGCTCGCGAATGTGCGCCACCAGCCCTTGCAGACGCTCGCGACTCGGTGCCGGCAGATCATCGGACAGCGCCAGGGCCAGGCCGAAGTCGAGTCGCGTCAGGGGCGTGCGCAGTTCGTGGGACACAGCGTTGAGCAGATCCCGCTGTTGGTTGAGCAGGTTCTCGATGTCCCCCGCCATCGTGTCGAACACATGGGCCAGGCTGCCGATGTTCGAACTGGAGGCAATGTGCGTACGCTCCCCCAGATGACCTTTGCCGAAACGCTCGGCGGTGCGCCGCAGGCGTTCCAGGTCGCGCCAGTGAGGCCGCAGCCAGAGCAACAGGCAGGCCAGCATCGTCGCGCCGATCAACACGTTGATGCTCCAGTACAACCAGCTGACATCGGCCGGGTCCGGCGGCACGACCATCTTCACCGCCGTGCGCTCATCCAGCGGTGCCGCCGCCAGGGTTCGCCAGGCCCATTCGCCAAGGCGCACCACATTCTCGCCACGCTTGAGACGCGCCTGCTCCTCGGCGCTGAAACCGTTGTCACCGATGGCGGCCAGCTCAATGCGCAGCGGGTTGAATTCCTTGTCCATCTGCGCCGCCAGCGTCGGCCACTGTTCGCTGGGCACAGCGCGGAACTGCTTGACCAACAAGGTTTGCAGGCCCCGGGAATAATCGAGGTTGTAGGTCAGGAAACGCTCATGGAATAGGCGCACCACCAGTTCCGGCATCAGGTAGATCGCCGCGCTGTAGGACACGATGGTGACCAGGTAGAGGCGGATCAGCAGCTTCCACATCGGTTCAGCATTCCCACTCGGAACGGCTGAACAGATAGCCCTTGCCCCACACGGTCTTGATCTTGCGGGCTTCGTCGGCGTTGTCGTCGAACTTGCGCCGCAACTTGGAAATCGCCACGTCCACCGAACGGTCGGTGCCGTTGAATTCAATACCCCGCAAGCGTTGCAGGATCTGGTCGCGGCTCAGTACTTCGCCGGAATGCCGGGCCAGCACCACCAGCAGGTTGTATTCACCGCTGGACAATTCCACCGCCTGCCCGCGCCAGGTCACCGTGCGCTCGGACAGGTCGATGCACAGGTTGCCCACCAGGATGCGGTCGTTGGCCGTCTGCGGCTCGATGAGGCTGCTGCGCCGTAACAAGGTGCGCACCCGCGCCAGCAATACTCGGGGCTCGCACGGTTTGGTGACGTAGTCGTCAGCGCCCATCTCCAGGCCCAGGACCTGGTCGTGGCTGTCGTCCCGGGCGGTGAGCATCAGGATCGGCAAGGTCGCCGAGTCGGCCCGCAGCAAGCGGCAGACCTGCAAGCCGTCCAACCCCGGCAACATCAGGTCGAGGATCACCAGGTCCGGCGGATCGACCCGCGCCCGCTCACGCACATGATCGCCACGGCTGAGGACACTGACCTGATAGCCGTTGCGCTCCAGGTAACTGGCGATCAGTTCAGAGAGTGCGGTGTCGTCTTCCACCAGGAGGATGTTGGGCATGGTGTTTCCAGAAAGTGCTGTGGCGCCGGCCATGCCGCTATCGCGAGCAAGCTCGCTCCCACAAGGGTCTTGGGGACGACACAAAACCACTGTGGGAGCGAGCTTGCTCGCGATTGCGGTGTAACAGGTGCAGAAAAACCTCAAGCTGCCAAGGATATACGCCCTCACCCACCCAGAGCCAAACCCCTTACACAATTTCACACACTGTCTACAAAGCTTTACCGGATTCCCCCTTTTCTGGATCGTGAGCTCTTTGTGAATACACTGCGATTGAGCATTGTGAAACTTCAGCGCACTTGTAAAGACTGACCGGCACACGAGGCAATCCGCCTACACGCCTCCGCCAGTTTCACCTGATCGACCACCAACCCGATCCGAATATGCCCCGCCGCACTCGGCCCGAACGCCTCGCCGGCCAGCACCGACACGCCATACCCGTCCAACAGCCGCTCGGCAAACGCCTGGGCGTCGAGGCCCGTCTGGCGCACGTCGACCATCACGAACATGCCGCCATCGGGCCGCACCGGCTTGAGGCCCGGGCAGTCATCGAGCATGGCGCAGACCAGGTCGCGGCGCTGGCGATATTCCTCGTGCATCTGCGCCACCTCAGGCAGAGCCTGCTCCAGCGCGACCTGGGCGGCGCGTTGCACGAAATCCGGCAAGCCGAACAGCATGCACAGCGACAGGTTCGCCAAGTGCCCGGCCAGCGCCTGCGGCCCGATGACCCAGCCGATGCGCCACCCTGTCATGGCGTGGGATTTGGATAGGCTGTTGATCGTCGCGGTGCGCTCGGCCATGCCCGGCAGGCTGGCCGGGCTGATGTGTTCGCCTTCGTAGATCAGGTCGCTGTAGACCTCGTCACTGATCAGCCACAGGTCATGTTCGATGCACAACCGTGCCAAGGCTTGCCAGGTGGACATCGGCAGGCTGGCGCCGGACGGGTTGTTCGGGCTGTTGAGCAGCATCGCCCGGGTACGCGGGGTCACAAGACGGGCAACGTCCGCCGGTTCGACCCGAAAACCGTTCTCCGGGCGGACCGCCACCGGCACCACTTTTGCCCCGCAGGCACCGAACACCGCTTCGTAGGTGACATACATCGGCTCTGCGACGATGACTTCGTCGCCTGCGTTGAGCAGGCATTGCGCGACCGCGTACACCGCGCATTGCGCCCCCGGCAGCACAACCACATGTTCGGCGCCTACGCCTTGGCCGCAGCGCAGGCGGTGACGCCGGGCAATGCTGGAACGCAGGGTGTGCAGGCCGCGGATGTCCGAATAATGAGTGTCGCCAGCCCGCAGGCTGCCCACCGCCGCATCGACGATGGCCCGCGGTGTATCGAAATCCGGGTCACCCACTGACAGCAACAACACATCCATGCCCTGTTCGCGCATGGCCAGCGCCCGGTCGTGAATATCCCAGGCAGCGGCACCGTCGCCGGTGATGCGTTGGGTCAAGGCTGAAAAGCGCATGTACGTCTCCTGGTTGCGCGGAATCCAGCCTCAACCCTATCTCAAATCCCACTCCGCGCCAGCGCTTTTGTGGCGAGGGCGTTATCGGGCCGCCACCCGCCACAGCCGAGCGATGTCCTGGGCGCGCTCGCTCAGCAGGCGCGGGGCGTCGGCGCAGGCTTCTTGCAGGGTCATCGGCCCGCTGACCAGGGCAAAGGCGGCGTCGATACCGTGTTCGTACAGCGCCTGGTAACCCTCCCCCAGCGTGCCGGCAATGATCACCACCGGTACGCCCTGCTGGCGGGCGATGCGGGCCACGCCGAAGGGGGTCTTGCCGCGCAGGGTCTGGGCGTCGAAACGGCCTTCGCCGGTGATCACCAGGTCGGCGCCGCTGATCGCCTCGGCCAGCCCGGTCAACTGGGCGACGACGTCCACGCCGGTCCGAAACTGCGCCCGCAGGAATGCCTTGGCCGCGAAACCCAGGCCGCCAGCGGCACCGCTGCCCGCCTCGTCGCGCACATCCTTGTTCAATGCCTGGGCACACTGTTCGGCGAAATGCCCCAGGGCCCGGTCCAGTGCCTGCACTTGAGAGGCCGAGGCGCCCTTCTGCGGACCGAAGACGGCGGATGCGCCATGGGGTCCGCACAGCGGGTTATCGACGTCGGCGGCGATCTCGAAACTGACGTGGGCCAGGCGTGGGTCGAGGTCGCTCAGGTCGAGGCGTGCCAGGTTCGCCAAAGCCAGTCCGCCGGGAGGAAGGGGTTGGCCCTGGTCATCCAGCAATGCCACGCCCAAGGCCTGCAGCGCACCGGCGCCGGCGTCGTTGGTGGCACTGCCGCCAATCGCCAGGATCACCCGTTCGACGCCTTCATCGAGGGCTGCGCGAATCAGCTCGCCGGTGCCGTAGGTGCTGCTGGCACAGGCATCGCGCTGCCCCGGCGCTACCAATTGCAAGCCACTGGCCTCGGCCATCTCGATGATCGCGGTGCGGCTCTCGGCCAACCAGCCCCAGCGTGCCTCGACGACGACACCCAACGGACCACGAACACGGGTGTGGCGCCACTGACCGTTGCAGGCTGCCAGCACCGACTCCACCGTCCCCTCCCCGCCGTCGGCCATCGGGCACTTGATCAACTGCGCATCCGGCCAGACCTGGGCCAGCCCCTGGGCGATGGCATCGGCGACGCCCTGGGCGCTGAGGCTGTCCTTGAACGAGTCGGGGGCGATGATTATTTTCATATTATTCTCCGGTTCCGATGCACAGCATGCTGCCAGTTGACCGCAGCCGTGACGCCGGTCTGCCGCACAAAAGACACCGGGCATTATTGTTCAATTTCACAAATACCGGTTTTCCAGGAAGATTCAGGTTGAAGCTGCCGGCCTCATCGCGAGCAAGCTCGCTCCCACAGGTTATGGGGTGATCTCGGCGGTCTGGGGCAACAGTTGCACCCCCAGGTACAGCGCCAGCATCCCATCCAGCCGCAACGGATCCACGCCGCTGAGTTCGGCGATGCGTTCCATGCGGTAGCGCAGGCTGTTGCGGTGGATGCCCAACGCGTCGGCGCAGGCCTGGCTCTGGCCGTCGTGCTCGCACCAACTGCGCAAGGTGGCGAGCAATTGGCCGTTGCTGTCCTTGGCGATGACCTTGCGCAAAGGGCTCAGCAATTCATCCAGGGCATCGTCGCTGCGATGGCGCCAGAGCATCACCGGCAGGCGATAACGGGCAAGCGTCAGCAGGCGCGACTGCGGCAACACATCGCGCCCGTAGGCCAGCAGGTCCCCAACTCGCCGGTAGCAACGACGCAGGCCCGCGAGCCCTTCGGCCTGGCCGCCCATCGCCACGCGCAGAATGCTCCAGCCCAACCCGTCGAGCTTGGCCAGCAACCGTTCGTTCTCCACCGAGGCGGTCACCGGCCGGCACCAGAGCAAGGAAGATTTGGACGACGTCAGGCACCAACTGTCCGGATAGCGCGACATCAGCCAGGCGCTCAATGTCTCGACGGTCTGGCCCGGTCCATGCTCCAGGCCCAGCTCGAACAGGTACGGCACCCGCGACAATTGTGGCTTGAGCCCCAATTGCCGGGCTTCGTCCAGCAGTCGCGGCGAATCCCCAGCGTCCCCCAGCAGCAACGCCAGCAAGTCATCACAACGCTGGCGGCGCCATTGCTGTTCGGCCTGTTGGTTGCGCTGGCCCACCAGCATCTCGGCGGTCATGCGCACCAGTTCGGCATAGGTACGCAGTTGCGCAGGCTCGCCGGTGATGCCCAGGACGCCGATCAGCCGTTGATCGAGCATCAGCGGCAAGTTGATCCCCGGCTGCACGCCCTTGAGGTGCATCGCGGTGTGCTCGTCGATTTCCACCACCCGGCCATTGGCCAGGACCAGTTGCGCGCCTTCGTGGCGGGTATTGACCCGCTCGCGCTCGCCACTGCCGAGAATCAGTCCCTGATTGTCCATGACATTGACGTTGTACGGCAGGATCGCCATCGCCCGGTCGACGATGTCCTGTGCCAGGTCGTGATCGAGTTCGAACATGGACGGTGTTCCTTGCAGGCGGCGTGGATTGTTGTTTCAGGCACGGGTTTGGTCAGGCGCACAGGGTCTGCCTCCAAACCCTGTGCCCAGGCACAAAGACATGGGCCCTTGGGCTGGCCGAGACTCAAGGGGCGGTCAACGTTACCCCTTGGCTCGCCAAAATCATAATAAAGAGAGACCCGCCATGTCCCAGAGCGCAACAGCCCTCCTGGCTACCCCCGACGAAAAAAATACCGTCTACAAGCGCATCACCCTGCGCTTGATCCCGTTCATTTTCATCTGCTACCTGTTCAACTACCTGGACCGGGTCAACGTTGGCTTCGCCAAGCTGCAGATGCTCGACGCCTTGAAATTCAGCGAAACCGTGTACGGCCTCGGCGCCGGGATCTTCTTCATCGGCTACGTGCTGTGTGGCGTGCCGAGTAACCTGGCCCTGACCCAATTCGGCCCACGGCGCTGGATCGCGCTGATGATGATCACCTGGGGTACCTTGTCGACCTGCCTGTTGTTCGTCACCACCCCCACCCAGTTCTACACCTTGCGGCTGTTTACCGGCGCCGCTGAAGCCGGGTTCTTTCCTGGCGTGGTGCTGTACCTCTCGCAATGGTTTCCGACGTTCCGCCGCGGCCGGATCATGGCGTTGTTCATGTCGGCCATCCCGGTGTCCGGCCTGTTGGGCAGCCCGTTTTCCGGCTGGATCCTCAACCACTTCGCCGCGGGCCAGGGCGGCCTGGCGGGTTGGCAGTGGATGTTCCTGCTGCAAGGCATTCCGACGGTGATCCTCGGCGCGCTGGCGTTCTTCCTGCTCAGCGACACCTTCGCCAACGCCAAATGGCTGACCGCCCAGGAACGCGCCGTGCTCACCGCCGACCATGCCGAAGACCTGGCCAACAAGCCAAAAAGCACCACCGATTCGTTGCTCGCGGTGTTCAAGAACCCGGCGATCTGGGCCTTCGGCCTGGTGTACTTCTGCATCCAGAGCGGCGTTTATGCAATCAACTTCTGGCTGCCGTCGATCATCAAGAACCTGGGTTTCAGCGATAACCTGGTGATTGGCTGGCTGAGTGCGATTCCTTACCTGCTGGCAGCGGTGTTCATGTTGCTGGTGGGCCGCTCGGCGGACCTGCACAAGGAACGTCGCTGGCACTTGGTGGTGCCGATGCTGATGGGTGCGGTCGGGCTGCTGATCGCCGTCAACTTCGCCACCACCCCGGCCATCGCCATCATCGGCCTGTCCATCGCCACCATGGGTGCCCTCACCGGCCTGCCGATGTTCTGGCCGGTGCCCACGGCCCTGCTCAGCGCCGGAGCCGCCGCCGGTGGCTTGGCCTTGATCAATTCCATGGGGCAGATGGCCGGCTTCCTCAGCCCATACCTGGTGGGTTGGGTCAAGGACGCCACCGGTTCGACCGACGCGGCGTTGTACCTGCTCGCCGGGGTGATCGTGTGTGGCAGCCTGCTGGCACTGCGCATGACCCGCACCTTGCGCACCTGACGCCCTTTTTTCCGTGTGGGAGATTCTATGGTGCAGGGCTACCCCCTAAATGCCTTTCGGTAAGTATTCGCTCTGGTTCTTCAGCAGGGCGAATACCACTCGGGCAAGCTTGCGGGCCAGTGCCACTAATGCTTCGGTTGTGCTGAGCCCCCGGGCCCTTAGTGCCTCATAAAAACCCTTCCATGCCGCTGTGCGCCTCGCCGACATCGCGGCGTTATGCATCAATCGACGGGCCTCTGGGTCACCTCGCTTAGACAGGCAGCGGCGTCCCTTCTTTTTCCCTGAGTCCGATATACGCAGGTCTAGGCCCAGAAA
>NZ_FOVS01000049.1:0-35278 GCF_900115235.1 Pseudomonas sp. NFACC24-1
CGTGAAGCTGATCGTCCCCACGCTCTGCGTGGGGATGCATCCCGTGACGCTCTGCGTCACCTTTCAGAAGCGGAACGCGGAGCGTCCCTGGCGGCGTTCCCACGCAGGAGCGGGGGAACGATCGAACCGCCAATCCCCTGTGGAAGCGGGCTTGCTCGCGATGCTTTTAGAGGTTGGCGACTTTCTGCCAGACCTTCGGCTTGAAGAACAGCGTCTCGCCCTTCGCCAGGCCCACCAGGCTGTCGTGGTCCTTCACCACTTCCGCTTCGATCAGCTCACTCTGGCCCTCCACCTTCAGGGTCACCCGAGTGGTGGCGCCGAGCGGACGGATGTCGCGCACTTCGGCGGCGTGGTGGTCTTCCAGCTCCGAGCGCGACAGCGAGACTTCGTGAGGGCGGAACAGCACATGCCGGTCCTCCCCCAAGTGCAGGCGGTTCGAGTCGCCGAGGAAGTGATACACAAAGTCGCTGGCCGGGTTTTCGTAGACATCCCCCGGCGAGCCGATCTGCTCGATCACGCCCTTGTTCATCACCACGATCCGGTCGGCGACTTCCATGGCTTCTTCTTGGTCGTGGGTCACGAACACCGAGGTCAGGTTGATGTCTTCGTGCAGGCGCGCCAGCCAGCGGCGCAGTTCCTTGCGGACCTTGGCGTCGAGGGCGCCGAACGGTTCGTCCAGCAACAGTACCTTGGGTTCCACAGCCAAGGCGCGAGCCAGGGCGATACGCTGACGCTGCCCGCCGGACAACTGCTCCGGGTAGCGGTCGGCGAGCCAGTCCAGTTGCACCATGTTCAGCAGTTCGTGGACCTTGGTCGCGATCTGGCTTTCGTTCGGGCGCTGATTCTTGGGCTTCATGCGCAGGCCGAAGGCGACGTTGTCGAACACCGTCATGTGGCGGAACAAGGCGTAGTGCTGGAATACGAAACCGACGTTGCGATCACGCACGTCGTGGCCGGACACGTCCTCGCCGTGGAACACGATGCTGCCTTGGTCCGGCGTTTCAAGACCCGCGATGATTCGCAGCAAGGTGGTCTTGCCACAGCCCGACGGGCCGAGCAGCGCCACCAGCTCGCCGCTCTGGATGTCCAGGCTGATCTCGTCCAGGGCCCTGAAGGCGTTGAAATTCTTGCTGACGTTACGGACTTCGATCGACATGACTTATTCCTCCGCGGCGCTGGCGCGCAGGCGGTTGATTCGGTTTTCGCTCCACTGCTTGAGCAGCAGGATGAAGAGCGCCAGGATCAGCAACAGGCTCGCCACAGCGAACGCGGCCACGTGGTTGTATTCGTTGTAGAGGATCTCGACGTGCAGCGGCAGGGTGTTGGTCACCCCGCGGATGTGCCCGGACACCACCGACACCGCGCCGAACTCGCCCATGGCGCGGGCGGTACACAGCACCACGCCATAGATCAGGCCCCACTTGATGTTCGGCACGGTGACATGCCAGAACATCTGCCAGCCATTGGCGCCCAGCAGGCGCGCGGCCTCTTCTTCCTGGGTACCTTGTTCCTGCATCAGCGGGATCAGCTCACGGGCCACGAACGGCACCGTGACGAAGATGGTCGCCAGGACGATGCCCGGCAGCGCGAACACGATCTGGATGTCGTGATCCGACAGCCACGGCCCGAACAGGCCCTGGGCGCCGAACATCAGCACGTAGACCAGGCCCGCGATCACCGGCGACACCGAGAACGGCAGGTCGATCAGCGTCACCAGCATGCTCTTGCCACGGAATGAATATTTGCTCACGCACCACGCGGCACTGACGCCGAACACCAGGTTCAGCGGCACCGAGATCAGCACGGCGATCACCGTGAGCTTCAACGCCGACAGCGCGTCGGGTTCGAAGATCGCGGTGAAGAACGCCCCCAACCCGAGCTTCAGGCCCTGGGACACCACGATGAACAGCGGCAACAGCAAAAACAGCGCAAAGATCAGCCAGCCGAGGGCGATCAACACGCGCCGCGACGTCGCACTGCCGCGACGGGCGGCGTTAGTGGAGGCTGCGGAAATAGACGATTGGGACATGTTCGCGCCTCCTTATGGGGTTTCGATGCGCCGCTGCAACAGGTTGATCAGCAGCAACAGGACGAAGGAAACCACCAGCATCAACACGCCGATGGAGGTGGCGCCGGTGTAGTCGTATTGGTCGAGCTTGACCATGATCAGCAGCGGCAGGATCTCGGTTTTCATCGGCATGTTGCCGGCGATGAAAATCACCGAACCGTACTCGCCCACGCCACGGGCAAAGGCCAGGGCGAAGCCGGTCAACCAGGCCGGCAACAACGCCGGCACCAGGATGTGGCGGAACACCTGCCACGGCTTGGCACCCAGGCAGGCGGCGGCTTCTTCGACTTCACGGGGAATATCGGCCAGCACCGGCTGCACCGTGCGCACCACGAACGGCAACGTTACGAAGGTCAGCGCCAGGGTGATGCCCAACGGGGTGTAGGCGATCTTGAAGCCCAGGTCGGTGGCGAACTGGCCCACCAGGCCGGTCGGCGCATACAACGCCGTCAAGGCAATACCGGCCACGGCGGTGGGCAGGGCGAACGGCAGGTCGATCATCGCATCGATGATCTTGCGGCCGGGGAAGGTGTAGCGCACCAGCACCCAGGCCAGCAGCGTACCGATCACACCGTTGATGATCGCGGCGTACAGCGCGGTACCGAAACTGAGTTTCAAGGCCGCCAGCACCCGTGGCGCCGAGATGATCGCCCAGAACTGTTCCCAGGTGAGTTGGGCGGCATGCACGAACATCGCCGCCAGGGGTATGAGCACAATCAGACTGAGGTACACCAGGGTGTAGCCCAGCGTCAGCCCGAAGCCGGGTATGACGGGGGATATGCGACGCGACATAGAAGTCCTTGGTTGTGTGGCGAGCAAGCTTGCTCCTGCTGTGTTCTGTAGGAGCTGGCGAAGCCTGCGATCTTTTGATTCTGATCTTTCACTCTCGATTCAATTGGCAGTCGAAAGATCGCAGCCTCGTTGCACTCGTCAGCTCCTACAGGGTTGAGCCCGGCAGGAGCTGATGACGGCGTTTACGGTCAGCTTACTGCGCCTGATAGATCTGGTCGAACACGCCGCCATCGTTGAAGAATTTCGGTTGGGCAGTTTTCCAGCCGCCGAAGTCCTTGTCGATGGTCACCAACTCCACCTTTGGAAATTGCCGGGCGTACTTGGCGGCCACGTCCTTGTCACGCGGGCGATAGTAGTTTTTCGCGGCGATTTCCTGGCCGGCCGGGCTGTACAGGTGCTTGAGGTACGCCTCGGCGATCTCGGCATTGCCCTTTTTCTCGGCGTTCTTGTCCACCACCGCCACCGGCGGCTCGGCGAGGATCGACAGCGACGGCACGACGATGTCGAACTTGTCGGCGCCACCGTCTTCCTTGAGCGCCAGGAAGGCCTCGTTTTCCCAGGCCAGCAACACGTCACCCTGACCGTTGTTGACGAAGGTAATGGTCGAGCCACGGGCGCCGGTGTCGAGGATCGGCACGTGCTTGAACAGCGCCTGCACGTATTCCTTGGCCTTGGCTTCGTCACCGCCATTGGCCTTCAGGCCATAAGCCCAGGCAGCGAGGAAGTTCCAGCGCGCACCGCCGGAGGTCTTCGGGTTCGGGGTGATGACCGACACGTCGTTCTTGATCAGGTCGCCCCAATCCTTGATGCCCTTGGGGTTGCCCTTGCGCACCAGGAACACGATGGTGGACGTATAAGGCGTGCTGGCCTCCGGCAGGCGTGTTTGCCAGTCCGCCGGCAGGGACTTGCCCAGCTTGGCGATTTCATCGATGTCGCCGGCCAGGGCCAGGGTCACCACGTCGGCCCGCAGACCATCGATCACCGCCCGGCCTTGCTTGCCCGAGCCACCGTGGGACTGCTGGATCTTCACGCTGTCGTCCGGGTGCGCTTTCTTCCAGAAATTGACGAATTCGGCGTTGTAATCCTGGTAAAGCTCGCGCGTCGGGTCGTAGGACACGTTGAGCAGCTCGTAATCCTTGGCGACGGCGGAACCTGCAAAAACAGCACTGGCCAGGGCGGCCAGGGCATAACGACGAATGGACGACATGGTGAAAGCTCCTGGAATTCTGGTTTTCTTATGGCTTCTGGAAATTCGTTAGGCTTGTGGAAAAAGATCGCAGTCTTCGGCAGCGCCTACACCTAGCCCCCCGTAGGAGCTGCCGAAGGCTGCGATCTTTTGGTTTTCAAGACGGTTTATGGCTCGGTTGCTGCAACCGGAACTTTTCCTTGCGTTCGATCTGGACCACCTGGGCGTTGTGCACGGTGATTTCCACTGCCCCAAAGCGTAGATCGCGCAACGCGCTCTGGATCTCGCGCAAGATGGTTGCTTCGTCCTGGCCGTCAACGCTACGTAGGGATGCGCTCATGCTGCTGCTCCTTGAATGAATGCCTGGCAGTGGGCGGCACTGCTTGCGGCGTGGGAGCAATACTAGATAAGCGCGGATATTCTTAAAAAGACTATTTAAGAATTTTTATATAACCAAAATTACAGAAAGTAGCCGGCGTCCTACGGCAGGGGAGCTTGGGAGGCCTTTCCCTGCTAACGCCTCGGATATTTCCGCTTGCCTCGATGCAAGCTGAGCCGACGCCTTCGCGAGCAAGCTTGCGACAGCGGAGTGTTTGATCGTTCCCACGCTCCTGCGTGGGAATGCAGCCAGGGACGCTCTGCGTTCCGCTTCTGAATGTGACGCAGAGCGTCACGGGATGCATTCCCACGCGGAGCGTGGGAACGATCAAAACTGTGGGAGCGAGCTTGCTCGCGATAGCGGTGGGTCAGTCAACATCAATGCCACCGACGATCAAGCAATGACCGGCGCGCAGTCCCAATCCAACTGCGCCGCCGCCACCGGCCGACCAAACCAATAGCCCTGCCCCAGCTCACACGCCTGCCCAAGCAAAAATGCCGCTTGTTCACGCTGTTCAATGCCCTCGGCATGCACCTGCATGCCCATGCTGTGGGCCAGGGCGATGATCACCCGGACGATCGCCGCGTCATCCTCATCCCACGGCAACCCCGCGACAAAGCCCTGATCAATCTTGAGCTTCTGAACCGGCAAGCGTTTGAGCCGCAGCAACGACGAATAGCCCGTGCCGAAATCGTCGATGGCCAGGCGCACGCCCAATTCCCGCAGGCGGTGCATCTGCTCCAGCGCCACCTCCGGGTCTTCCATCACCGCGCTTTCCGTCACTTCCAGCTCCAGGCAGGCCGGATCCAGGCCCGTGTCGTGCAGCACCTGGGCAACCTGCTCGTACAATTCGCGATGGGCAAACAACCGGCTCGAGACGTTGACGGCGACGAACGACAACGCCACGCCCGCCTGCTGCCACCGGCACATCTGCCGACAAGCCTGGTCCATGACCCAGGCATCGACCTGGGCAATCAGGCCGGTACGCTCGGCGATGGGAATGAACTCGGCCGGCGACACCAGCCCCCGCGTGGGATGCTCCCAGCGCACCAGCGCCTCGACACCGATCAGACGGCTGCTGGCCAAGTCGTGTACTGGCTGGTAATGAACACGCAACTCCTGCTGCTGCAGCGCGCGACGCAGTTCGAAGGCAATTTCGACCCGTTGCTGCGCATGGGCGGTAAGTTCTTCGGTATACAGGGCGTAGCCGTCGCGTCCGGCGCTCTTGGCCTTGAACAACGCCGAATCGGCATTGCGCAACAGTTGCCCGGCGTTCAGGGCATCACCGGGAAACAGGCTGATGCCGATGCTGGCGTTGATGAACAACGCGTGCTCATCGAACTGCAGCGGTTCTTTCAAAGCGTCGAGGATGCGTCGGGCCAACGCCGCGGCCTGGCCAGGCTGGGAACAGTTTTCCACCAGCACCGCAAACTCGTCGCCCCCCAGCCGGGCCAGGGTCACGCCCGGGGCAAACAGCCCGCGAAATCGCTCGGCCACGCCTTTGAGCAACTCGTCGCCAACGTTGTGGCCGAGGCTGTCATTGATGTTCTTGAAGTGATCCAGGTCCACCAGCAGCAGGGCACAGCCGCGCTTGTGCAACTGCGCCGACGCCAGGGCCTGCTCGGTGCGGTCGGAAAACAGCAGGCGGTTGGGCAAGCCGGTCAGCGGGTCGTGATGGGCCAGGAAGGCCAGTTCGTGCTCGGAATCCTTGATGGCGCTGATGTCCGAAAACACCGCGACATAATGGCTGACTTGGCCGTTGTCATCGTGAATGACGCGGATCGTCTGCCATTGTGGGTAGATTTCACCACTTTTACGCCGATTCCAGATCTCGCCGCTCCACTCGCCCAGATTGACCAGGGCGGCAAACATGTCGCGATAGAAATCCGGCCCATGGCGACCAGACTTGAACAGATTCGGGCGCTGGCCCAGCACTTCGTCCCGGGCATAACCGGTGATCGCCATGAAAGCCCGGTTCACATGCACGATCAAGCCGTTGCGGTCGGTCACCAGCACCCCTTCGCGGGTGCAATCGAAGACCGCGGCGGCCTGGCGCAGGCGCTCGCGATCAGCACCGTGCTCGCCCTTGGCGAAAAACCGCGAGATCCGCGCCCGGACCAGGAAGATCAACCCGGCGCTAAACAGGACCCAGGCATACCCGTTGATCAGGAGCCAGCGCTGCCTGTCCGCGAATTGATCGAAGAAACTGCTCAATAAATAACCAGTCAGCTGCAACCAGACGACTGACAGTACGAGGTAAAGCAGCGCTACGCGCATGGCACTGCGTTGATAGGCAGGCATTCGGCCATCCATGTCCTTACAAAGAGGTGGATTATAGAGGAAGAAACATTCAGCCACTCTTATCTGAAAGGCCGACTGGTTTTATCTGTGGGGCTGGTGATAATGCAACGGCGGTTTCTATCTTTATCGAGGGCCCTACAGCCTATGTGGTACGAAGGTTTTCTTGGCTTGTCGGCCTGGTCACTGGTGGCAGTCACCCTGCTGATGACCCACGTCACGATCATTGCCGTCACGGTCTATCTGCACCGTTATTCGGCCCATCGCTCCCTGGAGCTCAACGCCGGTCTCAAACATTTCTTCCGTTTCTGGCTGTGGCTGACCACGGCGCAGAACACCCGCGAGTGGACCGCCATCCATCGCAAGCACCACGCCAAATGCGAAACCGAGGACGACCCTCACAGTCCGGTCATCAAGGGTTTGTCCACCGTGCTGCGCAAAGGCGCCGAGCTGTATCGCGCCGAAGCGGAAAACCCGGAAACCCTGCGCATCTACGGCAAGAACTGCCCCGACGACTGGATCGAGCGCAACCTCTACAGCCGCTTCCCGCTGCTGGGCGTGGCGATCATGGGCGTCATCGACCTGCTGCTGTTCGGCACCATCGGCATCACCATCTGGGCCATCCAGATGATGTGGATCCCCGTCTGGGCCGCTGGCGTGGTCAACGGCCTGGGCCATGCCGTGGGCTACCGCAACTTCGAATGCCGCGACGCGGCGACCAACCTGGTGCCCTGGGGCATCCTGATCGGCGGCGAAGAACTGCACAACAACCACCACACCTACCCCAACTCGGCCAAGCTGTCGGTACGTAAATGGGAGTTCGACCTGGGCTGGGCCTGGATCCGGGTGTTCAGTTTCCTGCGCCTGGCCAAGGTCCAGCGCGTTGCGCCGATCGCCCACCGGGTCGAAGGCAAGGGCCACCTGGACATGGACACGGCCATGGCGATCCTCAACAACCGCTTCCAGATCATGGCGCAGTACCGCCGCCTGGTCATCGCGCCGCTGGTCAAGCAGGAACTGGAAAAGGTCGATCACTCGGTCCGTCACCAGTTCCACCGGGCCAAACGCCTGCTGTCGCGGGAGACCAGCCTGCTGGACGACCGTCACCACGTGCGAATCCAGAACATGCTCGAACACAGCCAGGCGCTGAAGGTAATCTACGAGAAACGCTTGGCCTTGCAGCAGATCTGGGTCAAGACCAGCAGCAACGGCCATGACATGCTAGCGGCCATCAAGGAATGGGTCCACGAAGCCGAGGCCAGCGGCATCCAGTCCCTGCGGGACTTCGCCGACCAACTCAAGACCTACTCGCTACGGCCTGCCACGGCCTGACAAGATCACTGTGGTGAAGGGCTCCTGTGGCGAGGGGATTTATCCCCGTTGGGCTGCGAAGCAGCCCCTGGATCCTGATGCCTCGGGGTGTCAGATCAATTGAGTTGACTGCTTTGGGGCTGCTACGCAGCCCAACGGGGATAAATCCCCTCGCCACAGGTTCAGTACTCATGACGTGATTGGCTGAGTTTCCCCCCGCCCTTCGTCGCCTGAAAAGGAACTTCGCCCCGAATCCCCTATCTCAAAGAGCACTTCGCCATCCAGGCGGGATTTGGAGAAAAGTGCGTGCGAAACAACAGCAGTGCACGCTCTTTGAGATTTGTGCCGATGGTCGACAAGAACCTACAGGATTACTCCCTACCTCATTGGCCCGAGGCGGCCCAGACGCTCATGGCGCTGATGCACGCCCAGGGCGAAGTGGCGCGCCTGAGCGAACGTGAGCAACTGTTCAGCTCGCTGCTGGTCAGCGTCAATGCCGTGCTGTGGGCGTTCAACTGGGAAACCCGGCAAGTGTTGTATGTCAGCCCCGCCTACGAACGGATCTTCGGCCGCCCCGCCGGCCTGGTCCTGGCTGACTACAACGAATGGCGCGACGCAATCTACCCCGACGACCTGGAGTACGCCGAACGCAGCCTGGCCGAAGTCCTGGTCAAAGGCGCCGTCGAAGATCGTGAGTACCGCATCATCGCCGGCGACGGCCAGGTTCGCTGGCTGAGCGACAAATGCTTCATCAACCGCCAGGCCGAGCCGGGGCAACCGGTGATCGTGGTCGGCATCGCCGAGGACATCACCGAAAAGAAGCTCTTGGAAAGTGAGCTGCAGCGATTGGCTACCACCGATGTGCTGACCCAGAGCAGCAATCGCCGGCATTTTTTCGAATGCGCCCACCGTGAGTTCGAGCAGGCGCGGCTACAAGGGACGCCCATGGCCTTCCTGTTGCTGGACATCGATGACTTCAAGGTGATCAACGACACCTACGGTCATCAGGAAGGCGATACCGTGCTGCAGAAGATCGCCGAAAGCGGCCGGTCCGTGCTTCGACGCGGCGACCTGTTCGGGCGGATCGGCGGCGAAGAGTTCGCTGCGGTGTTCCCTGGCTGCGCCCCCGACATGGCATTGCAAGTGGCCGAGCGGTTGCAACGGGAAATCCAGCGCCTGATGTTCCGCTGCGGCGAACAGACCTTCGGCATTACTGTCAGCCAGGGCCTGACCGCCATTACCCCCGAAGACCCGTCCCTCGACAGCCTGTTCTCCCGCGCCGACGCGGCCATGTACGAGGCCAAGCGCAAGGGGAAGAACCGCATCATCGCGGCTTGACGCCAATCGCTGTGCAGTTGAACCCGGTCATGCCACGGATCCTGTGGGAGCGAGCTCGCTCCCACAGGGGCAGGTTTGGCGGTGCTACTTGCGGCGCAACCGCATCAGTTCCGGCAACCCGATCTTCAGCAACCGCGCCGTGCGCCCCTGGGCCAGTTCTTCAAGCCCTTCATGCTCGGTCAGATGGGCCATCTGCGCCGCCATGTTCATCACCAGCGCCTCGCGGGAATAAACCCCGCCACCCAGGCTATAGGCCGCCGCGATCAACTCACGCAACTCCAGCGGCAGGCGCCAGCGAGTGCGCAGTGCCGAGCCGAAGCCGGCGCCGTATTGATCGAGGGCGTTCCCGACTTCTTCCAACTCATCCAGTTCGCCCCCCGCCTGCGTCCATTCTTCCAGGCAACGCAGCAGCGCCAGATCGCCCAGGCGATGCAACAGCCCCGCGCAGTAACAACGCTCCGGTTCCAGATCCAGCAACCGTGCCAGGATCCGAGCGTACTCGGCGGAGTGCAGTGACAATTCCCAATAGCGCTTGGCATAGTCCGCCAGACAGGGAACGGTGAGCCGGGCGCAGCGCTTGAGGGTCAGGCCGAGGATCAGGTTCATGCTTTGCCCGGTGCCGAGCTGGTGCAGCGCCTGGGCCACAGTCTGCACCGGGCCGCCACCCTGATGCTGGGCAGCGCTATTGGCCGCCGCAATCAGCACCCCGGTGATTTGCGGGTCGGTGCGAATCTCTTCTTCCAGCAGTTTCAGATCCAGGCCCGTGGGGTTGAGGCAGCGCTTGACCGCCACCTGCACATCGGTCATCAGCGGCGCGCCCTCGGACAGGTCACGCCGTCGCTCCAGAAAGGCTATCAGGGTCAGCCCCGGGCCCGGAACCGGCACATCGCCGGCGGTTTCTTCAGTGCCACTCAACAGCAACCCTTGCAGACGCAGGGTCAGGCTTTCCCGGTTCAACGGTTTGGTCAAATACGCCGTCGGCGCCAGTGGAACGACCTCACGCACACTGGCGCTGTCGTTACGTCGACTCATCAGAATGAACGGCAATGGCGTAGCTCGATGCTGTTGGCGAAGACCACGCAGGATTGTCAGGCCATCGACACCCGGCAGCTCCCAATCGGCGATGACCAGGTCGTACGCGTTATGGGCCAGCAAATCCAGGGCCTGCTGCCCCTCGCCGCAGGTGTCCACTCGGGCATCGCAGCGCACGCCTGACAACACTTGCTCAAGCAACTCCCGGGACGCCGGGTCGGCCTCGGCGATCAACACACGCGGTACAGCAGGTAAAACCACAGCAGTCATTGCAACATCGCTCCCTTGCCATACATGCACCTTAGACAATGAAGGCCGTTCCAGACAGCTCAAACCTGCGGGATATGCCCGCGGACATGAAAAAACCCGCCGAAGCGGGTTTTTTTGTGGATCAGTGCGCAGTCAGCGTTCGTCAGATCAGAGCTCGGAGAAACACTCTTCGATGATCGCCAGGCCTTTGTCCAGTAGCTCGTCCGGAGAGGTCAGCGGCACCAGCACCCGCAGAACGTTGCCGTAGGTGCCGCAGGACAGCAGGATCAAGCCCTTGTCACGCGCCTTGGCCACCACCTGGGCCACGGCGGCGGCGTTCGGCTTATGGGTGTCGCCGTTTTCGAACAGCTCCACGGCGATCATCGCGCCCAGGGCACGGACCTCACCAATGACCGGGTATTTTTTCTGGATAGCCTTGAGGCCCGTGACCAGACGCTCGCCCACAGCCTTGCAGCGGTCCAGCAGGTGCTCTTCTTCAAACACCTCCATCACCGCCAACGCCGCCGCACAGGCGATCGGGCTACCGGCGTAGGTGCCGCCCAGGCCACCTGGGGCGATGGCATCCATGTACTCGGCCTTGCCGCACACACCGGCCAACGGGAAGCCGCCAGCGATGGATTTGGCGAAGGTGGTCAGGTCGGCGGCAACGCCCATCTGCTCCATGGCGAAGAAGGTGCCGGTACGGCCGGCGCCGGTCTGCACTTCGTCAGCGATCAGCAGGATGCCGTGCTGGTCGCACAGGGCGCGCAGGCGCTTCATGAATTCCTTGGGCGCCACATAGAAACCACCCTCGCCCTGTACCGGCTCGATGATGATTGCAGCGATGTCGCGCGGCTCGGCGTCGTTCTTGAAGATGCGTTCGATGCTGGCGATGGAATCGTCGATGCTCACGCCGTGCAGTTCGTTCGGGTACAGCGCGCGGAAGATACCGCCAGGCATCAGGCCCATGCCGGCCGAGTACGGCACGACTTTACCGGTCAGGCCCAGGGTCATCATGGTGCGACCGTGGTACGCGCCGGTGAAGGCGATCACACCGGCACGGCCAGTGGCGGCGCGGGCGATTTTCACGGCGTTTTCCACCGCTTCGGAACCGGTGGTGACCAGCAGGGTTTTCTTGGCGAAATCACCCGGAACCTTGGCGTTGATTTTTTCGCACAGTTCCACGTACGGCTCGTAGGCCAGGACCTGGAAGCAGGTGTGGGTCAACTTGTTCAACTGCGCGGTCACGGCGGCGATGATTTTCGGGTGCACGTGACCGGTGTTCAGCACGGCGATACCGCCGGCGAAGTCGATGAATTCACGACCTTCAACGTCGGTCACCGTGGCGTTCTTCGCCGACTCGGCAAAGATCGGGTGAATCTGGCCGACGCCGCGTGGAACAGCGGCGGTGCGGCGGGCCATCAGGTCTGCGTTGGTCTTGCTCATTAAAATGTCCTCATTCGCCGCTCATCGGTCGGCGTAGTTCAAGGAATACATGGCGGGGAGACAACGGCGACAGCATGCGATGATCGACTGCCGCAGCGTTCCGGCCACAGGAAACAGAACGGGTGAAACGCGCAAAGGAACAGCGCTCTCGTGCCCTTTGCGCTTGAAGCGGATCAGATACCCAGGCAGAGGTATTTGATTTCCAGGTAATCCTCGATGCCGTACTTGGAGCCTTCACGGCCCAGGCCCGAGGCCTTGATGCCGCCGAACGGCGCGACTTCGTTGGAGATCAAACCGGTGTTGACGCCGACCATGCCATATTCCAGGGCTTCAGCCACACGGAACACACGGCCCAGGTCGCGGGCATAGAAGTACGAAGCCAGGCCGAACTCGGTGTCGTTGGACATCGCGATCACTTCGGCTTCGTCTTTGAAGCGGAACAGCGGCGCCAGCGGGCCGAAGGTTTCTTCCTTGGCCACGGCGGCGTTCTTCGGTACGTTGGTCAGGATGGTCGGCTCGAAGAAGTTGCCTTCCATCGCCTTGCCGCCCGACAGCACGGTCGCGCCTTTGCTGACCGCATCGGCGATGTGCTCTTGCACCTTGGCGACCGCTTTCTCGTCGATCAACGGACCGGTGGTGGTGCCGTCGTCCAGGCCGTTGCCGATCTTGAGCTTGGCCACCGCCACTTTCAGTTTCTCGGCGAAGGCGTCGTACACCGAATCCTGGATGTACAGGCGGTTGGCGCAGACGCAGGTCTGACCGTTGTTGCGGTATTTGGAAATGATCGCGCCTTCGACGGCCTTATCCAGGTCCGCGTCGTCGAACACGATGAACGGCGCGTTGCCGCCCAGTTCCAGGGAAACTTTCTTGATGTCCTTGGCGCATTCGGCCATCAGCTGGCGACCGATCTCGGTCGAGCCGGTGAACGACAGCTTGCGCACGATCGGGTTGCTGGTCAGCTCGCCGCCGATATCACCGGCGCTGCCGGTGACCACGCTCAACACGCCTTGCGGAATGCCGGCACGGTGCGCCAGCTCCACCAGGGCCAGGGCCGAGAACGGGGTTTGCGATGCAGGCTTGATGACCATGGTGCAACCGGCAGCCAGGGCTGGACCGGCCTTGCGGGTGATCATCGCGGCGGGGAAGTTCCACGGGGTAATGGCCGCGGTCACGCCGATCGGCTGCTTGATCACGATCAGGCGCTTGTCGGGCTGATGGCCGGGAATCACGTCACCGTAGATGCGCTTGGCTTCTTCGGCGAACCACTCGATGAACGAGGCAGCGTAGACGATCTCGCCCTTGGCCTCGGCCAGTGGCTTGCCTTGTTCCAGGGTCATCAGGCGACCGAGGTCGTCCTGGTTTTCGATCAGCAATTCGTACCAGCGGCGCAGCTTGTTGGCGCGTTCCTTGGCGGTCAGTGCACGCCAGGCCGGCAGTGCCTTGTCGGCGGCTTCAATCGCACGACGGGTTTCAGCGGCGCCCATCTTCGGCACCGTGCCCAACACTTCGCCCGTCGCCGGGTTGGTAACCTTGATCGTCTGGCCATTGTCCGCATCGACCCAAGCGCCATCGATAAAGGCTTGCTGGCGGAACAACTGGGTGTCTTTAAGCTGCATGTCGGCTTTCCTTAACAGCACCGCGCGCGCGCGGAGCGAATTAGATTTGTAGAAAGGCGCCTCGGGGGCTGCCGTCAGGGAAATCATTCACCGGGCTGAAGCACAGAAATAACGCACATAAGCACAGACGTGCGGTTCAGCACCCAGACAAGAGCGTTTGAAATCTCAAACGAATCCTAGGGCCGATGGGGGTGAAGGACAATAGCCTGTTCGAAAAAAAGAACGAAAAAAACGAATTTGCCTGCTTTTTCTGATCAGCGTAGCCAACACCCGGCGAGCTGCCCAAAAACACAGGCGATTCAGCAGCATGGACGCCCGCCATGCATATGAGTATCATGGCGCCCGCGTCGCACCAGTAGCTCAGCTGGATAGAGTACTGCCCTCCGAAGGCAGGGGTCGTGGGTTCGAATCCCGCCTGGTGCACCATCTTCAGAATCAAAAGCCCCAGGTCGCGAGACCTGGGGCTTTTTTGTGAGCTTTCGTTCAATAATCCTGAGAGTCCTCGTTGCCTCCCCTTTACGGCGGGAGCGGTTGAATTGCAACAGTCAGAAATCGTACACGCCCAGAGTAAAACCACAGCTTGGCATCCGAATTTATCTATGCGGAGCTGAATCATCCCCTGCAGGCATATGTAAACAACAAGTCGCAAAATCAGCCTCAAACGCACTTTTCGGCAGCATCTGAAAGCCAACAGCTACCGTTTACACAAAAAAATAGTATCATAACGCCACTACTTTACGCTGTGGTGTCTATATGCTGACCTTCGCAAAGAAAAAAATCTGTAGAGTTTATGCCAGATTAAAAGCCCCGAAAACTTACCCAGACAAACTAAGCCTTAACATATCGGATTTTTTGTCAAAACCCATCTCACTAAATATTGCAATAATAGACGACGAAGAGTTTGTGTACAAAGATGCCATCCTAAGCAAAGGCCACAAAGTTGTTCAGTATGAAAGCTACTTTATAAAAAAACCTCGAAAGGACAACCTAATACCAATTGACCTATCTAAATACGATATAATTCTCTGTGACATCAATGGCGTTGATGCTGGGGTGTACGCTGGGTCAGATGGCCTCAGTGTAATGAGTGACATACGCGAAAAATACCCTCTTCATGTAATAGCTGCATATACCGGAAGCCCCGGATCAATTTACAAACGAGAGAGTTTCAAAACTGACCTACTAGATAAAATATTTAGCAGAGACTGGGAAGTCGATGATTTCCTATTGAACCTACAGCGCTTGACAGATATTTTTATAAAACCAAAAGATCGCTGGAACTTTATAAAAAAGAGACTTTGCTATCTTGGCGTAGATGAGGAAAAAATAGATAAGGTTAGAGTCGTATTCTCTGAAAATATTCTTTATGGAAAAATGCTGAACGAAAAATTCAAGTTTTCGGCGGAAGAATCTTACGCCGCCGTGTCTGACTCCGAAAGCCGCATAGATATTTCCGAGCTGACAAATTATGGAATTACAGCAATAAAAATTGGATCTCTTCTTAAACCAGCTTTTACAGGGACGCCCTAACATGTCAAAAATTGAGATGTCAGATCTAATGGAGCGGTACAGATCAATATCCAGAACCATACAGAATGATATTCAGAATTGCTCAAGAGTAGTAAATACCATTATAACCAGGGACGAGCCGACTAGTAAGACAGCTGCTGATCTGAATAGCACATTAGATATCCTTGAAAACATGAGGGATGCGTGGGGTAATTTTTCCTCCTGGATGCTGGCAGTCACGCTTGATGACTTAGAGGAAGCACGGAAAAATTGCGCACCCGGTGTAATTGACATTAAATCAAAACTATTCAGATCCAAAAAGAAAATCGAAAAAGAACTCAAACTAAAGCGCCTTAAAATAAAAATAGAGCAAGAAGACCAAGCTGTTATCAATACCTACATACCTTATTTCGAACAGCTGTTGGACTTACTTATTGGAAATGCGGCAAAATATTCGAACGAAGGCGGGAACATCGATATATCTTATTCCAGAAATGCCCATAGCAATGGGCTGATTGTATCCATTTCATCCATAGGCCCCATGGTTGAAAAATTTGAGATTCCGTTTTTATGCAACGACGGCTATCGCGGTGACAAAGCAAAAAAAGCGACTACCCAAGGCCAAGGAAAAGGCCTCTTCATTGCAAACAAAATTTGCGATTTAATCCATGCGAAATTAATATTCATTCCGAACTCGCGGTCAAATTTTGAGATTAGCGGCGTACCTTATTCCAATTTCGAAGTTCAAGTAATATTCCCTGACGATGTGCCCTCTCAATCTCAGCAACCGTAGAAATTTTTTAGCGATTGTCTTTATAGTTTTTCTGTCCTGAGCTAAATCTTCATCTATGCCAAGCCAAGACCACCGACAACCTACCCTCTTATATTATCTACAAACTTCAACCTACAAATAATATAAGAGGGCCTTTAATGGTTTTGGGGCTGCTGCGCAGCCCAGCGGGAGCAAGCTCCCTCGCCACGGACGCTGGCAGTATTCTTTCAACGCTTGCGCAACGCCTCCAAACGCGCAGGCAAATCCTCCTTGGGAAAGCGTTTTTGCAACGCCAGCAGTTTCTCATCGGCGGCCTTGCTCTCGCCCGCCTCGCGCAAGCGCAGGATCTCCATCAGGCCTTGCTCCAGCGATGGCAGTGCAGCCGGCGACGATTTGCTCATTTTCGTCGCGGGCTTTTCCGCCAAGGACTGCACAGGGCTTGCCGGGGCCCGGGCCAGTTCGCCCTGGGGCGCCATGGGGGTGATCGGGGCCGGAGCGGGCATGGCCGGTGGTGGTGCAGCGGCAACGGCAGGCGCTTGCCGATCGGCGGAAAACTCCATCGAGGCGGGTGAGGCCAGCTCCTCGTGGGGCACGGGAGAGCGCATTACCAGGCCGATCATCAGCGCCACACCGGCGATAGTGGCGAATGCCATTTGCCAGCGCGGCCGTTGGCAGGCTTGCAGCCAGCGTTGCCACAGGCTTGGCGCGGGCGTCGGGGCTTCGCGACGGGCGGTGGCCAGGATGAAGGCGTCCAGGGAAGCCGGCGGCTCGCCGCTGGTGTGTTGGCGGAAATGCTCGATCAGCACTTCGTCGTCGGGATCCGGGGTGTGTTTGGTGTCAATCATGCGGGTACCTCCTCGGCCAGCAGTCGCTGCAATTTCTGCTGGGCGTAACGCAAGCGGCTCTTGACCGTTTCCAGCGGGGCGCCGGTCAGGGCGGCAATCTGCGGCAGCTCCAGGTCGCCGTGCAGGCGCAGCAGGAAGACCTCTCGCTGATCCTCGGGCAAGGCCTGCAACGCGGCGTCGAGACGCGCCTGGTCGCGGCTCAGGCTCAGCTGTTGCTCGGGGCTGCTGGTGTCGTCGGGCTGGACGTGCAATTGCTCGTCATAACTGTCGTGCAACGGATTGTGGACACCCTGTTTGCGCCAGTGGTCGATCAAGCGGTTGCGGGCAATCTGGAACAACCAGGTACGAAAACTCGCCCGGCCTTGTGGCTGGGTGGCGCTGCGAATCAGGCTGAGCCAGGTGTCCTGGAAGATTTCCTCGGCCAGTTCGGCCTTGTTGCTCAAGGATACGAGGAACCGGTAAAGCCCCAGTCGATGACGTGCGTACAGGACCTCGAAAGAAGCCCCGTCGCCGTCGCGGTAGCTGGCCAGCAGCAATTCATCACTGGGAGGATCAAGCGGAGCGGGCATGGGGGTGGCGAACTCCTTTCGATGTGGAACACGGTCTTGCAGATTGCGGATGACGCTGTGGGAGCCGGGCTTGCCCGCGAAGGCGGCGTGTCAGATAACACTTCCTTGCCTGACATGCCGCTTTCGCAGGCAAGCCAGCTCCCACAGTTGATCCCGTTGTGTTCAGAATCACTGTTTGACCGTGGGTTTCAGGCTCTGCGCCAACTCGACCAATTGCACAAATTCTGCGCGTAAACCAAACGGGTCATCACCTCGGGCGGAGCGAGCCAATTGTGCGGTGTCCTTCAAGCTCATCGCCCCAGTGTAACGCCCATCACCCTTGAGCTGCTGGGCGAAGGCCGCCACGGCGGCGGAGAAACGCAGGTCATCGCTAGGCTTGTCGTCGTTCTGCACGCCAGTAATCGGATGCTCGATCAATCGACTGCTACCACCCTCAGCGGGCTTGTAGCGTACGCGCAACATCGCCAACTCCCCTGACTTGCCATCCTGCTTGGGTGTGTTGGCATAGCGCAGCGGCTCCAACCAACCCGGCTGGCCTTTCGGGACAATTTCATACAACGCCGTCACCGTATGCCCGGCGCCGATCTCGCCTGCGTCGACCTTGTCGTTGTTGAAATCCTCACGCTTCAACGCGCGGTTCTCATAGCCCAGCAGTCGATACTCACTGACCTGGGCGGGGTTGAACTCCACCTGCAACTTCACGTCCCGGGCGACCACCGCCAGGGTGGAGCTGAGCTGGTCCACCAGGACCTTGCGCGCTTCGAGCAGGTTGTCGATGTAGGCATAGTTACCATCACCGGCGTCGGCCAATTGCTCCATCAGGTGTTCGTTGTAGTTATCCACACCGAAGCCCAGTGTCGTCAGGGAGACGCCGCTTTTACGCTGGTCCACCGCCATCTGCTTGAGGCTGACGAAATCACTGACGCCGACGTTGAAGTCGCCATCGGTGGCCAGCAGGATGCGGTTGATGCCTTTGTCGATGAAGCTCTCCCGCGCCATCTGATAGGCCAGTTCGATACCCGAGGCCCCAGCGGTGGAACCACCGGCGTCGAGTTGATCGATGGCGTTGCGGATTGCCACCTTGTCGCGACCCGAGGTGGGCTTGAGCACCACCCGGGATTCACCGGCATAGACCACCAGGGACACCCGGTCCTGATCGCGCAATTGGTCCACCAGCAGTTTCAGCGTGCTCTTGACCAGCGGCAGGCCTTCGCGACGGTCCATGGAGCCGGAAACGTCCACCAGGAAGACCAGGTTGGCCGGCGCCAGGTCCGCCACGGCGCGGTCGCTGGCCTTGATGCCGATGCGTAGCAGGCGGGTGTGGGGATTCCACGGTGAGGGGGCGACCTCGGTGGTCACGCCAAAAGGTGAACCGTCGCTGGGCAGGGCGTAGGCGTAAGGGAAGTAGTTGACCATTTCCTCCAATCGCACAGCCCCTTCGGGCGGCAGGCTACCTTGGTTGAGGAACCGTCGCACATTGGCATAGCTGCCGGTATCGACATCCACGCTGAAGGTCGACACGGGTGTTTCGGCCACGCTATGGATGGGGTTGTCCGGCAGCTTTTCGTACTGTTCACGCGGTTCGGCACGGTAACCCGCGGCAATGGCATCGTTCGCCACGCTGGGAGCGGGCATCGATGCCGGCTTCATGAGCATGCGCTTGACCGTCGAATGGGGCCCTTGGGCGATCTCGCCTTGTGGCACCACGCTGGGCGCCACAGGCACCGGCTCGGACGGCTGGGCAGCCTCTCGGGAGGAAGACAACCCACAACCGGCCAACGCCACCAGCAAAGTCACGGCGAAGCCCTGGGCAGCAGGACGCATAAAGGGAAATGGACGGGACATGGGCTGAACCTCGTGAATGAATGATCCGTTCACAGAGTCAGACGCAACGCGCACGGGGTTCGGGTTAACGACCAAAAATTTTTTTTGAAGCGCCGCAAAGACAAGGCTGGCCACCCCCGCGTGACCAGGTCGTTACCGCGATTGAAGCCATCGCCTGCACGCTGCAGCAGGCATGGCTAGCGGGACGGAATGCCCCGCAGATCATCGGCGATGAAGCCGCTCAACTGGCCGGTGTAATAGTCTTCGACATCGGAGTTGCCTCTGTTCGTCAGGGCGCCCGCGATGCCTCTCATGGCCTCGAGTTGCCCGATCGCCCCACCCGGCATCAGCCCCTGGCGGGCCTGGGCAAAGTGCAACACCTCGACACCGGCCTTCTTCACCTTGACCTGATAATTGAAATCGACACTGGCCAGATACGTACCGTCGGCGACGATTTTGTTCATGAAACCACCTTGAGTGTCTTGAATACGGCGCGCATAGACGGCATTGACGTCCAGCAGATAGTCAGCGGTGTCCTTGCTGGAGGCATAGCGATTGCCGTCGAGCAGGCGGACGATCAGGTCGGAGTGCAACTGGTCACGGACTTTTTCGTCGGGCAGAAAGCGTTCGTTTTTACCGACGACTTCAACGTTGAACGTGTCGATCCAATAGGTGGCGGTCTCGGGGATCGCCACCGGCGCAGGAGAAATGTAGTAATCGGGCTTGGAAGCGCAACCTGCCATAAGGCAGAGGGCCAGAAAGAGGGTAAAAATGCGCATGGTTGAATTCGTCCTTGAGGGGTAGCGGCATAATCGCGCCTGCATTCTACGGGGTTTGAACGAGCGCTCAAGTCAATCGACCCTACGGAGCACGGTTCCATCCTGTTCAGCCCACGATGTCCACCACCGTTTTTCCCGCCCCGCGCCCCTCGGCTACCTGGACAAACGCCTCATTGACGTCCCCCAGGCCAAACCGGCGCGGATCCACCTTGATCCGCAGCTGTCCTGATTCAACCAGCGTCGCGGCCTCCCGCAAGATCCACCCATGATGCTCGCGCCCCTTTCCGGTCAGCAGCGGCATCAACGTAAACACTCCGGAATAGCTTGCGCCCCGGAACGACAACGGCGCGAGGCTGTGTTGACCCCAGCCGAGGCAACTGAGCACATGGCCGGTGTAGGTCTTTACCGCGTTGAACGACGCATCCAGGGTCGGGCCGCCAACGGTGTCGTAGACGATGTCGAAGCCTTCGCCATCGGTGTACAGGCGCACGTAGCTGTCGGGGTCCTGGGTCCGATAGTCGATGGCTGAGGCGCCCAGTTCGCGGATGAAGTCCAGGCTGCTGGCCGAGCCTGTGGCGTAGACCTCGGCGCCCCGGGCCTTGGCGATTTGCACGGCCATTTGGCCGACGCCGCCCGCGCCGCCATGTATCAGCACCTGTTGCCCGGCCCGGACGTTGGCGCGGTCTACCAATCCTTCCCAGGCCGTGATGAATGCCAGTGGCAAGGCGGCCGCTTCGCGCATGCTCAATGAGCGGGGCTTGGGCGCAATCAGGCGGGCATCGACCGCGATGTACTCGGCCAGCGCGCCTTGCGCCCCGCCGATTCCGCCGGCCATGCCGAACACCTCGTCGCCAGGGGCGAAGTCATTCACGCCTTCGCCCCGCTCAACCACCGTCCCGGCCAGGTCGATCCCCAATACGGCGGGCAACGGCTGGCGTGCATGGGCACCGCCTCCCGCCGCGATCTTGGTATCCAGCGGGTTGATTCCGGCGGCATGCACCTTGATCAATACCTGGCCTTTGCCGGGAACGGACCGGGCGATGGAACGGACAATCAGCGGCGCCTGAGCGGTTTCGGCAACGGCGGCGAACATGGTGTTGTTCATGACGGTAAACCTCCAATAAGTGGGCAGGCTCATCATGCGAGCGAAGACGCATTCCGATAAGTGAGCAACAATGGATAGGATTTATTCCAGACAGAGGCTAAATGCTGATGGATCTGCTCGATGCAATGCAGGTGTTCGTGCGCGTGGTGGAGCGCGGCTCGTTCTCGGCGGTCGCCAGGGAGCTGAACCTGGGCCAACCGGCGGTGAGCAAACAGATCCGTGCATTGGAGCAACATCTGGGCGGGGCGCTGTTCGCCCGCAGCACTCGCCATCTCGCGCTGACCGACCAGGGGCAGCGCTTCTACGCCGAGAGCAAGGACATACTCGCCAGCGTCGACGCCGCACGGCTCAGTTTCGCCAGTGGCCAGGAACAGATCGCCGGCCTTCTGCGCGTGGCGGCGCCCGTCAGTTTCGGCCGGTTGTGTATTGCGCCCCTGGTAGGCGAGTTCCTGGCCCGTCACCCACAGCTTCGTATCGACTTGAGGTTAAGCGACCAGAACGAAGATGTGCTGAAGGAAAACATCGACCTTGCCATTCGCATCGGCGCGGTGAAAAACGAGGGACTGGTGGCGGTTTCCCTCGGCGACAGCCCGCGCCGGGTGTATGCCTCCCCCGCTTATCTGCAACAGCACGGCACGCCCCTCGCACCGGCCGACCTGGCCGGCCATAACTGTTTGGCTTTTACACTGCTGGAGCATTATGACGTCTGGCGGTTCGACCAGGATGGCCGACAGCACAGCGTAACGATCAAGGGCAACGTCACCTGCAACAGCAGCGAGGCGATCCGGGAAATGGTGCTGTCGGGCCTGGGCGTTTCGCTTTCACCGCAGTGGTTGTTCGCTGCCGATGTTCGCCAGGGTACCGTCTGCCCCCTGCTGGCCGATTACCAACCGCTGGCGCTGCCCATCAGCGCCGTGTTCAGTCAAGATCGACGACGCTCGGTACGGACTCGTGCTTTTGTGGATTTTTTGCGTGAGCGTCTTTAACCGGATCAGGATTCACAAGCCAATGACGGCTGCACCGCCTTCCCATGCCGTCCTGGAAAATACGCCGACGCAGCCACGCCCACCGCCCCCATCACCACGCAATACCCCACGCACACCCACGGGCTCCACGGCACCAGGGCGATCAGTATCAGCGGTGTCATGCTGGCCCACAGGGCATAGGCGATGTTGTAGGTGAGCGAGATGCCGGACACGCGGATCTTCGGCGGGAACAGGCTGACCATCACCGACGGCACCGCGCCGACCACACCGCAACCCAGGCCGGCCACGGCGTAGGCCACGCCCAGCCAGGCGCTGCCGCTGATCAGGCTGGCGTAGAGCACGGCGATGCCCAAGGGCAGCAGCAGGCTGTAGAGCATGACGGTGCGCCAGGCGCCGATGCGGTCGACGATGAGGCCGGCCAGGACGCAGCCGATATTCAGGAAAACGATGCCCAGGCTGCTCAGGGCGAAGGTGTGGCTGGGGGTCATGCCGAAGCTTTTCTGCATCACGGTCGGGGTGATGACCACGAACACCACCACGGCAGAGGTCAGCACGCAGGTCAGGATGGCGGCGGGCAGCAAGGCCTGGCGGTGGTCGCGCAGGACCGTGCGCAACGGCAGTTCCGCAGCGCCTTCGCGATCGGCTTGCAGGGCCATGAAGATCGGCGTTTCGCTCAGCCAGCGGCGCAGCCAGACGCCGATCACACCGAAGACGCCCCCCAGCAGGAACGGCAGGCGCCAGGCGTAATCGAGAATCTCCGCCGGCGTGTAGATCCGCGCCAACGCCGTTGCGGTCAGGGCGCCCAGCAGGTAGCCGAAGGTCAGGCCGGCCTGGAGGAAACCCAGGGCATAACCGCGATGATGCAGCGGCGCGTGTTCGGCCACGAATACCCAGGCGCTTGGCACCTCCCCGCCCACGGCCGCGCCCTGCAGGATACGCAGGGCCAGCAGCAGCAACGGAGCGAAATAGCCGATTTGCGCGTAGGTGGGCATCACCCCGATGAGCAGGCATGGCAAGGCCATCATCAGGATGCTCAGGCTGAACACGCGCTTGCGCCCCAGGCGATCGGCAAAGTGCGCCATGAGAATGCCGCCCAAGGGGCGAGCCAGGTAGCCGGTGGCGAAAATCCCGAAGCTTTGCAGCAAGCGCAGCCAATCGGGCATTTCCGGCGGGAAGAACAACTGGCTGAGGGTCAGGGCGAAGAACACGAAGATGATGAAATCGTAGATCTCCAGCGCGCCGCCCAAGGCGGCCAGGCCCAGGGTCTTGTAATCGGATCGGCTGAATCGGTCACCGGGTAGAACAGGGGTGGCAGTCATAGGCGGATTTGAACGATAAGTTGAAAGAGGGCGACGGCTCAGTCGTCGCGATCAGTGTCCACCGGTTGAACCGGTGGCTGGCCTGGCTCGGCATCTTCGGCCTCGTCGGCAGGCAGGAAATCCTTGCGGCTCCGGGCGATGGCCCGGCGCATTTCGTCGCCCTTGGTGGGGCAGTTCAGGAGGCGGGCGATGCCGTCGGGTTTCTGCGTCATCGCCATCCTCCGGCATGAGTGAACAGGGGCTCGATAGTGCTCGCTTTTGGCGCGTGATGCCAATTTTGTGTCTGAGGGGCGCCATTGTGGCGGGGGCTGCTTTGCAGCCCAGCGGGGATAAATCCCCTCACCACAGGGGTTTGCGCTGTTCGGGTCAGCGGTGGTAGCGGCGCACTACGCTGCTGTTGCGCAGGACGTGGCCTTTGATTTTTTCCATCAGTTGGGCCCGGGTGAGGCCGGCAGGGAAGGCTTCCGGCGGCAGGTCCAGGGCGAAGAGCTGGATCAGGTAGTGGTGAGCGCTGTCGCCGATGGGCGGGCAAGGGCCGATGTAGCCGTGGGTGTTCTTGCTGTTGATGCCGCTCATGCCTTCCAACGAGGACTTGGTTCCGGCGCCCGCTGGAATCTGCCGGGTGGTGGCCTTGATGCCGTAGTGGATCCAGTGGTCGACACCCTGGCCCCTCTGGCCGTCCGGGTCCAACATGACGATGGCGTAGCTGAGGGTGCCCGGTGGGCCGGCGTTCCAGCTCAAGGCCGGGGAAATGTTCTTGCCACCACAGGTGTTGGCGTCACTGGCCGCCGCCGCGGTGAAAAGACGGTCGTCCGACACGCCGGGGATACTGAGGGTAAAACGCTCCTCGGCACGGGCTGCCCCTTGTGCGCACAGCACCAGGGCGACGGCCGCCAGCCAAGGGGTGAAAATGTTCAATCGAGTCATACCGGGGCACCTTGTGCGTGTCTGGCCATGGACGGCTTGCGAACTATAGCCGCAGCGTCGCCAAGGGTGCAGTGACAATTATGCTGAACCTCGTTCCGGCCCTCGACTCCAAAGGGAAACGCCTGCCGGAGAACGCTCATGTCTCTGCATCAAGTCGCCCGTTTCGCCGATGTTCGCGAAGACCGCGGCCTCGAAGTCAAAATCAACGACACGTCCATCCTGTTGCTGCGTTCAGGCGATCAGGTGCGCGCCTTCCAAGGCAAGTGCCCCCATGCAGGCGCACCACTGGCCAAGGGCGCGGTGTGCCATGGACGGCTGATTTGCCCATGGCACAAAGCGGCATTTCGGGCTGAGGACGGCGCCTTGTGCGAGCCGCCGGCCCTCGACAGCCTGGCGCGCTATCACGTCGAAGTCCGCGGCGATGACGTCTGGGTCGATGACCAACCGCTGCCGGCCGATAAAATCCCGCCAGCCGATGACCCGCGCACGTTTGTCCTCATCGGCGCCGGTGCGGCCGGCACGGCTTGCGCGGCGGCGTTGCGGGAGAAGGGGTTTGGCGGCCGGATCCTGTTGATCGACCGCGAAGCCGAAGCCGGCTACGACCGAACGGTGCTGAGCAAATATGTATTGGCCGGCGACATGCCGGTCAACGAGACGGCACCGCTGCGCGATGAAACTTATTTCACCCAGCAACGCATCGAAAGGCTCCACGGCGAGGTCACCCATTTGGACCCCAGTGCCCGGCAAATCCAGCTCGCCGATGGCCGGCGCCTGGACTATGACGCCGCGCTCATTGCCACCGGCGGGGAGCCGAAGACGCCAGCGCTGCCCGGCATCGATTTGCCGCAAGTCTTCGTGCTGCGTTCGATCGCCCACGCCCGGCAGATTCTCGACACTGTCCGGCCAGGGCAACAGGCGCTGATCATTGGCGACAGTTTCATCGCCATGGAGGTGGCCTCGTCCCTGCGCAAGCGCGAGCTGAGCGTCACCGTCTTGGCCCGGCACCCGGTGCCATTCGCCACGCAATTGGGCGAGAGCGTCGGCCAGGCCATCCTGGCCCGGCACCGGGCCAACGGCGTGGTGTACCACACCGACGGCGAAGCGGCACGGATCGAGGGAGCGCACAAGGTCGAAGCCGTGGTGCTGGATAACGGCCAGCGTTTGGCTGCGGATCTGGTGATCGTCGGCATCGGCGTGCACCCGGCCACCGAGCCGTTTGCCCAGTTGCCACGGGAACAGGACCAGTCGCTGTCCGTTGACGCGGGCATGCGTGTGGCTGATGGCTTATGGGCCGTGGGTGATATCGCGACGTTCCCCCTCAACGGCACGCCTGTGCGCATCGAGCATTGGCGCCTGGCCCAGCAACAGGCGCGCATCGCCGCCGCAAACATGCTCGGCGGCGACGAGCGCTATCTGGACGTGCCGTTTTTCTGGACCTATCACTTTGGCAAACGCTACGACTACCTCGGGCACGCTGAACATTGGGACGAGGTGGAATTCAAGGGCACGCCCGAGCATCCGCCCTTTATCGCCCTGTTGGGCAAGGACGGCCTCGTTGCCGCCGCCGTGGCCTGCGATGAAGGCCGGGCCATGGCAGCACTGGCCCAGCGCATGAAGCAACCGTTGCCGGTGGACGAGGCGTGGCGGCTGGTTCGGGATTTCTCGTCGTAAACCTGACCCACACCCAAATCCCCTGTGGGAGCGAGCTTGCTCGCGATAGCGGTGGGTCAGCTTGCATCAATGCACAGACTGATCGGCCGGCAAGTGGATAACCCGTGGTCGCTCCAATGGCGCCAGGGGCGGTGGCTGCAAGTCCGGACTGAGCAAATGGAAATGCGGCACGACGTGGCTGATGTCGCCGTCCTGGTTGTTGTGGATGATCTTCGAGCCGGGCTGGCGCAACGTGTCCAGGCGCTCGCCGGTCAACTTGAAGCTGGCGCTCAAGCCCTGGTCATCCACCACCGGTGCCGGCAACCGGCGCTGGGCGAAGCTGCGGCTTTTGCGCTGTTGATAACGCGCCCAGGCAATCAGCAGCACCGCGTTGACCAACGCGATCCACCCATAGACCTGCAAAGTCCCCAGGGTGTCGAACAGCGTCCCTCCCAGGCGCGGGCCGGCCTGGCCGTCGAGCAGCGGCCACAGCCCATTGACCAGCAAATACAACAACCCCACCCACGCCAGCACGGTGAAAAGCGCATCGATGACTACCAGAAAAGGTCGTTGCCGGGTCCTGACAATTTTCATCGGATCACTTCCTCTTCCTGATCATCGAACGGTTTGATACCGCGATCCGGACTGATCCAGCGCGCACGCTTCTGATGCTGCCCGAACAGCACTTTGGGAAAGCTCACCAGGGTGGTGAAGAGGCTGATCAGCCAGAACACCAACGGGTACCAGACCACCCAGAACATGATGTGCCACAGGCCTTTTTCGTAGCGCCGATCGATCAGGATGCTCACCGCGAACTGCAGCAGGCACACCACGGCCAGCAACAGGCCGGTGAAGGCTGGCGGCATCAGGTGATCCACGGCGATGGCCGCTGGCATTTCGACGAATTTGCCGGCGCCCCAGAAGATCACCGACAACAGGAAGGTAAACGCCCAGCCGGTGGACAGGCAGTATTCGAACAGCAGCGGCCACAGGTAGCGATGGCGGTACTGCCAGATGCCGCGGATGTTCTTGAACAGCACCTCGGCGCCCCCCTGGGCCCAGCGCAGGCGTTGCCGCCACAGGCCGCGCAAGGTTTCGGGCATGAGGATCCAGCACAGCGCGCGCGGTTCGTAGAAAATGCTCCAGTGATCCAGTTGCAGCTTCCAACTGATGTCGATGTCTTCGGTGATCATGTCCGGGCTCCAGTAGCCGACCCGGTGCAGGGCGGTGCGACGGAACGCAACGATCACGCCGGACACGGTGAAGATCCGCCCGAAGACCCGCTGGGTACGCTTGATCAGGCCGATGATCGAGGAAAACTCGCCGACCTGGACCCGGCCTATCAAGGTCGAGCGGGTACGGATGCGTGGGTTGCCGGTTACCGCGCCGAGGCGGGCGTTGTCCAGCATCGGCGCCACCAGGTAAGCACAAGTGTTCGGCGCCAGCAGCGCGTCACCGTCGATGCACACCAGGTATTCGCTGCGCGCCGCAATGGCACCCATACGCAAGGCCACGGCCTTGCCCTGGTTTTCCGCCAGGTGCAAGACGCGCAGGCGCGGGTCTTCGGCTGCCAGTTGGTCGAGCATCTGGGCGGTGTTGTCCTTGGAGCCGTCGTTGATGGCGATGACTTCGATGTTCGGATAATGCTGGCCCAGCGCCGCGTGAATGGTGTCGGCAACGTTGTCGCCTTCGTTGAAGCACGGGATCAGGATGCTGATCAGTGGCTCGCCCGCCAGGGGCGGTGGCAAGGTGTCGTCCTTCCACGGCCAGTGGCGTTCCCAGTGCAGCCAGAAATACAGGCCACCGGCAATCCACAGTCCGGACATGAACAGCGGGTAAAAGAACACGAAGTCCATCAGGAATTGCCCGGTGACCAGGAAGATCAGGCCCAGGGGCACCCCAAGGACGATCGCCAGCACCAGCAGGGCGAGCAGTCTGTCGAGCATGTCAAGGATTCCACTTGTTGGAGAGCGCCGGCCGCACGGTTTTCACGGCGGGCTGGTCTTCGATGAAGTTGTCCGGGTAGTAGCCGAAACTGGTCACGCCCTGGCGCTTGAGGCGCCCCATCCAGTCGGCCAGCAGTTCGCCGTCGATGTCGGTCACCGGTTGGCTGTCCCAATCTCGCGCCTGCAACTCGAACACCGTGCGCTTGAGTGCACCGGGCCGGCTTTTGACGGTCTGGACCAGACGTTCCAACCATGGGCCGGACTGTGCACGGGTCTGCTTTTCCATCAGCGGCATGGCCATCGGTGCCGTCCAGTCGTAGGCGCCGAGGAAGTCGTCAAGGTTCTGGGCGAACCAGGCTTCGCTTTGCGGGTTGAGCATCGGTTCGGCAAAGATATTGCGCGCCGTCAGCACCTGCGGACCACGAATCGCCCGGACCTTGGCGGTCAGCTCATGGGTGAAGTCGATCAGGTAGCGGCTCTTGAAGCGGGTCCAGCGTTGCATCGTCGCAGGATCGTCCCGCAGGGCGGCGATGGACGTCGGCAAGCCATGGGCGGCATAGACTTTCAGGGCCGCGGGACTGGCGTCCTCGAAATCGGAGAACACCGCGTCGTCATGGTACAGAACGCCATCCAACGAACTCATCCGCGCCAGGTCCTCGTAGAGCTCGCCGATGACCTTGCGCACGTTCGGGTCGAACGGCGACAGGCGCACGTATTGGTCCGGGGCGACGCCGGTCTTGCCGGTTTCCGGGTCCCAACGCTGCACCCGCGGCAACTTGGCGTCCAAGGCGAAACTGAGCACCGGCATCCAGGCATAGACCTTCGCGTTGGCCCGGGTGCGCAGTTGCCAGGCGACTCGGTCGAACAGGTCGGCCCGTACTGGCAGGTGGCGGTTGGGGAAGTACAACGAGTGCACGAGGCCGTCGCCTTTGGGATCGGCAAAGGCTTGCAAGAACACCGTATTGGCGCCCAGGTCGGAAATGCGCTGGACCAACTTGCCGACGTTGGCTTCCTGCTGCACCGGGTCCGGGTCGTAGACGTAGTCCAGATCGACATGCACCACGCGCATCGGGTCCATTGTCTGCACCGAGACGATGCTTTCGGCGAAATGGGCGCCATCCGGATCGGACGCCACCAGGAAGCGTGGGCCGCTCATCAGGTTATCCAGGCTGTCGAGGCCGTCCTCCAGGGTCAGGGCCATTTGATAGCCTTCGCTGCCAATCACCTGCAACGCAGTACCGTCGGCTTCACCGTAAGGCCAGACCCAAACGCGCGGGCTATAACCGGCGACCTTGCGGATTTTCTCGGAAATGGCCGCCACGTCCTTGCGCAGGCGAGCCTGGAAATCGGCCTCGGTCTCATAGCGACCGGTGGCCGGATCGTAGCGCCGGGTCGTCGCCGCAGGTTGCTGGTTGCCCTGCGGGTTGGCGAGGATGCCTTTGTGATTGGCATCGGTGTGGGCGGCGATTTCCACCAGGCCCGATTTCGACACCTCACGAATCTGCTCCCAGGTCAGGAACTCGGAACGCTTGCGCGGCACCCCGGCGAAATCCACCGTCTGGTTCAGTGGCGTATCCACCCAACTGCCGACCGGAGCCAGGATGGCTGGCCAGTTATAGGCACGCAGGATGGGCATGACGCGGGTGTAGAAGCTCGAATAACCGTCGTCGAAACTCAGCAGCACCGCACGGGGCGGCAGTTCCGGACCGCCATTGCGGGCCGTGATGATCTGGTCCACCGTGACCGGCTGGTAGTTGTTTTCCCGCAGCCACGCCAGTTGCTCGATCAGCCGTTCGGTACGCACGGCCACCAGCGCCTGGTCCGGGTCTCGGTCGTCGACATCGTGGTAGGCGATGCCGAGCACATGGTTCTTCGGCCACGGGGCGTCATTGGCCGCCAGCGGACGCTGCGAAGGCGGCGTGAACGCCGGGGCTTGCTGGGCACAAGCGCTGATCAGCAAGACCCCCAGCAGAAGGATGAATCGCGAAATGACAGGCATCTTCAAACTCTTCTAGAAGCGATAGGTGAGGTCGACAAGCAGGCGCAAATCGCTTTCGCGATCGCCGTCGTAGGGGCGGTTGAGCCAACTCAGCGCGGCACCTGCCTCCAGCACGTCGTTCCAGATGAAACGCTGGCCGTAGCCGAGCAATCCCATGGCCCCGGTGTTGTAGTCACGCTGGCTGTAGGTACCGGCACCGACCTGGAATTGCTGGCTCCACGTGGTTTCGTAGCGGCGATACAACACGTGGTTGGCGCTCACGGTCGGCATGACGCTGAAATCCGCTTTCGGGTTGAAATAAGGCACTTCGTTGGAGCCGCTGTTGCGGCTGGCGCCGACTTCCAGACCCAGCTCCACTTGCACGCGCGGCGTGCTGTAGATGCCCTCGCGGCCGGTCAGTTGGGTTTCGAGGCGGTTGTTGCCGTCACTGAAATGGGACGGGCTCACCGCCAGCCGCCACTCGCGGCTTTCATTGGCCCGCCAGCGGACGAAACCACTCCCGCCGTTGGCGCGGATGCCGCTGTTGAGCGCCCGCAGCGGGGTATTGGCCGAGAGGTAATCCAGGCTGCCGCCGTATTGCCAGTGATCGTCGATGTCTCGGGCCACGGCCAGGCGCGCGCCCTGTTTGTCACCGGAGCCATACGAGTGATTGGAGACCTCGGCCTCCAGCGTCATGTCCCGAGTGCGACGCTCCACGCCCAGGCGCTGCCAACGGTGGTGGCCAGTGCCTTCCTCGAAATCACCGGTGGCGTAGCCGGCACCGCCGAACAGCCGCCAGTCTTCATCGATGGGCGGGCTGTAGAGCAGCGTTTCGACACCAAAGTCCCGGCTGCCAGTGACTGCACCGGCGTCACCGTTGCCACCGCCATAGCTCTTGCCGGTGTAGGCCTCGATGCGCAGCTCGGCCATGTCGTGTACCTCGCGCTGGCGCTGCAGACGTTTGACATGGGCGTTTTCCGGGTAGCGGGCGACCACGTCGTCGGTCAGCGCATCCAGCTGCCGCCATTCCTGCAAATCCATGGCGGCGCGGGCCTGGGCGATTTCCAAGTCACGGTTGCGCGGGATCGTCGCCTCGACTTCTTTGAGCAGGTTTTCCGAACGGCGCGGCCAGTCGCGGGCCTGGTACAGATCGGCCTGGGCCAGGCGCATGCCGGTGTTGCCGGGGCCCTGGCTGACCAGGGTTTCCAGGCGCGCCTCGGCAGAGGGCAGGTCGGCGCCGTAGGTGCCGGCCTGGGCGGCGAGTTGCTGGGCGTCCATCCATTCATCGTTGGGGTTGCCGATCGGCAGGCCCTTGAGCTCGATGCGCGGACGCTGGGCTTTCGCCATGTCTTCGGCCAGTGCACGGGCCTCTTCGGATTTTTCACTTTCCAGCAACGCATAGTAGAGCGCGGTGCTGTCTTCAAAACGCTCCGCGGGATCGGCATCCGGCGCAGCCAGGACCCGGCGGTAGAGATCGACGGCAATCTCCGGCTCACGCTGTTCCAGATAGGAAGAGGCCACCCAGCGCAGGGCGTAAGTGGGAATGCTCACGCCCTCGGCGATCAGCTTCTGGTATTCAGCAATCACTTCTGCTCGACGGGCGCGAGCATTGAGCGCGCCCATGCGATCGATGCGCCAACGGAGCACGTCGTCATGGGCCTCGGCCACCGGGCTCCAGGTGGCGAGCAACTTGTCGTAGTCGGCCAGGGCGCGGTCGGCAATGACGAAGCGCTCCTGTTCGCTGCGGCTGGCCATGTCCGCCAGGCGCACCCGCTCGGCGGCGACGTCACCCTCCAGGCGTCGTTGCACGCCACGCTCGATCAGCCCTGGCTGCAGGCGCGCCAGGCGCAGCGCCGGCTCTGGCAACCGTGCGCGTTGCAGGGCGTAGATGTATTCGCGCGCTACCTCTGGACTGTTGCCGGCGCGCGTGAAGGCCTGGTCGTATTCGAACAGCGCTTCGTGAGGGCTGTTGGCGCGGCTCAAGGCATAACCCAGTGCCAGTCGACGCATCGGATCTGTCGGCTTGGCAGCGACCAGGGCCTTGGCGCGGGTGACGGCTTCGTCTGGCTGGCCTGCATCGGCCTGGGTCAAGGCCAGGCCGAGTTGCAGGTCGGGGTTCTGGGGGGCGATCACCAACGCCTGGCGGTACAGCTCGGCCGCCGAATCCCAGCGCTTGAGGTTGCGATAAGCTCGAGCCGTCGCAGTCAGCGCCTGGACGGGCAGCGCTCGATTGCGGCCCTGGGTCTCATAGACTTTCACCACTTCGGTATCGAGGCCGGCCCAGCTGGCGATCTGCAGGTGGTCACTGATCTGCGCGGCGCTGGCCTGACCGGCCGGCACCTGGCGCAACGCAGTCAGCGCTGGCGTGTAATGGCCGGCACGGGCGTCGAGCACCATTTGGTCATAGGCGGTATCGGCAAACGCCAGCATCGGCCAGCACAGTTGGCTGCACAGCGCGACGCGAAACAACGGGCGCAAACCACGTTGAACAAAAGGACCCACAGTACGCGGCATTCGTCAGCATCCTTACATGGCCAGCCGGGTCGCAGTGCCCCCTTGCCCATCAAACAGGAAGCCGGATCAAAGGAATCCAGCCAAGCTCTAATGGGCTTAGTCTTGCACTCTCAGGCGGGTCATCTTCAGGAACGCCACAATTCTTCAGAATCGATACAGATTTCGGCCCAGGGCTGATCTGTGAGCATAAAAAACCCGGCCGTGCTGCATGCACGGGCCGGGTTTTGGGTGTGACTTGAACGGTTTACTGGATGGCGACGCCGCCGCCCAGCTTGCTCATCACAAATGCCGAGAATTGTTCAACGGTCATTTTCTGGCCATTGAAATCGACCTGGTTGTTGGCGTAGTGCAACTTGGTGACAACGTCGTTGCCTTCAAGGGTCGCCAATTGAGTACCGACGGCCATGGCGCTGAACATATCGCTGGTAGCCGTGGCTTGATCAGCGATCAGCTTGGCATCCGTCTGGCCTTCCATCTGTGCCTGCACGGTCATCAGGTCGACCAGCATCGGCTTGGAAACCTTGAGATTGAAATCCAGCAAGGCGAGCAACTGACGTCCCAATTCCTCCGGCGGCAGGTCCATGGACTGCGGCTTGGTCAGATCAACGATCAGGCTGGCACGGCTTTCACCGTTGGCGGTACTGAACGACAGATTTTCCAAGGCCACCTGCGGGGCACCGGCCAAGAGTTTTTCCAGATCGGCTTTGACCTGTGCTTCCTCAGCTTCGGTCAGGTTCAACTCTGGCGTCGGCTCACCGGCTGCAGCGGCTTCGGCGGCCGCTTTTTCGTAGGGCTGCAGCTTGGTCTGGTAGATCTGCATCAGCGACATGGTGGCCGGGATGTCCAGGTTCTTCAGGCTGACCGCCATCTGTGCCGAACCAATGGTCTTGTCGTTGAACGACAACTCACCGATCTTGTAATCGGCACGCCCCGAAGCGCTGGTGCCGTTCTCGCTGCTGCTGTTCTTCATTTCGAAGTTCTTCAGGCCCAGCACCGACTTCGGCTCACCAAACGTGGCCTTGGTGCTGCTCATCAGCAGGGTGTTGTCACCCATGTAGTAACCGTATGAGCTCTTGCTCAGGTTACTGGCCAATGTCAGGCCGTTCAGCTCGACCTGCACCGGTGTCTGATCTTCGGCAACAGTGGTCAACTTGAAGCTGTCCATGTAGCCATCGGCCTTGATCTTCTGGCCTTGGGCGCTGGCGGCCACGTCGATCTTAAGACCGGAGAAGGTGAGCTGGGACTGCTCATCCAACTTGGTGTCCAACGGCAGCAGCTCGTAGGTGCCGTTGATGGATTCGTCATAACCCAGGTTGACCACACCTTTGAGCGGCGACTGGTCCTTGGTCGCAGCGAACCACTTGTCAGTCAGTGGATTGCGCTCAAGAGCAGTGTGACTGGTGGCCATGACCGGCAGCCACTTGAGCGTAATCAAGCGCGAGAATGGCAGTGGGCCGTGCTCGATCCGGTCGACGAAGAGCAACTCGACCGACTCGCCACCGAATATCTCGCCTTCGCCTTTGAGACGGTAGTGGGCGGTGCTGCTGAATGTGCCACGGTCCATGGAAACCAGCTCCAGGGCGGCTGTGCTGTTGGACCCGGACAAGGCTGTTTGCATCTGCTTATTGCTATCGGCAATAGCATTTTTCAACACGCCCTCGAGTTTGGTCCCGGTGTACCAGGCGCCACCCGCGCTGATAGCACCGACAGCCACAACGATTCCCAAAAGTACGCTTGCTGATTTATTCATGAGTGACCCGATCGATATCCATGGTTGAAGAAAGCCGTCGTCTTCCCTGACCCGCCAAAGGGGTGGCTCGACGCCGCAAAGAGGAGGGGAGATTACCACCAGGCACCCCTGCGGGCCCAATGTTTATAGGGGTAAAAACGTTTTCTTGAGAGGTGGTCTACGAATATTGGACTTCGATCTCATCGAGCTGATGGTCGAAAGTCTTGAGGCGGGCCGTCCAGGTGTACACCAGCACTTCGAAATCGCGATTGATCACGGCCGCACCCGATGACTCTGCGCGCGAATCGCAAAAGTCCAGTTGATAGCGCTCCCGGGCCATGGCGTTAGCCACGTCGCACAATTCACGGGCGTTGTTGAGCCAGTGCCAGCCATCCTGGGTGACCTGCTTGTCCAGGGCCGCGCACTGGACTTTCAGGGCTTCCAGGCTTTTTTCCAGCGGGGTACCGGTGAGCTCGCCCATGACTTCCTGGAATGTGCGGCCAGGTTGCCAGTAACTGCCCCAGAAATAACGGTCAAACACTGTTTCGACGCGGCGCAATGCCACCTTGGTGTCCCAAATCAGCACCAGGGTCTTGCCTTGCTCGAGGTGTTTTTTCTTGATGCGTTGGCCCTGAAGCGAAGCCCAGGCCACGATGGCGATGGATATCACGCCAATCAACGCTGCCGCGCTATCGAGGAACAGTAGCGCCTTGTCGATTTGATGAGTGAGCATGACGCCATAGAAATAAGTGGCCGAAAGCAGCAGTAATGCTGCGGTGGCGCACCAAAAGCCGGGAGCATAAGGGTTTTTCATTATTGGAATCCCCATGACCAGTGACGTCGTGGCCCTCTTGGTCGCCAGAGCCCGACTCTCACAGCATAGCAACGGCATGGGGGGTTTGCCGGAGCATCAGAGGCTCGATCCGATTACCGGCCCAAAATGACAAAACCCCTGTCTGCTGAGGCAGACAGGGGTTCTGGGAATTCAATCTTGACGATGACCTACTCTCACATGGGGAAACCCCACACTACCATCGGCGATGCATCGTTTCACTTCTGAGTTCGGGATGGGATCAGGTGGTTCCAATGCTCTATGGTCGTCAAGAAATTC